>NZ_JBHVTL010000050.1:0-16517 GCF_042884635.1 Kitasatospora sp. NPDC058115
GGGGGGGGGGGGTGGTGCGCCCGGTTGTTGTTCGGTTCGTGGGCCTCCCCCTGCCGCGCCCCCGCCCCCGCCGGGGGGACCCCCCCCCGCCCCCGGGCGCCCGCGCCCCCGGGCGCCCCCCCCCCGCCCCGCGCTCGCCCCGCGCCGCCGTGCCCCGTGCCGCGGCGGTGCGAGGCATGACCAACCCTCCTCTCCCGGCGCCCCGGCGACTACGCTTTTGCACGAGGACGCAAACGATCCGCGCCCAGCACCGCCAGGGCCCGCCCAGGGATGCGCTGTTGATAGAGCTCCGCCTGACGACCGACGACCTCGACCGGATGCGGGTCGCCGACGAACCCGACTTCGGCTACGAACTCGCCCTGAGCGGGAGCCACTTGGCCATGCGGTCGGCCGCCCGGCACCTGACGGCGTGGCGCCGGGACGTCGCCCGGGCCTGGAACCCGCAGCACAACCGGCTGTTCGACCTCTACACGGACCTCTACCTGCCGGCCTTCTTCGACGAGGCCGCCCGCCCCGCCCCGGCCCCGGTCGACCCCGGGTCACCGCCCGCCGTGGCCCACCTGGTGGACCTGGCCCGCTCCGGCGCCCTGACGCCCTTCACCCGCGGCCTCGTCGAGGGCGACCCCCGGGCGGGCGCCGCCCTGGACCGGATCCTCGCCGGCCTGCGGACCACCGCGCTCGACCCCTACCGCCGGCGCATCGCCTCCCGGGTCTCCGCCGCGGCCGCCAGGACGCTCACCCACGCCGCCCTCGGCGGACCGCCCGGCCTGCTGCGCGCGGTCCACCCGTCGGTCGACTGGGACGGCCGCCACCTGCGTCTGAACACCCGCGTCGACTCCCTGGACTCCCTCGAAGGACGGCCCTTGATCCTCCAGCCCTCCGCCCTCGCCACCGGGATCTCCTTCAACCCGCTGGAGGACGAGGTGATCATCAGCTTTCCGGCGACCACCGCCCCGCTCGCCCCGGACCCCGAACTCCACGTGCCGCCCCGGGCCCTGGAGTCCCTGCTCGGCGCGACCAGGGCGGCGGCCCTGGTCGCCGCGGTCAGGACCCCGGCCCTCACCACCAACCGGCTCGCCGCCACCCTCGGCGTCTCCCCCGCCGCCGCGTCACGGCACGCCTCCGTCCTGCGCGACGCCGGCCTCCTCGCCACCGTCCGCAACGGCCGGACCGTCCACCACCACCCGACCCGCCTCGGCCTCGACCTCGCCCACCAGTCGGCCGCCGCCGACCGGGCGGAGCGCGCGGAGGGCTGAGCCGGGCCGCCGTCCGATCCGGTTCCCGGAGGCGGGCAGCGCGCTCCGGCCGACCGTTCGTGCACCCGCTAGGGTGGACGAATGGATGATCTTGGAGCCATCGCCTGGCCGCCCGCGCCGATCACGACCGGGAGGCTCGTGCTCCGCGCGCCCGAGGCCCGGGACCGTGCGGCGTTCGTCGAGCTGTCCGCCTCGCCGGAGGTGAACGCCTACGTCGGCGGGCCCCGGCAGCGCGAGGTGCTGGAGCGCGAACTGCCCGAGGTGCCCGAGCAGTGGCCCGGCAGCTTCGTCGTCGAACTCGACGGGGCGATGATCGGACACGTCCTGCTCCGGCGGGCGACCGGCCACCGCCGCCCGGCCGCCGCGGGGAAGCTCGACCTCGGCTACCTCTTCCTGCCCCGGGCCTGGGGACTCGGCTACGCCACCGAGGCGTGCGCGGCGGCGCTCGACTGGCTCACCACCACCCTGCCCGGCGAGCCGGTCGTGCTCACCACCCAGAGCGCCAACACCGGCTCGATGCGGCTCGCGGCGAAGCTGGGGTTCACCGAGGTGGAACGCTTCGAGGCCTGGGACGCCGAGCAGTGGCTCGGCATGCGACCGCCGCCGAGCGCCGCGACGCGCATCGCGGATCGCGGATCGCGGATGACCTGACCGTCCACTGATCGGTCCCGCTCCGCGACCTGGCCGCAGCCGGCGCAGGCGAGGGCCTCCATCATGCTGACGCCGGACCGGATCCTGCACCGCCGTCTCCGCGCGAGACGGCGGCCGGGGTCTGGACGGCGGTCGGCAGCATGCCGGCAGCGTCGTGCAGGACGGTGCGCGCCCCCGGGCCCGGCGCCCCTGTGGGGCGTCCTGCTTCTCGGCCGCTCAGCAGCGCCGGCGCCGCCCCGGGCTGCCGGCGCCGGTCCACATCCCGCTCCGCCTGCCGTGACCGGGCCCTTCGACGGAAGGCCGAGGCCGGCACTGCGGAGACGCCTCTTCACGAACCGAACCTCACCCCGCCGGTCGTCCGGAGGCGCACACGCTCCCCCCTGGACGAGGCCCCCCGCGGAGCCGGCGGTGCCTTCCGTGTGCCGCCGAGGCCGTTCCGGCCGGGGCGGGCGCGTGACGACCACCGACGCCGGGCACGGCGGGCCGGGCCGATCGAGGTCGACGGGGCACGTCACCGCCCGCGGCCCCCGGTGGGGCGCGGGGCCGGCGAGCCGGTGACGGTTTGGGCCGGCCCGCCGGTTGTCATGGATGCGGGCAGAGGTGGGTGGACCTCGGGGGCAGGCGGGCCCGGCCGGACGGCCGTTACCCGTCGGTCGTCGGTGACGGGTCGTCAACTCCGGTGCCAGTCTCGTGCTGAGGGCCCGGAGCCGGCCGACGGCGGAGACCGTCGTCCGCCGCCCCCCGGGGCCGGGCCCTCACCATGTCGGCGGACGGGTCATCGGGAGGTCAGTGGTGAGGACGAGGAAGCTCGGGCGGGCGGCCGGGGCGGTGGCGGTGGTCGCCGCGACGGTGGCGGGGACGATCGCCGGGACGGCGGGCACCGCCGGCGCGGCCTCGCTGGAGACGATCAGGCTCTGGTACTGCGACAAGCCGACGGTCTCGGTCGAGAAGCTGGCCGGCCTGAACGGCCTGTACCTCTGCGGAGGCGGGTTCGGCCGGGAGATGCCGATCTACACCTTCGACGACGGGACGGTGCAGACCTTCTTCATCGGCACGGACCACGCGGTGTGGACCTACTGGACCAACCCGGACGAGACCCGCAGCCCGCTGGTCTCGCTCGGCGGCCGTGCCACGAGCGACGTCCGGGTCAACGCCCACAACGGCGCCTTCGTCCAGCTGGAGGTGATCGGCACCGATTCCCGGCACTGGTTCAACAACCGTTCGACGAACGGCAGCTGGAGCGGCTGGTTCCGGTAGCCGGACGCGCCCCGGACGTGCCCCTCCGCCGGCCGGTCGGCCGGCGGCCCCCTTCTACGAACCGGAGATCAACTGTGGGAAGCAAGAGGCTCAGCAGGGCCGCCGTGGTCGCGGCCACGCTGGTGGGCACGCTCGCCGCGACGGCGGGGACCGCCAACGCGGCCTGGGTGGACTACGTCAGGGTGGACCGGTGCCGCAAGCCGGCGGTCACGATCGAGGATCCCTTCCGCCAGGGCGACCGGATGCTCTGCGGTGGCAGCGAAGGGGACATAACCCCCTTCTACACCTTCGACGACGGCACTCAGCAGTACTTCTACATCGGGCCGAACCACGATGTGTGGACCACCTGGAACAAGCCGAACGGGGACTTCGGCGGCCGGGTCTCGCTCGGCGGCGTCGCCACCGGCGACATCCAGGTGCTGGAGCGCCCCGGAGAGGTGGACGTCGTCGTGCAGGCGATGGACGGCGGGTTCTGGTACAGGTCCCGCTACCAGAACGGGAGCTGGAGCAGCGGCTGGCTCCCGTGCGCCCCATCGGCGTGCCTCGACATGCGCACCCCTCCCGGGCGTCCCCGTGCCGTGGCGCCGGACGTCACGGCTGCGGAAGGCGCGGCGGGCGCGGCGGGCGCGGCGGGCCCGGTGGCATCGGGAGGCTGAGCCCACCTCCGGATGCCGCGGGGCGCCGGCCCCGATCACCCGAGGTGGGCGACCGGGGCCGGCGGCGCTGCGCCGCCGGCCCCGGAGTGGACGGGCCGGGGGTGCGCGGGGCAGTCATGACCCGGGCTGGCGGGACAGTTCCTTGACCTTCTCCGCGTACTCCTCCCAGATCGTGCGGGACGAGGCGAAGTCGAGCCGCTGGACGACGCTCCCCGTCTCCGCCGTGCTCGCGTTCGCGATCTCCTCGGCCGCCGTCCTGTAGTCGCCCGCGAAGTTGCCCAGCGAACCGATCAGCCGGGCGAGGGAGTTGCCGGCGCCGTCGGCGTGCTCGACGGCGCCGGCAACCGCCTCCGACTGCTCGTCGGTGACCTGTTTCACCGCTGTACGCACGTCGGCGGCGTAGCTCAGCAGCTCCTTCCGGGCGCACGCGGCCTCCGGCCGCCGGGCGAGCTTCTCGTACCTCTCCGCCTCCTGCTCCGCGTCGGCCTTGAACACCTCCTGGACCTTGACGATGCGGTCGGCCAGGCCCCGGTAGTCCGCAGTGCGCCCGGCGACCTCCTCCTTCATCTCGGTCCATTGCTGCGGGGGCTGCAGGAGGTCGTGGAGGGAGCGGAGCGCCGTGGTGAGGCGGTCGCGGGTCTGCTGCGTGAGCTCCCCCTTCTTGACCTCCGCGACCACGTCGGCGAGCGCGTCCGCCGTGGTCCGGTACTGGGCGGTGACGGCCGGGACGGCGTCCGCCACGGACGTGATGACCTCCTGGGTGCTGCCGGAGTTCTCCGCGTCCAGATCCGTCAACTCGGTGAACAGATTTCTCAGGACATACAGTTGACCCTGGAACTGGAACCACGGATTGTCGTCGAACACCTGACCGTCGGTCTCGCAGTGGATGTAGCGCCTGATGTCGGGGTGGGCGAGGTTCCTCAGCAGGTTGTCCTTGAGCTGCTCGGCGAACTTCCGGTACGCGCCGACGGTCGTCACCGCCGCCGTCGCCTCGTCGAGGTTCCAGTCGTACGGGGCATCGGTTGGCATCTCGTCTCCTCGGGCATTGCCGCGCCCCGGCGGGTGACCGGGACACGGCAGTCCTTCTCCTATCCCACGAGCTCGGCGCCGAATTCCGTGCGCGAGGGCGAGACCAGGGAATTCCCCGTGAACCAGTCCGTGGCGTCGACCACGCTCTTCCACTCCTCCTCGGCCTGCTTGAGCTTGAGGTTGGTGGCGATCTTGTTCTTGTTGCCGAGGGCCTCGTCGTCCAGTTTGGCGATCTGGGCGATCGAGTTGCTGGTGTTCTGCCACTTGCCGAGGATCGTGTCGAGGTGGGTCTGGAAGCTGCTGGTGTAGCCCGTGAGAGGAGTCACCTGGGTGCGCAGACCGTCGAGGTCGGTGACGAGCTTGACCTTCTTGAACTCCTCGTCCTCCAGCGTCTTCACCTTCGCGACGAGCTTGTTGTACTTCGCCCGGAGGATGGCGGCGTAGATGCCCAGGCCGATCGCGGTGAGCACGCCGATGAGTCCGCCCGCCGTGGAGCAGCAGGCCGCGATCATGTACTTCTTCCACTGCTTGTACGTGTTGTCGGCCTCTTCCTGGAAGTCCTTGGCCTCCTGCTTGCACTTGTCCCGGGCGGCCACCGCGTGCTTGTAGATCTTCCCCTCCTTCGCGACGTAGAGCGTGAGCTTGTCGTTCTGGGTGCGGAAGTCTCCGGAGAACGCGGCGAGGTTCTGGATGATGCCCTTGAGGTCCGTCACCAGTTTGTCGATGAGGTTCTTGAGGCCGTTCTGAGATCCGACCAGCAGGTCCCGCACGTTCTCCGCGTTCTGCTTGACCGCGCCCTGGCCGTCGTCCATGGAATCCGGGAGGTCCTTGCAGAAGGTGTGGAACGTCTTCGCCGTGTTGCGGATTCGGTAAGCCATCCAGATGTTCTGCGCGTAGACCTCGCTCGGCGGGGTGTCACCCGTGAGGTAGTCCCCGCCCTTGCTGATCTTGTCGATGATGGCGACCGGGTCCCCGAAGCGGTTGGACAGCTTCTGGATCTCGGTCACGGCCGCGATGAAGTCCTTGATCTCCTGCTCGTCGTCCTTCGCGATCGTGCCGTACGTACTGGTGTAGTTGCCCGTGTTCGCGATCCTCATCTTCAGGATGGAGGTGACGAACACCTGGATGTGCAGCCACTCCTCGCCGAACAGGGCGTAGGTGAAGTCCGGCTGCTTGGGATCCTGCTTCTGGGTGGCCTTGAGGAGCAGTGTTTCCGTCGGAGGCGACAGCGTCTCGGTGGCCATGTGCTGACTCCGTTCTGGGCGTGGGAGGGCTCGGCGGCGTGAACCGCCGGCTCACTTGGCGCTGAGGGGGTACCCCCACGGCACGAAGGTGGGGGCGACGAGGGCGTCCTGCGTGAAGCTCTCGGCGGCGGCCGCGAGGTTGTCCCAGGCCTGGGCGCCGGAGGTGAGGCCGAGCTCGGCGTCGAGGCGTTCGGGATCGCCGAGGACGTCGTCGGGGAGCGCGACGGCACTCTTGAGGGCGGCCGACACCTTGTCCCAGGCCGTGGCCATGTCGGCCGCGCGTTGACGCAGGGCGGCCAGTGCGTCGGGCAGTGCCTTCGCCTGGTGGTCGAAGCCACCGAGGTCCGCCGCGAGGCACGCCTTGTCCCCCACCTCGTCCTCGGCCACGTTCACGGCGTCCTGCAGCGACGTGTACGTCGTGCGCGCCACGACGGCCCGTTCCTTGGGGGCCGGTCCGTCGAGCTTGGCGACCCCCACCGGGACACCGCAGTTGACGACGCTCACGTCGAGGGTCTGGGCGGGCTGCCCGCCCCGGTAGCCCAGCCACTCCGTCCACGCGGCCTCCGCGGCGCGGTCGAAGGCGGCGGCCTGGTTCTCGACGTCCTTGCGCGCCTGCTTCGCGCTCGCGTACGTCTTGGAGCCCTTCCCCAGGTGGTCGGTGAGCGGCTGCTGGACGACCGTGAAGGCCATCACCACCTTCTCGGCCTTGAGCGCCAGGCCGGTGAGGTCCTTCTTCTGCCCGGCGCTCAGCGAGGCGAGGCCGCCGGCTCCCGAGAACGCGTCCCGGACGGACGCGGCGTTCTTGGTGTGCTCCTGGGGCTGGGCCTTGAGCGTGCTCAGCAGGCTCCGGGCGGTGGAGGCGAAGGTACTCGCGGCCGAGCGGGCCCGGTAGGCCGCCCAGAGCGCGTGCGCGTAGAACTCGGCAGGGGGATCCTTCTTCTGGAGGTAGTCGGCGTCCTGGGCGATCTTCCTCGTCACCGTGGCGGGGTCTCCGTGGGCGTCGAGGAACGGGTACGCGTCCGTGACCGTCGACACGAGCTTCTTGTGCTCGTCGATGTCCGCGATCTTCCCGTACGCGCTCTTGAAGTCTTCGTCCTTCAGCGGGAACCTGAGGAGCCCGCTGACGTACACGGGGCCGCGCAACCACGGCTCGCCCGCGAGACCGTACGCATCCGCACTGTTGAAGAGGGCCTTCGGTGGGCCGTACTGGATCTTCATAGGACTTCCCGATCCACTCGTCGAGGGGTTGTTCGCAACGTCATCCGCCCACCCACCCCCGGGCCCCCGTTCGGCCGGGACCGCACCAGAGGCATGGCGGTCGGGCGGCGCGAAAATCACTTCAACCATAGATACGAGCGGCATCGTTCGCACGCTGACTTTCCGCGGCTACGGCCCGTGACGTCGAGGCGTCATCGACACACTCGGTGGCCGCCCGATCGAATGCCACGTGGGGTCCGGGTTCCGCTTCAAGGCCGCGGGGACGGGGAAGTGGGCGGGACCGGCGAGCTGACGCACCGGAAGCGGTGGGCGGCCGCAGGGTGGAGATCTTCACGACGCGTAGGCCCCCCTCTCCCGGGAGAGGGGGGCCTACGCGTGGGCCGGGGTCAGCGGATCAGCTGTGACGCCCGGAGGCGGCGGTGCGGCGGCGGCGGGCGACGAACACGGCCGCGGCGCCGCCCGCGGTGAGGAGGGCGGCGCCGGTGGTCAGCGCGACGGTCTGGGTACCGGTGTCGGCGAGGCTCCCGCCGCCGGTCCGGGCGACGGGGGCGACGGTCGGGCTGCCGCTGGGGCTCGGGGCGGCGGCGGTCGCGGTCGCGGACGTGGAGGCGGTGGCGGTGGCGCTCGCGGTGGCGGTGGCCGTGGCCGTGGTCGTCGCCGTGGCCGTCGCCGTGCCGGACGGGCGGGCCGTCGGGCTGCCGCTGGGGCTCGGGCTGGTGGAGGCCGTCGCCGTGGCGGTCGGGGACGCCGTGGCGGTCGGGGTCACCGTCGCCGTGGGCGTCGCGGTCGCCGTGGCGGTCGGCGTGGGCGTCACGGTCGCGGTGGGCGTGGGCGTCACGGTCGCGGTGGGCGTGGGCGTCACGGTCTGCGTCGGCGTGGGCGTGGCCGTCGGCGTAGGCGTCGGCGCGCTGACGAGCGTGTCGACGGCGGCGTTGCCGACCGGCTGCTGGGAGAGGTTGACGGCGTCGGCCCGGGTGGTCACGGTCCCGCCGGCGGTGGGAACGACGGTGAGGGTGATCGACACGGGGGCGGCGAACGTCGCCAGGTGCCAGCAGCTTCCGGACGAACCGGCCGCGAAGTCGCAGGTCCACATCTCGTCCGAGGTCGTCGCGGAGGTCACGGTGGCCGCGGCGCCGGACAGGGCGATGTTGACCATCGGGGCCCTGGACTTGATGTCGGGGTTGTCGTTCGGCAGGTCGACGGTGACGGTGTAGGCCGTGTTCACCGGGACCGGCCCGGCGGGGCCGGCGATGCGGACGCTGGTGGCGGCGTGGGCGGCACCAGCGAAGGCCAGCAGGCCGAACGTGGTCACCGCCCCGGTGAGCAGGACCGGCAGGCCGCGCCGACCGCGGCGGGACGGTATCGCGGTGGAGACGAAAAGGGACATGGCTGGGGTGTGTCCTCCGGACAGGGCGCCGCATCGCGGCGGGCCCTACCGGCCCGTCACGACGCAGCACGGCAGGGAAGGTACGCGAGACGTGTGTGTCCGGCTCACGATCCTGCCATGACATCCACAAACGGACTCACGCTTCCTCAGATCTGATGAAGGGAACATGACCTGACAGCCGCACAGGAACCTCAGAGGACGCAGGACACCGCCTCGCCGTCCGGCGCGGTGTAGGTGACCAGTTGGGGGCCGCCCGGGGCGGCGGTGAGGGTGAACCACTCACGGCGGGGGCGGTGGTGACGGCGCCAGCTCGTGTAGGCGGTTTCGACGAGCTGCCAGAGGTCCCGCGGTCCGCCGGTGGCCACGGTGGACGGGCGGCCGGGGTGGTCCTGGACGTGGGCGGTCGAACCGTCCGACGGGTCGTGCAGCGTGCTGCCGCCCCCGGCCCGGACGGTGGCGGGCGGCAGCCGCAGGCCCGCCCAGAAGGAGAAGCCGTGGTCGTCCAGCACGCGGGCGCCGACGACGCTCGTCCGGCGCCGGCCCCCGGCGGGGACGTCGTGGGCCGGCGCCGGGCTCCCGTCCGCCCGCAGGGGCATGAACGCGGCGGGCCGGTGCAGGAACCGGCCCGCCGCACCGCCGTCGGGCAGCTTGGTGAGGCAGGCGACCGCGCCGCCGCCGAGCGCGTTGCCGATCGGGGCGACGATCAGCCCGCCGGTCACGCACTGGTCGAGCCAGGCCGGTGGGACGCGGCGGACGGAACAGGTCGCGATGATCCGGTCGAACGGCCCGCCGCCGGGGCAGCCGAGCGCGCCGTCCGCCCGCACGACGGCGGCGGCCCCGAACCCGGCCGCACCCAGCCGCTCCCGCGCCGCGTGCGCCAGGCGCCCGGTGCGGTCGACCGTGGTGACGTTCGCGGCCCCGGCGAGGCGGCAGAGCAACGCGGCGTTGTACCCGCTCCCGGTACCGACCTCCAGCACCCGGTCCCCGGGCCGGACGTCGAGCGCGTCCAGCATCTCCGCCATCAGCCCGGGCGCCGTGGAGGACGAGGTCGCCACTCCTCCCACCCCGGTACCCGGCGCGTCCTCGGCGTGCACCCCGTCCACTTCGGTGACCAGCACCTCGTCCGCGTACACGGCCCGCAGCCACCCCTCGCCGCCGTTCCGCCAGGGCCGGTGCACCGTGCCCTCGGACCGGTAGAACGCGGGCACGAAGGGATGCCTCGGAACGTTCAGAAATGCCTCGACCACCCGCGAGGACAGCACCGAGGCACCCCGCTCGATGTCTCGCGCCAGCCGGATCCTCGCGTCGAGTTCCGTGCTCATCTCTCGTCCTCTTCCAGGTAGTCACAGATGGCGGCGGTGATGGGCAGACCCGTCGCCTGTTCGACGAACCCGTACTGCCCGTTCGGGTTGACCTCCAGGAACACCCAGTTCCCGGACGGCGTCACGACGAAGTCGAACGCCCCGTAGGGCAGGCCGAGCCGCGCGAGCACACGGTGCACGCCGGCGGCCACCTCGGCCGGGACGTCGCACACGCGGTAGCGGAGGCTGTCGTAGTCGCTGCGCCAGTCCGTCCGGGCGGCGTCCGACTCCGCGTGGATCCCGGCGGCGAACAGCCGCCCACCCACCGCCGTGAGCCGGACCTCGTACGCCTTGGGCACCCACTCCTGGAACAGGTGCGCCGTGGCGGCGATCGACGGATGCCCGATGTCCTCCGGCCGGAGCACGCTCGCGTAGACCGCCACCGACTCGCCACCGACCGTCCCCCGGATCGGCGTGAACGGCTTGTAGACGACGGGCCCGCCGATCCGGCTCGCGAACTGCCGCACGGCATCGGGCCGGTTGGTGATCAGCGTCCGAGGAACCCGCAGCCCGCACTCGGCCGCCACCCGGAGCTGGAGCGGTTTGGACTCCGCCTCCGCCGCCCGGCCCGGCGGCGGCAGCCACCGGGCCGGGAGCGCCGACAGCAGTCCACCGAAGCCCCGTCGTGCTTCGGCAGCCGCCACCGCCCGTGCCTCCGGGCTGAGTTCGGACGGGAACTCACTCGGCGTGGGGCGGCGGTAGTAGACCGAACGAACAGCGGCCAGGTCGAGCGAACGGCACTCGGAGGCGAACTCCCCGCGCCACCCGACCGGCGCCCCGTCGAGGCCCGCCGCCACGGCGAGCCTCGACGGGAACCACGCCGTGTCCGCCCGGAAGACCGGCACCGCACGCCGGTTGAGCTCCTCGATCACCAGATCGGCGGTCGGATCGAACGCTCCCGTGATCACGAGAACGGTGCCGGAGTCGGGCATCTCAGTCGTTGCTGCTTCCGGGGTCGTCCGGCGCGTCCATCTGCCCGGAAGGCTCCGTCGGCCCGTACGTCTTCGGCGGGTTGCTGGTCATGTAGACGCCGGGCGGCATACCCGCGTAGCTGCACGTCTGCGTCTGCTCGTCGTACACGACCTCGGAGGCCAGAACACCCCCGCTCCCCGTGACCACGCTCAGGAACCGGAACGCGAACGGCCCCGCCGGCCAACCCACTTCGTCGAGCACCGGCAATGTCACGACGGACATGGATCTCCCTCACCTTCTGCCCACCGCACGGGGCGAGCGGGACTCAATCTAGGGGCGAATCCGACGGACATTCAGACGATTTCCCGTTGCCGCAAGAACCCGTCCCGAATCTCCTCGACCGCGACCCGCATCTCTTCGCCGTGAACCGCCACGGCAGCGAACCGATCGAATGTCTCCAGATAGATCCTGAGATCCTTCGGATCCCGCGTGGTGATCTCGGAGTGGAATGTCTCCACGATGGCCAGGCGATTGTCGTGGAGACTGAAGCAGGTCATGGGGAAGTCGGGCATCCGAGCGTGCAGAGGAAGCAGGCCCAGAACCACATTCGGGAGCCTGGAGAGCGAGACAAGCCGGTCCAGCTGCACAGCCATGATCGCTGGGTCACAGATCCTCCACTGGAGCACGTGCTCGCAGATGAGGAAGTGGAAGGAACGGCCGCAGTCGTAGAGCACCTGCTGCCGGGCCAGTCGAGCGGCGATGGCTCTGGTCCGGGCTTCCTCGGACAGGTCGGGCAGAAGATCGAAAACCGCCGAGGCGTACTCCGAGGTCTGAAGCAAGCCGGGAATCAACTGCCCTTGGAACAACCTGAATTCGCTGGTTCGCTCTTCGATGGCCTGGATAGCCTGCTGGTGCTTCCAGAGCCCGGTGCGATGGATGAGCCGCCAGGCCGTCTCTTCCGTAACGGCGGCGCGGGCCTGCTCCAGGAACCGTTCCTTCGCCTCGTGCGAGATGCCGACCGCCGTGAGGATGAGATCAACGTCCACGACACTCGGGAGTACCTTGCCGTGCTCGATCTTGCTGAGCTTGCCCGGAGACATGGAGGCCCTACGAGCCACGGCTTCCCCGGTCAATCCCGAGGCATGACGCAGGGCTCGCAGGGCCTTTCCGATGTCTTCGGCAGCAGCGCTCAAGACTGGAACTGCTGCCAGTACTCGGCGAAGGGAACAGCGTGGGACACGGCGATCTCCCGGTAGCGGAGGTACTCGGGGGTGGCCGCTTCGGGGAGCTTCTCGGCTCCGATGAACTTTCCGTCCGTCGTGTAGTGCATGCGGTAGACCTCGGTGTCGTCGAACAGCCAGAAATCGTGGTCCGGGAGCCCGGTCACCTGCCGGTCGGCGCGGTCGATGATTCCGATGCTCTCGCCCGCCGTGATGTTGCCGGGGTAGGCGGCGAGTTCGTACCGCAGGTAGTCGGTCAGCGGCGAGGTGAGGACGTGGACGCGAGCGACCGCCTTGCCTCGGTCCGTCATGGACCGGACCCACGGGTTGTCGCTCCACTCGGGCGGCATGGGGTCGCCGGCGATGAAGGCCTCGAACTCCTCCCGCTCCTCCTCGACGTCGTAGAGGTCCAACGTCTCCAGGCGGAACGCGGTGCGCTGGAAGCACTCGAAGAGCCGGCCGAATTCAGTTCCGTCGAGCACGGAAGTAGTCCTCCAGGATGTTCACGGGCACACGGACGACGGTCTCGCCTTCGGGCAGGCCGATCTGGGCGAGCTGTTCGGGGTCAGTGACCACGTAGCCCTGCACGAGGAAGGCGGTGTCGTCCTCCGTCGCCCACAGCGTCGGGCAGGTACCGCTCTTGCAGTTCGAGTCACCGGACAGTTTGCGAAGAGCCACTGGTCCTCCTCGTTCCGTTGTCGGGGTCGATACTTCAGGCTCGCCCCGCCGGCAGGCAAGGTCATCGGCTTTCCAGTACAGGAAAGGGGGCGGAGCTCGAACACCCGGGCGGGACGTCCGTGTTCACACGCCGGACGGTACCTCGGCGGCGAAGGCCCGGTGCGGCACGGCGAAGTGCCGTGCGGCATCGCGGACCTGGCAGGCGCGAGCGACCTTGATCGGGTCGGTGATCAGCTCCACACCGGTCAGGTCGTCGTCGGGGTCGAAGTGCAGAAGGGCGATGACACGCGAGTCGAAGAGCCAGGTGTCCTCGGCCGGGAGGCCGAGGCGATCGGCGTCGGCGCGCCAGAGGTACCGGATGTCCTCGCCGACGGCGCCGTTCCGTTCGGCGTTGTCGAGCAGGTACCGCTGCCCCGGGGTGGGCGGGCTGTCCATGATCCGTACCCGCTCGAACCGCTTGCCGAGGGCCACCTGCTCGCGGCGCGAACGGCACCACGGGTCCTCCAGGTCCCAACCGGCCGGCTGCCCGGCGGTGAACCGGCGGTAGGTCTCGGTGAGTTCGTCGGACCGGTACCTGCGCCGGGTCTCCAGCCGGAAGGCCGTGTGCTCGAAGCTCTCGAACATGCCGTCGAACTCGTCGAAGCCGATCAGCACCGGCTCCCGCTCCACGTCTCGCGGAGCGAAGTCGGCGAGCAGCACGCGGGGAACGACCACGAACCCTTCGCCGGGTTTGACGTTGCGGAGCTGTGCCACCTCGTCGGGATCCGTGACGACTTCGCCCTGAACCAGCACCTCTCCGGTCTCGACGTCCTCGTAGAGCGTCGGACACCCGTTGTTCCCCGAGTTGCTTCCGATGTACCGCAGTCGTCGGCTCACAGCTGCTCCCCTCGCTGTCGGTCTGCCCGGTTCAGGATGCCGTGGGGCCGTCCCCTGAATGGGTACTGATTCTCGAAAATTCTCCCAAGATGCCAGAAGGCCGCGACCCGGGCGGCTCGTCGCGAAGCTCGGTTGCGGGTCTCTTCAGGGCTGCCGTGGGATCGGGTGGTTCGGGGTGTCGAGCCAGGGGGTGTGGCCTTCGGGGGTGGCGGTGAGGCCGAGGCGGGGGTGGGTGGGGCGGCCGTGGGTGGTCCACCAGTGGTGGGCGGATTCGACTTCGGTCCAGAGGCGGCGGGGGCCGGACTGGTACACCTCGTACTCGGTGCGGCCGCGCTCGTAGTCGGCGGAGGCCCAGGACCGCTTGTCCCTGCTGTAGATCCACAGGGTGTAGGCGTCGTCGTCGTAGCGCTCGGCGCGCCAGAAGGCTCCGGGGACGGCGAGGCCGATGACGAACTGCTGGAACCACTCGCCGGTGTCCTGCGGGGAGAGCGTGGTCGTGCTCCGCACGCCGTCCGCCGGCCACGGGACCCCGTGCAGGTAGTCGGCGAACGGGGGCCGCTGCGTGCGCTGCTGGCGCAGCCGCATGAAGGCGGAGCCGCCCGTGAAGCGGCCGACCGCCCGGGTCCCGTCGTCGCTCACGGTGAGCCGGACGATCTGCTCGCCGCCGTACTCCGTGCCGAACGGCGCCACGATCACCGCGCCCGGGGCCGCCTGCGCCAGCCACGCCGGGGGGATCGACAGCACGGAGCAGGTGGCGATGATGCGGTCGTACGGTCCCCCCTCGGCCCACCCCTCCCGGCCGTCGCCCTCGACCACCCTGGGCGACAGTCCGGCGCGCTCCAGGTTCCTCCGGGCACCGCGGGCGACGTCCGCGTCGTACTCGACGGACACCACGTCGGCGTCGCCCAGGCGGTGGGCCAGGAGGGCCGCGTTCCACCCCGTGCCCGTGCCGATCTCCAGCACCCGGACGCCCGGCCGGACGTCCAGGTCCCGGAGCATCGAAGCCACCATGGTCGGCATGGAGTTGGAGGAGGTCGGGGTGGTGCCGAGGCCGTCGCCGTGGTGGCGGCCGTCGTCCCACTGGGTGGTCAGCGGGATGTCCGAGTGGACCGCGCGCCACCACGCCTCCGGATCCTCCGAGCGGTGGACGGCGGGGTGCTGCCCGGTGCCGTTCGCGATGCCCGGCCAGATCCGGTCCGGGACGAACAGTTCGCGGGGCACGGCCTCGAACGACGGGAGCCAGTCCGACGTCAGGGCGCCGCTGGACACCAGCGCGGAGGCGAGCCCCCGGGGACCCGCCTCCTGGTGCGTCCCGCCGGTCACTTGCCGCCCGCCGGGTTCTGGCCGTCCGAGGTGTTGCCGCCCTCGTCCGAGCCGCCACCGCCGTGCCCGGAGCCCTTGTTGCTGTCGTCCTGCTGCTTGCCGCCGTCACCGGGGCCGGTGCCGCCGCCGTGCTTGCCCATCTCGATGCCCTCCGTGCTCGTCGTGCCTGCGGGAAGGTCGCTCTCCCCGCGTGGTGCCCGGACGCCGAAGGCCTGGTTCCGGTCCTCCGGCGGGAGTCGGTGTCGTGAAGCACACCGGATCGCCGCTCCCGGCCCTCCCTGTGAAGCAGGGCCACTGAAGTGCACACCCAGCGTACGGAGCGTCACCGGTCGATTCCACAACGCAGCCCTCACGAGGCAAGGGTGACCCTCGCACAGCAGGTGGCCGCCGGATCGACTGCGCGAGTCGAGGAAGGCAGCTGCGGAGGAGGCCGAGCGCCACCGGCTCCGGTCGCGCCGGACGACACGCGACCCGGGCTTCCCGCCTCGGATGACAGGCGATTCACCGCTCCCGGTGCAGAGTATGTACGCCGCCCATTGAGCCCATCAGGGGAGCAGAATTATTCAGCAGCAAGAGGATCCCGGCTGTTGCGACAATCACCCCGATCCCCCCGGGAGATCATCTCCCGGTGATTCCGGACCACATCCGTTGCACCGATCGGGTTAATCCACGCCGCACGTCGACTCCATTGGAATTACCAGGCGTTGCCAGGGCTCAGCCGCGATGATCTTCTGTCCATCGTGGTCGAACAGTCTCGACCGCGGAATTCACAGAGGAGAAGATCTTGCTCAGCATCAGGAAGGCCGTGGCCGTCGCGGCCGCGACCCTCGTCGCCGGTGGCACCCTGGCCGCCGCCGGCCCCGCCTCGGCCGGCGAGGTCCGCCAGGCCCGGGTGGTTCAGAACGTCCGGTTCTACAACGAGGTCGTGAACGAGGCGCTGGACGCCGACGGCAGCAGCGGGCCCTCGTCCAACGTCATCACCTGGCCGGCCAATGGCACGAAGTACCAGGACTGGAACCTGATCTCCACCGACCGGGGCTACCTCATCGAGAGCGTGGGGAAGCCGGGCCGCTGCCTCCAGTCGCCGCGGAACACCAGCAGCGCCATCGTTCTGGCGGACTGCAACACCGCCGTTCCGACCCAGCACTGGCAGCTCGACCGGGTGGGTGACCGGACCGTCATCGCCGAGGCGAGGGACGAAGGCCTGGTGATCCAGGCCACCGGGAGCAAGCAGAGCGTGTTGGCGGAGGTGGCGAACGGCGACCCGCGCCAGGCCTGGGACGTCACGCCCTCCTGACCCTGGCACCCCGCTTTCGGAGTGGGGGGGGCGCCCCCCGGCGGGGGGGCCCCCCCCCCCCCGGGGGTCGCACCAGGAAAAACGCCGGCGGGGGGGGAAGAAGGGGGGGCGGGGGGGCAACCCGGAAGTGGTTGGCAGGGGGTTCCAACGCG
>NZ_JBHVTL010000050.1:16527-31879 GCF_042884635.1 Kitasatospora sp. NPDC058115
CGTCTCTTTTTGTTCCCCCCCCCTCGCCGCCCCCCCCCCCGCCCCCGCCGGCCCCCCCCCCCCCCCCCCCCCCCCCCCCCCGGGGGGGGGGGGCGGCCCCCCCCCCGGGCGCCCCCCCCCCCACTCCACTCGGGCGAGAAGCACATGACACAGGCCCGGCAGGAGGGAACGACGAGGGCGAGGGCGTCATCCCCGTAGGTGATTGCCGGGCTTTCCCTCCGAGCCAAGAGCATGCACACAACCCGTACAGCCCGCCAGAGGAGTGGATTTGTCCGGCAGTAGGAGAATCACCGTCGTCGCAGCAATCGCCCTGATCCTGGGGGGCGTGACGGCCCCCGCCGGCCAGGCGAAAGAATTCCAGAAAGTCCAATTCCGAAATGTGGATTCGGGCAAAGTACTGTGGACCGCTCTTTCCTACGGCCCCGCCCGGGTGGCCGATGCGATCGGCGTCCTCTCGGAGAAATGGGAGCTCGTGCCGTCCCTTCGGGGGTACCTCATTCGAAACGCCTACAGCAAGGCCTGTCTGCAGGCGCCCCGGGTTTTGGGGGAGGCCATCACCATGGAACCGTGCAACGATCAAGTCCCGACTCAGGAGTGGGGTCTGGATTCGGCAGGCGACAAGATCACCATCACTGAGATCGCGGACAGAAAGTACGTGATCGAGGAGATGGCGCGCGAAAGCTGCCCCGTACCCGGACCTCCGGAGGACTGTGCGGCAAAGAGGTTTGTGACCGGCCATCCACTCCAGCTCTGGGACGTATTGCCGGCCTGACGCGTCAGACGGATTGGGCGAAGTCGAGGAAGGACTGCCAGGCCTCCGGGGTGAAGGTGAGGTGGGGGCCGGACTTGTCCTTGGAGTCGCGGACGAGGACGGCGGAGGTCGTCTCGGCGACCTCGATGCACTCGCCGCCTTCGTTGCTGCTGTGGCTGCTCTTGTGCCAGCCGACCTCGATGCACTCGCCACCCTCGGCGCCGCTGTGGCTGCTCTTGAACCAGGCGATCTCGACGCAGGCGCCGCCCTCGTTACCGCTGTGGCTGCTCTTGAACCACACCAGTTCGCTGCTCATGGCTCTCCCTGAAGTGAGGCTGCTGTAGCGCGCGTTCAGGATACGGAGCGCCCGTCCGCGACGCCATGGCACAACCCGCACAGGAGGGGGACGGGACCCACACAGAAAGCGGCCGTCCACCGAGGGGTGGACGGCCGCGAGGTGTCGAGCGGGGAGACTGGTCGTCAGACCGACTGCGCGAACTCGACGAAGGCCTCCCAGGCCTCCGGCGAGAAGGTGAGGTGGGGACCCGACTTGTCCTTGGAGTCACGCACCAGCACGGTCGATGTCGCCTCGGCGACCTCGACACACTCCCCACCATCCGGCCCGCTGTAGCTGCTCTTGAACCACACCAGATCGCTGCTCATCGCTCTCCCAGAATCTTCTCGATCAACGACAGGGACTCCTGCGGAGTATGCGCTTGCGCCCTGAGGGTGCCGTATCGAGCGTTCATGACACGGACCTCCTCCTGAGCCGTGATCAGCCTACTGCTCGTCTGCACCTCGATATAGGCCATCTGCTGACGACCCTTAGGCGTGATCAGGATGAACGGCCCACCCGTCCCAGCGCTCTCGGTCCGATCCAGCGGCATGACCTGGATCACCATCCCTCGCATGCTTCCAACCTTCAGCAGGTGACGCAGCTGCTCCTCGTGGATGTCCCATCCGCCGAGCGGCCGACGGAGGACGCTCTCGTCGATCACCCAGCCGAACACCGCGCGGGGCCACTTCGTCAGGATCTCCTGCCGCGCCATGCGAGCCGCAACGCGAGTCTCAATGACCTCCTCAGAGAGGAGCGGCTGACTCATCGCGAAGACAGCACGTGCGTGAGCCTCGGTCTGAAGGAGCCCCGGGACGCTGTACAGGCTGACGCAGTGGAGCTCCTCGGCGATCCCCTCCAGACCGGCGTAGCCCCGGAACCACTCGGGGTGCCGCACGCGCGCCTTGGCCTTCGCCTGCTCGATGTCGTCCGCGACGACGAGCAGCAGCCCACCCGCGTCCAGCACCCTCTCCGCCGCCTCCAGCAGCTCCCGCTGCGGGGTCCGCTTCCCCTGCTCGACCGCGCCGATGAGGCTCTCGGTGTAGCCGACCTGCTTGGCGAACTCCTTCTGCGTCAGGCCGGCCCGCTCGCGCAGCAGCTTGATCTGCTTGCCGACCGCCCGCAGGAAGTCCGACACCTCCGACAGGTCCTCGTCCAACTGCGGACGCGCCACCACGTCGCCGCTGTCTCCGCCGGTCCCCTTAACTTCGGTCATTCCGACCTCCCCATTTTCCGGTCACGGCCGACCGCCGTCACGTGACACTTTCCGCACACACACAGGCACTCACCGTGCCCACCGGATGCGTCGTCAGCCTAAGCCCGGGGGGGCAGGCTTTTCCCCATGAAGTCCGAAATTCCCCTCGACGACCCCGAGCCGCGCGCCCACACCGCGCTCCTCACTGCCACCCCCAAGGGCGCCGCGATCGGCCGTCGGATCGCCCGGCAGCAACTCACCGCCTGGGAGCTCAACTCCCTTTGGCCGGAGGCTTTTCACCATGCCCTGATCATCGTCGCGGAGCTGGCCGCG
Source organism: Kitasatospora sp. NPDC058115 (assembly GCF_042884635.1). NCBI lineage: Bacteria > Bacillati > Actinomycetota > Actinomycetes > Kitasatosporales > Streptomycetaceae > Kitasatospora > Kitasatospora sp. NPDC058115. The sequence goes on from NZ_JBHVTL010000050.1 coordinate 19,141, forward strand.
AACGCCTCCACGCACGGGCGCATGCCGGGGCGCGGGTTCGAGCTGCGCCTCTCGCTCACCACCGCGCGCCGGGCGCGCACCACCGTGCTCCGGATCGAGGTCTCGGACTGCCGGGGCGACCGCCGGCCCGTCCTCCCGTCGGCGGCCTGCCCGATGGACTCCCAGTCGGGCCGCGGCCTCACCCTGGTCGACGCGCTCGCCGACCGCTGGGGCACCCTGCCCCGGGACCCCAGCGCCAAAACCGTCTGGGCCGAACTCGACCTCCCCATGGCCGAGTTCAAGCCCGCGTCCGACCCCTCCCCCACCCCCACCGACGATGTCGCCGCCTGACCGGACCCCGCACACCCGCCACAGCCCGGCCGCCGCCGCGGCCTACACCGTCCTCCCCCTCACCCTGCTCCTCGCACTGGTCGCCTGGATCTACCCCGTGCTCAAGTACCACCACGACCTGCACCACCCCACGCCCCCGGCCGCCACGGCGGCCGCGTCCCCCAACCCCTGACCGCCGCACAGGAAGTCGGCCCCGCCGACTTCCTACTCCTCCCCCGCCGCCGGCCGCCGGGCGTCGACCTCGATCTCGATGCGCATCCGGGGGTCGGCGAGTCCGCAGACCATCATGGTGGCGGCGGGCCGCACCTCCCCGAAGTACCGGCGCAGCACGGGCCAGCAGGGCTCGAAGTCCTCCCGCTCCGGCAGCAGGTAGCGCACCCGTACCACGTCGGCGAAGGTGCAGCCGGCCTCGGCCAGGGCCGCGCCGATGTTGCGCAGACACTGCTCGGCCTGCTCGACCGCACCCTCGGCGATCGTCATCGTCCGGTAGTCGAATCCGGTGGTCCCGGACACGTGCACCGCATCGCCGACGACCACCGCCCTCGCATAGCCGATCTGCTCCTCGAAGGTGGAACCGCCGAGAATGGCACGTCGCTCCGTCATGCGGCGAACGCTAAGCGCGCTGCGGCGATACGTCCAATACCCGGAAAACCATCGCCTGATATCCCTAGGAATATGGACCGCCCCGAACTCCCGCTCCCCCAGTTGCACGCTTTCGCCGTGCTCGCCGATGAACTGCACTTCGGGCACGCCGCCGCCCGGCTCGGCATCGCGCAGCCCCCGCTGAGCCAGCAGATCGCCCGTCTGGAGGCGAAGGTCGGGCATCCGCTGTTCGTCCGGGCGCCGGGGCGCGTCGCGCTCACCCCGGCCGGGCACGAGCTGCTGCCCGCGGCGCGGCGCGCGCTCGCCGATCTCGCCGACGGGCTGGCCGCCGCCCGGGCGGCGGGCGACGGGCGGGCCGGGCGGCTGCGGATCGGGTTCTCGGCCTCCCTCGCGCTGACTGTCCTGCCACCGCTGCTCGGCACCTTCCGCGCCCGCTACCCGGGGGTGGACCTGGACCTCCGCGAGATGACCACCGCCCCGCAGCTCGCCGCCCTCCAGGAGCGGTCCATAGACGTCGGGCTGCTGCGCGAACCCCCGGAGGACGCCGAAGCGGGGCCGCTCGACTTCCGGACGGTGCTCACCGAGCCGTTCGTCGCCGTGCTCCCGGCGGACCATCCGCTCGCCGCCCAACGGTCGGTCGAGGTCGCCCAGTTGGCGGACTCGCCGTTCGTGCTGCTGCCGCGCCCGGTCGGCCCCCGGCTCTACGACCGGATCACCGGGCTGTGCGGAGCGGCCGGCTTCGCCCCGAGGATCGCGCAGCACGCGGTGGAGTGGCCGACGGTGTGCGCGCTCGTCGGCGCGGGGCTCGGGGTGTCGCTCGCCCCGGCGAGCATCCGGCGGCTGCGGCTGCGGGAGGTCGCCTTCCGTCCCGTCGAGCCGCGCACCGCCCGCACCCGGGTCGCCGCCGCCTGGCGACGGGAGGACCGCAGCCCCCTGGTGGCCAACCTGCTGGCGGCCCTCGACGGGAGCGGCGCCGCGCGATCGGGATCGAGCCGGCCCGGATTTCGTTCGTCCACGCTCTAGATTTAGATCTCATACGAACAGTATGGTTGCTGCCAACTGGCCGCGGCAGCAGCCCGGTTGGACACGCGTCACGTCTTCCCCTGGGGGGAACATGAAGAAGCCCGGCATCCTCGCCACCATGGCCCTGGCCCTCGCGGCCACCCTGGGCCCCGTCGCCACCGCCCAGGCGGCACCGGCCCAGAGCGGCCCCGAGGCCACCGCGACGGCCACCAGCAGCACGGTCGCCACCACCGACGGCGGCTGCGTGGTCCTGTTCGACGACGGAGCCCCGGCCGCGCCCATCCTGTGCAACACCCAGCCCCGCGACATCGACTGGCCGGACGGCCGCCGCGAGTGGGTGATGATCGGCAGCGACCAGCAGGTCTGGCACACCTACCAGTTCAGCGCGAACGGATCCTGGTCCAACTGGTCCGTCCTCGGCAGCGCCAGCGGCGTCCAGGCCGGCGTCTGGCGCTGGTACAGCACCCTCAGCACGCCCGTGGTGAAGGTGTACGGCAGCGACTCCAACTACTGGTGCAACACCATCGGCGGCAACGGCATGTGGACCGACTGGTACACCTGCTGACCCGTAGCCGGGTGAGCGGACGGGAGTCGGTGCGACTCGGCGGTGCCGGTCGCGCCGGCTCCCGTCCTCGCCTCCCCCTACCCGGCGGCCGGGTGGTCGGTGGTGATCGCCTTGACCATGCCGTCGGCCCGGGCCTGGCCGTACTGGCTGACCAGGGCGTCGTGGAACAGCGTCCACTGGTGCTTGATCTCCGCGGTCGCCTGCTCCATCACCTGGGTGAAGTTGGTCTTCCCCTCCGAGAACGGCAGTTGCGCCCGCTGGAACACGGTGCTGTCCTTGGCCAGGCCGACACCGTTGCCCTGGTAGTCACGCTTGTCGTCCTGGTGGGTCACGCGTGGGGAGCCGTGCTCGCAGTCGTTGTTGCGATCCCCCTGGGCGTCCTCGTCGTTGTGGTAGCACCCGGTGATGAGGCGGGGGTCCAGTCGCTCGGAGAACTTGGCGAGGACGTTGAGCTCGGACCAGTCCTGCCGGTAGACGGCCATGTCGAAGATCGGCGCCGGTGCGGATTGGGCGAGGCCGGGGGCGTTCAGGTGGCTGACCTTCTGGGTCAAGTCGTGCTTGTCGGCGTAGTTGCTGTGCGCGTAGAAGTCCTCGATCGCGTGCCAGGAGCGCCCCAGGCCGTCGAGGACCTCGCACTTCTTGAGGTCCGGCCCCTCGTCGAGCTTGCAATCCTTGACTTCCACCTGGGCCTTCACCGGCGCTCCGGCCGCGTCCACGAGGCCGTCGGCGGCGGAGACGGCCCGGATGAAGCCGGTGTACGCGTACTGCGCGCAGTTCTGCAGGTCACGGAAGGCGCGCAGGCGGCTGCGCGGGTACGGCTTCCCGCCATTGTCCTCGTCGGTCAGGTAGTCGGCGTTGTCGCAGTGCTCCCTGGAGTCGTCCCCCCAGGGCTTCTTGTCGCTGACGTTGACCGCGCGGGCGGCCAGCTCGCTCGTGGCCTTCTCGAACGTCACGGCGTCCAACGTGATCTTGGTGTGGTTGGCCGTGACGAAGGCCTCCGCCGGGGAGGCGCTCGCCAGGAGCTGGAGCAGGAGGAAGCCGACGGCCACCGGGCCGAGCAGCCGCACCGGCAGGCGGTGTCGCGGGTTGTCCTTGGGCATGGGTCCAGTGGAACCCCGATCGGCCACGCACGGAGGTGTGTGCGCGGCCGATCGGTGGAGCGTGGAGGACCGTTCTCCTCCGGACGGGCTCTAGCGCGGCACGGCTCCCTCGCGCGCCGGGACCAGCCGGGGCACCAGGCGGACGTAGGCGACCATGCCGAGCACCTCCACCAGGGTCTGGGTGACGACGACGGCGGCCGCGACGGCGAACGCGTCCGGCAGGGCGAGGGCGAGCGGCAGGACGACCAGGGAGTTCCGGGTCGCGCCGGTGAAGACGATCGCCCGGGAGGCGCCGGTGCCGAGCCGGAAGAGCCGGGCGACGGCCTTCCCCGCGAACGCCATCACCACCAGGAACAGCACGTAGAACGGGATCACCCCGGCGACGTCGCCGAGGCTGTCGCCCAGCTTGGGGACCTGGGAGGCGACCACCGTCAGCAGGGTCGCGGCCATCAGCGGCACCATCGTGGTGGTCGCGGCGTCGGCGACCCGCTGCCCGGCCGGACGCCGCGCCGCCCAGGCCTGGAGCAGCCAGGCGAGGGCGAGCGGGACCACGATCAGGGTGAGGAAGGCCCGCAGGAACGGCCCGACCTCGACGATGTCCGCCAGCTCCGGGCCCATGAACAGGTAGAGGAACACCGGGAGCAGCAGCATCTGCGCCACCAGCAGCAGCGGGGTGGCGGCGAGCAGGCGGCGGTTGGAGCCGCCGGCCAGGCCGGAGAAGACGATGACGTAGTCCACGCACGGGCAGAGCAGCACCAGCAACACCCCGATGCGCACCGCCCGGTCGTCCGGCAGGAAGGCGAACAGGGCGGCCACCACCAGCGGGACGACGGCGAAGTTCACCGTCAGCGCGGCGGTCAGGAAGCGGGTGTCGCGCAGCGAGCGCAGCAGTTCGGCGGCGGGCACCTGGAGGAAGGTGACGAACAGCAGGGCGCCCAGCACGGGGTTGATGGCGTGCTCCAGGCCGGGGCCGGCGCCCGGGGCCAGCCACCCCAGCAGCCCGCCGAGTGCCATCGCGGCGAGGTAGACCGCCACCTGGTGCTCGTCCATCCACGCGACCGGTCCTCCGCCGCCCTGCGGTCCTTGCTCCGCCACCCTCACCGCTCCCCACATCTCGACGCCGGGCCGGCCGCCACGGTGGCGGACCGGCGTCCATCTTCGCAGGTCAGGAAGGGGACCGGCGGCTCAGGAGCCGTCCTGGCAGGAGGCCTTGCGGCGTTTGTCGAACTCCTTGGCGGTGAGCAGCTTGTAGTCCCAGTCCCAGCCGCCAGCCGCCCAGGTGCCGGCCGGGAGGGCGAGCAGCACGTCCCCGGGGACGGTCACGGTGAGGGCGCGGTTGCGGACCACCTCGACGGTGTAGCGCCGGTCGGCGCCGAGCCGGGCCGGGAGCCGGCCGTAGGTCATCCAGCCGGGCGGCAGGGCGCCGAGGTCGACGGTGTCCACGACGGAGCGGCCCTCGTGCGGGCGGACCTCCAGCTTCTCCGCGCCGGGGAAGACGGTGACCCGGACGGCGTGCAGGCGCTCGTCGTGGCACACGCCGGTGCGGACGACCAGCTTGCCGGCCTCCACCCGGACGGCGATCAGCTCGTCCTGCTTGGGCTGCGGACCGCCGCAGCCGACCACCGCCGCCACGGCCGCGGCCACCGCCACCACCACGCCCCACCTGCGCCGCCGCACCCCGTGCCTCCTCCGCACCCGACCGACCTTCGACTCGTCCGGCCTTCGACCCGTCCGGCCTTCGACCCGTCCGGCCTTCGACCCGTCCGGCCTTCGACCCGTCCGGCCTTCGACCTGATCGGCCTTCGACCGACCGGACCGGACCGGACCGGCCGGACCGGACCCGACCGGACCGATCCTGCCCCACGGGGCGCACGCGCCGCACAGGAGGGGCGGGTAGGGGGCGCGCGAGGCGGTGAAGGGGGGCGCGCGGGCTCAGCGCGCCGTCACGGCCCCGGCGAGGCGGGTGAGGGCGGCGGCCGCGGCGGTATCCCCGCCCGGGGAGAAGACGTGCAGGACGAGCCCCGTCTCGCCGGGGCCGGCGGGGACGTGCAGGGCCTCGAAGTCCAGGGTGAGGGTGCCGGTCAGCGGATGGTGCAGGCGCTTGCGGCCCGCCGCGCACATCACCACCTCGCCGGACTCCCAGATCCGGCGGAACTCCAGGCTGGCCGCCGACAGTTCGGCGATCAGCGCGGTCAGCTCCGCGTCGTCCGGCCAGGTGCCGGAGGCCACCCTGAGCTGGCCGACCGCCTCGGCGGCGCGGGCCGGCCAGTCCGGGTGGACGGTGCGGGCGGCGGCGTCCCGGAAGAGGAAACGGGCCTGGTTGCGGTCACGGCGCGCCGGATCCCCCGCGCCGCCGAGGAGTTCGGCGCCCAGGGCGTTCCAGGCCACCACGTCGAGGCGGTGGTCGGTGACGAAGGCGGGCAGGTCCGCGCCCAGCGCGTCCAGCATCCGGCGCAGCACCGGGCCCACCCGGGGCGTCGGCGGCGGCACCCGGCGGCCGCAGGCCAGGGTGTCCAGGTGGCGGCGCTCCGCCTCGTCCAGGCCGAGCGTGCGGGCCAGCGCCGCCAGCACCTCCTGCGACGGCTGGGTGGAACGGCCCTGCTCCAGGCGGACGTAGTAGTCGACGCTGATGCCCGCCAGCTGCGCGAGTTCCTCGCGGCGCAGCCCGCGCACCCGCCGCCGGCCGCCGCCCGCCAGCCCGACCCGCTCGGGGGCGACCCGGCCGCGGCGGGCCCGCAGGAACTCGCCGAGGGCGCGCCGGGGGTCGACGGAGCGGGCGGCCCGGTCGGCGGGGGCGGCGGGGACGGCTCGACCGGCGGGGTCCGCCTGACCGGCGGGGGCGGTGGTGGCGGTGTCCATGCCCTCCAGTATGGGTGGCCCTCGCAGTACCAGGAGCGGGAGTCCGCCGGAAGCACAGGGATCTGGCCGCGCGACGCGGGGCGGGCGAGGGTGGGCGTCATGAACAGCCACGCACCCCAGCAGCCGCCCGCCGACCGGCCCCGCCGCGTCCTGGTCGTCACCGCCCACCCCGAACCGCGCTCCCTCACCGCCGCGTTGGCGGACTTCGCCGTGGAGCGGCTGCGCGCCGCCGGGCACCAGGTGGAGGTGTCCGACCTGTACGCGATGAAGTGGCAGGCCGGTCTCGGCGCCGACGACTTCCCCGGGCACCCGGCCGGCGCCCGGCTGGAGGTGCTCGCCGCCCAGGGCGAGGCGACCCGCGCCGGGCGGCTCGCGGCGGAGATCGCAGCCGAGCAGGAGAAGCTGCGCCGGGCGGACGCGGTGGTGTTCCAGTTCCCGCTGTGGTGGTTCTCGGTGCCGGCGGTGCTGAAGGGCTGGATCGACCGGGTGCTCACCTTCGGGTTCGCGCACGGCCCCGACGTCCCGCCGCCGTACAGCGAGGGCGCGCTCGGCGGCAGGCGCGGGCTCCTGGCGGTGAGCGTCGGCGCGCGCGAGTCGGCGTTCTCCGACCGGGGCGCGCACGGGCCGCTGGCGGACGTGCTGTTCCCGCTGCAGCACGGCGTGCTCTGGTTCACCGGCATGGCGGCGCTCGAACCCTTCGCCGCGTACGGGACGGTGGGCCTGCCGGAGGAGGAGTTCGAGGCCGTCGCGGAGGCCTACGGACGGCGGCTGGACGGGCTGTTCACCGAGGAGCCGGTGCCGTTCCGGCGGCTGGACGGCGGCGACTACGGGCGGGACATGCGACTGCGAGAGGGTCTGGAGCGGCCAGGCACGAGCGGGCCGGGGCTGCACCTGCTGCGCTGACTCAGCGGGGCGGAAACCGGCTTGACCAACGCCTCTGTGGATCAGCAGGGTTGGGCGGGTGACCGGCGCGGATGTCCGCGCGTTTCCCGCCTCACCGCTGGAGTGCCGATGCCCTTCCCGTTCGACGCCCCGCCGCTGGAGGGCCGCCTGGTCCGCCTGGAGCCCCTCGACCGCCGGCACCTCGCCGACCTCGCGGCCGCCGCCGAGGAGGAGCGCGGCTCCTACGGCTTCACCGCCGTCCCGCGCGCCGAGGACCTCCCCCGCTACCTCGACGAGCACGCCGCGCGCGTCGAGGCCGGGCGGCTCGCCCCCTACGCCCAGGTGGACCGCGCCACCGGACGGGCCGTCGGCGCCACCGCGTACTGGGAGCCGCGGACGTGGCCGTCCGGCGAGGGCCTGTGCGCGATCGAGATCGGCTGGACCTGGCTCGCCGCCTCCGCCCAGGGCACCGGAGTGAACACCGAGGCGAAGTACCTGCTCTTCCGGCACGCCTTCGAGCAGTGGCGGGTGGCCAGGGTCGACCTCAAGACCGACGCCCGCAACGCCCGTTCGCGCGCCGCCCTGGCCGCGGTCGGCGCCACCTTCGAGGGCGTGCTGCGCAACTGGTCGCCGTCCTGGGCCCCCGGTGAGGCCGGACGGCTGCGCGACTCGGCGATGTTCTCGGTCACCGCCGAGGAGTGGCCGCGGACGCGGGCCCACCTGGAGCGGCGGATCGCTCAGAAGGAAGCCGCGGCGAGGACCGCGCCCCACGAGGCGTAGACCACGCAGAGCAGCAGCCAGACGCCGAGACCGGCGGTCACGGCGGCGAGGATCCGGCCGAGGCGGCCGCGCCGTTCCTTCGGGCGGCGCAGCTGCCGCACGCCGAGGACGATCAGCAGGACGGCGACGGTGCCCACGGCGCAGGTGAGCACGGGGTTCTGACCGAAGGCCAGGACCGTGAGCGCGACGACGGCGGCCAGGGAGGCGGTGGTCAGCAGCGCGAGCAGCGTGCCGAGCACCGCCTCGCCCACGAGTTCGAGCACGAACTCGCCGATCGCGCGCAGGCAGCCGCGTACCGGGCCGTGCGGGGGGTCGGTCACGGGTGTCGGGTCGCCCGGCCGGTGGACGGGGGCGTCCGGGGCGGGGGCGTCCGGGGCGGCTCCGTCAGGGGCGGGGGCGTGCGGGCTCGCGTCGCTCATGGTTCCCCCTCCCCCCGGTCCCGGCACGCTAGCACGGGCGGTCCGGGGTGGCGGGGCGGTCCGGACCCGCCGGCCGGTCCGGGGTGGCGGGCCGGGCCGGGCCCTGCGGGCGGTCGTCGAGGAGGGCCCGGCCGAGCGGGGTGAGGGCGTGGCGCACGCCGGGGCCGGTGCGTTCGGTGGTCAGCAGGCCGGCGGCGCGCAGGACGGTGGTGTGGTGGCTGGCGGTGGCGGCGGAGGTGCCGGTGCGGCGGGCGAGTTCGGCGGTGCCCGCCGGGTCCGCCGCCGCCCGCAGGGTCCGGGCGCGGGTGGTGCCGAGCAGCGCGACGAGCGCGCCGTCCTGCTCCTCGGCGGCGGCCGCCGCCCAGACCGTCCGGTAGGTGGTGAGGTCACGGGCCAGCGGGTAGTGCAGCACCAGCGGGTGTTCCGGCCCGCGGTTGTCGGTCATCGCCATCGGCTCGGGCCAGAAGAAGGTGGGCACGAGCAGCATGCCGGTCCCCCGCAGGTGGATGTCCGCCTCCAGCGGGCAGGGCACCGACAGCACCGGCGCCGTCCAGCGGATGTCCGGATGCAGCGAGCCCAGCAGGCCGTCCAGCCCCGTGTCGGCCGTCGCCAGCGCCCGGGCGGTCCGCTCGGTGTGCGCGGCGGCCAGCAGCTGCGACCAGTAGGGCGCGACCGCGAACGCGTGGTACTGGCGGATCCTGCGGTCCACCACGCCGCGCCACTCGCGGGAACCACCGTGCAGTTCGCGCACCCAGCGGGGCGTCCTCGGCCGCAGGTACTCCAGGACGGTCAGGTCCGCCGCCCAGCGCCGGCGCGGCAGCGACCAGGTGTGGTCCAGGCTGTCCGGCAGGCTGTCGGTGGCGGCGTGCAGGAACGCCTCCGGGGCCTCCGTCGCCCCGGCGGGCGTCGCCAGCTCGAACAGCGCGCCCAGTTCGGGGCGCAGCCGTTTGCGGGTCCTGCTGCGCCAGCCTTCCAGGGCCACTCCCCCCACATCGCGGGCCTGTACCAGGGACAGGCTCAGGACCGTCTCGGTGAGCGGGTCCGGTGCCCGCGCGATCCGGACCCTGGTCAGGTCGTCGTGGGTGAAGTGGATACGCAGCAATCCGGGCCCTTCCGTCGGCCTCCCGGCGGGGTGCGGCGACGTCCCGGACGCGCCCCCACCGATCCCTGCGGCCCCGGGCGGCCGTGAGCCCACCGTAAGCGGACCGTTCGGGCGCGTCGGGCGCGTTGCCCGGCTCTGACCGGTTCGTGGCACGGCGCGGACATTGCGCGGCCCGAATTCGATGCAGCTCGAATGGTCTTGGGACGAACCGCGTCCGTTCGTGAGACTGGCGGCCGAGGGCGCCCCAGTGCGGCGCCCCGTCCCAGGTGAGGAGTGCGTCCGTCATGCGATTCACCCGTCAGTCCGTCGTCCGCTCCGGTGTCGTCGCGGGCAGCGTGCTCGCCGCCGCGGCCATGCTGGCCTCCCCCGCGCAGGCCGCGCCGGTGTTGCACGGCTACGCGAACGCCGTCCAGGGCAAGTGCCTCGACATCCGCGGCGGCTCCACCGCCGAGGGCGCGCTGCTCCAGGAGTTCAGCTGCAAGAACGCCTCGAACCAGCGGTTCTGGACGGACGACTCGGCCGTCGGCGGGACCGAGATCCGGGTGCAGAGCTCGTTCCTCTGTCTCGAACCGACCACGCCGAACACCTACAGCACCATCATCCAGCGCCAGTGCTCCGGCGCCGACAACCAGCGCTGGGAGCTCGTCCCGGCGGGCGTCAACGCCGTGGCGCTGAAGAACAAGGCGAGCGGGCTGTGCCTCCAGGACTGGCTCTCGGGGGACGGCAGCCGGCGCGACGTCATCATGTGGACGTGCGACAACAGCTCCTACCAGGCGTGGGTGATGCGCTAGTCCGGCGGGCGGGGCGGAGCGGGCGGTCCGGGCGGTCGGTTCCGGGTGCGGCCGCCGTTCAGACGGCCGCACCCGGGGCGGCGGTGGAGCCGGCCTGCAGGCCGAGGGTGCGCTCGGCCTTGGCGACGGCGGCCCGGTAGTAGAGCGAGGCGAGCTGCGAGGCGTCCGAGTCGCGCTGGAAGAAGCCGTAGGCGAGCGCGACGTCCCCGAGGCGTTCGAGGCCGAGGTAGCCGTTCAGCCGGACGCCCGCGAGGGTGCCGTCGAGGCGGACGGCCGGGGCGCCCTCGCGGTCGCCGAGGGCGAGGGGGGTGACGGTGAAGGTCACGGTCTCGCCGACGTCGTCGGTGAAGGTGAGGCTGTGGCAGTCGGCGAACGCGGCCGTGGCGGTGGCGAAGTCGGCCGTCAGGCGCTCGGGTTCCTCGGCGGTGAGCGCCTCGGTGATCATCGGGTTGCCGTCGGGGCCGTCGAACTCGGCCTCCTGGTGCGGGTTCTGGGACGGCGCGTGGGCGCCGGTGCGGTTCAGCAGGGCGCGCAGCGCGTCGCAGCCGGCCACGGGGGAAGCACCGGTGCCCGATTCGGCTTCGGGTGAGGGTGAGGGTGCGGGGCTCTCCGTGTCGAGCGGGACCTCGGTGAAGTCGGGGCCGAGCTCGGCGGCGGTGAGCAGGGCGGCCCTGAGCTGGGCGTCGGTGGGCAGTCCGGGGGCCGTGTCGGGCACGGCGGCGGGAGCGGGCGCGGGGGCGGGCGGCGTGGGCGTACCGGTGGCGAGCGTCGCGGTGCCGAAGGTGAGAACGGTGGCGGCGGCCATCGCGGTGAGGGCGAGGAGCGGCCTCGGGAGAGACATACGGGCCCCCCGGTCGACGGAACGGGCAGGGACAGGCGTCCAGTGTCCCACCGGCCGTCGCGCATCGCCCGTCCGGCGGGAATCGCCGCAGCTCAGGACGGGTTCGGCCGGGCCGGGGGCAGGGCGTCCAGGGTCTCCTGGAGCCAGTTCACCCAGAAGGTCTCCAGGCCGATCCCGGCCCGCAGCACGGCGTGCTGCAACGGGTCGCCGTTGCGGTCCTCGGCGGCCCGGAAGTCGCGCCGCTCGATCTCCTCGTAGTGCGCCAACTGCTCCCGGTGCAGGGCGAGGTGCCGGCGCAGCTCGACGTCCAGGCCGGCCGTGCCGACCACGGCGGCGGCGCGCAGCCGCAGCAGCAACGGGTCACGGATCGGCCGGGGCTCGTCGGCGGCGCCCGTCCACCGCTCCAGCTCGGCCCGGCCGGCGGGCAGCACCTCGTACTCCTTCTTCTGCCCCCGCACCGGCCCGGCCTGGGACAGCGCCCGGATCAGCCCGGCGGCCTCCAGCCGGCCGAGCTCGCGGTAGATCTGCTGGTGGGTCGCGGACCAGAAGAAGCCGATCGACCTGTCGAACCGCCGGGTCAGCTCCAGCCCGGAGGACGGCTTCTCCAGCAGGGCGGTGAGGATGGCGTGCGGCAGCGACATGACACGATCCTAGGGTCGGCCTCCGCACCCCCGCCGCCGGGCAGGGGCGGGGGCGGGGGCGGCCGACGACAACGCGGTGTGGGGGTGCCCCGGGAGTCCTGCGGCATCAGGGCCAACGAGGCGGAAACCACCCGGCGGCGGGGACACCTCCCCGCCGCCGGACCGCAACCCACCAACGCCGCATAGGGCCGCCCCCGGGACCGGGGGCTGCGGCGCGGGCCACCGCCAAGGAAGCTCCCGATCTCCTGCGGCATCAACACCGGGTCCGCCCAGCCGAAAGCTACCCGGCGCCATCGGCAACACCACATGAACCCGCGCCCGCCCAAGAACTGCGAGGCGGAAACCACCCTGCGGCGGGGACACCTCCCCGCCGCCGAACCACAACCCACCAACCACACCAACGCCACATGGGGCCGCCCCCGGCCGAAAGCTCCGGCGCGGGCCACCGCCAAGGAAGCTCCCGATCTCCTGCGGCATCAGCAGCCAGTCCACCCAGCCGAAGGCCACGGACCAAAGCCGATCGGCAGCGGGGACACCCACGCGCCATCGGGCCAAGGTCATTGGCAGCCGACACCACCACCACGCGCCCCCAAACGAAGGCTGCGAGGCGAGGCCCATCCGGCGGCGGGGACACCTCCCCGCCGCCGGACCAAGGCCGTCAACGACCGACAACAACGCCACGTGGAGACACCCCCGGCCGAAGGCCGGGGCCGGGGCCGAAGGCCGGGGCCGGGGCCGAAGGCCGGGGCCGAAGGCCGGGGCCGAAGGCCGGGGCCGAAGGCCGGGGCCGAAGGCCGGGGCCG
>NZ_JBHVTL010000051.1:0-27753 GCF_042884635.1 Kitasatospora sp. NPDC058115
TCTGGCGGCGGCGGTGCGCCGCCTCCCGCGGCGCGCCGCCCCGCGCGGCGCCGCCCCCCCCCCCCCGCCACCGGGCCGGCCGAGGCCCCGGTCCCGGAACGACAGCCCGCGGCGGGGCCCGCCGGCACGATGAGGAGATGAGTCGAGCATGCGGCACGTCTGGCTGGAGGCACCACTGCCCCGGGACCGCCGCGCGGCGGCCGCCGGAGCCGAAGGACTCCTGGGCTCCTTCGACTGCCGGGTCTGGCAACGCGGCCCCTACGGCGGGGTCGGCGAGTTCGTCCGCCGCCTCGTCCTCGACCAGGGGCACACCCCGCTGGTCGCCCGCCACCAGGTCGAACTCCTCTGCGCCGTGCGGGACCTGCAGCCCGCGATGCCCTGGGCCGCCGAGGCCGTCGCGGCGCTGGACGTCGCGGACGTCCAGATCAGGTTCCACCCGGCCCGGCGCACCCGCCACCTCGCCCACGGGATAGGCGAGTTCGTCGCCGCCTGGGCGCAGGAACGGCGGACGCCGGCCGCCGTCGTGCTGGACCGGCTGGACGAGGCGGACGCCACCACCGTCGAGCTCGTCGACGTCCTGCTGCGACGCGTGGACCCCACCCGGCTGCGGCTCCACGTCGGTGGCGCCGCACTGCCGGACGCACTCGCGGCCACCGTCGCCGAGTACGCCCGGCCCCGCACCGGAGCCCGGCCCCCCGCCGCCGACCCGTCCCCGCGCCACCCCGCCACCGGGGACCTTGCCGCCTCCCACCACGACCCCGCCTGGCACGACGAGCGCGCCGACGAACTCGCCGCGACCGGCGAGTGGTCCTGGCAGCTGGGCGCGATCCCCTACCACCGCGAACGCGGCACCCGCCCGGCCACCGACGGGGTCGACGCGCTGCGCACCGCCCTCGGCCTGGCGCTGACCAGCGGCTTCTACGAGCACGCCGTCCGCCTCGCCGAACGCGGCCTGCCGCTGGTCACCCCGGCGGGCGACACCCGGAACTGGTGGGCCTTCACCACCGCACTGGCCACCGCGCTGACCGCCCTGGACCGCCCGGCCGAGGCGCTCGCCCTCTACGACCACGCCCGGCGGGTCACCGACGAGCCGAGGATCCTCCTCTCCGCGGCCTACTCCACCGCCATGCTCCACGCCCGCCACCTGCCGGCGCCCGCCCGGGACCTCACCGCCGCCCGCACCTGGCTGGAGCGCGCCCTCGCCCTCGCCGAGCGGATCGAGGACCCGCGCGAACGCACCGTCACCACCGTCTTCCACCGCCAGGGCCTGGCCCTGCTGGACAGCCGCGCCGGCGACCACGCGGCGGCGCTGCGGACGGTCGAGGACGGCATCGCCCGGCTCGCCGGGACCCTGGCGCCCGGCGAACGGACCCGGGACCACGCCCGGTTGGTGCACAACCGCGCCCAGCTGCACCTCGCGCTGGGCGACCCGGCCCGCGCGCTCGCCGACCTCGACGCGGTGATCGAGCAGGACCCGCAGAACGCCGAGTACTACGTCGACCGGGCCGCGCTCCACCGGGCCACCGGACACCCGGTGGAGGCGATCGCCGACTACGGCACCGCGATCCGCCTCGGCCCGCACCTTCCCGAGGCGTACTACAACCGCGCCGAGACGCTCACCGACCTGGGCCGGCCGGAGGCGGCCCTGGCCGACCTCGACCTGACCCTCCTGATCGCCCCCGACCACCTCGACGCCCTGGTCAACCGGGCCGGACTGCACCTGGACGACGGTCGGCCCGACCTCGCCGAACGCGACGCGCTCGCGGGCCTGGAGCTCTCCCCCGGCCAGCCGCACCTGCTCTGCGTGCTCGGTGTGGTCGAGTCCGAACGCGGCCGGCTCCCCGAGGCCGAGGCCCTGCTCACCCGGGCCGTCGAGCACGCCCCCGAACTGCCGGCCGCCTGGGTCAACCGCGCGACGGTCCGCTTCGAACGCGGCGACGTCCCCGGTGCCGTCGCCGACCTCACCCGCGCCATCGCCCTGGACCCCGATCCCCTGGCCCTCTACAACCGCGGCCTGGCCCACCGCGACCTCGGCGACGAGCCCGCCGCCACCGCGGACTTCACCCGCGCCCTGGCCACCGGCCCCGACCCCGACCTGCGCGCCGAACTGCTCCGGGAGCTGGCCTCCACCGCCCCCGTACCACCCGATCCGGCCCGGAGCCGCCCCTGAGCCGTCCCTGAGCCGTCGCCTCGAAGCCCTGCGGTGGGACGACGACGGCCACCTGCTCACGGATCCCGCCGCACCCGTGCTCCACGGCGTCGCGGCGCAGGACCGGCCCACGGCGCCGATGCCGGACGACGATCCGCGAGCCGGCCCCGCCCGGCCGGAGCTCCCCGGTTCCTCCCGGTCCACGCCGACGGGCTGCCGCCCGCCCCCGCGTCAACCGGCCGGTCGCGCCAGCTCGTAGCTGATCCTTCCGAGCCGGTTCCGGACGACGAACCCCCGGTCCGACCACTCGGAACTCGCGAAGACGTCGCGCAGGTCCAGGTGGTTCGGCCGCTCGGTCATCCACCGGACCTCGGGCGCCGCCCCGGACCTGCTCGTGAGCTCGATGCGCCACGCCTCCCCGACCTCGCGGTTCAGACAGCGCACGACGCGCGCCCGGACGGCCCTGTCCGGCGAGCTCCTCGCCAGCCGGGGCACCGGCAGTTCGAGACCGAAGTCCCGGTGGCGCAGCGTCGCGCAGGCCCCGCGGATCGCCGCCTCGACCGCAGCGCCCCGGTTGTGGCGTCCTGCCAGGTCGACCAGCGCGTCCTCGACCACGGCCGGCAGGGCGGTGTCCCGCGCCCGGGGCGGGAGGGCCCGGAGCCTGCCGAGGTCGACGTTCTCGACGACGTACTCCGACGCCCCGAGGGCCTGCCAGTACTGCGGGGACGGCGCCCTGCCGGGCGCGCACGTGATCCGGATCTTCGAGCAGCCGTCGATGTCGAGCCCCTTCGGCAGCAGCGCGACCACGCCCTCACGGACGTGATGGGCCGGCCATCGGAACGGCACCCCGTCCGACGTGGGTGGCTGCGCGTCGGCGGCCGTCGAGGCGGCCGCCTCGACGGCCGGCATCGTCAGCCTCACCGACGCTCCTCGGCGGGCCGGCCCCCGGGGCTCACCCGGTGGCGCGCAGGGCCGAGACCGGGTAGCGCAGGGCCTCCGGGACGGCGGCGTCGATGGTGGCGATGGCCGGGCCGAGGCCGGAGAAGAGTTCCGGGGCGACCGGGACGAAGCAGTTGCCGAGGCCCTGGAGGATGCGGCCGGCCTCGTGGACCTCGACGCCGACCACCTCGGTGTACGGGAAGCCGTGGATCCGGCCCTCCTCGTCCTGCCACCACGCACCGTCGGCGTTCACCACCAGCCGGACCTTGCGCGCCGCGCCGGACCGGGCCCGGGCGAGCAGCGGCGGCCGGTACTGCGACCCGGCGGGCAGGCTGCTGCGCTCGGAGCAGCCGCCGGCGGGCAGTGCCGATCCGTCGGGCCGGGCGAGGAGCAGCTGCTCGACCTCGCACGGCACCAGCAGCAGCGCCGTCTCCATCGCGGCGGCGAACGCCTCCCGCACCTGGGCCGGGGTCACCTCGGCCTGGAGGGCGAGCTTGGTCTGCGCGTCCAGGTGGGTCTCGCCGAGCAGCAGGTCGGCCGCGCGTTCGGCGACCTCCAGGTCGGCGGTGCGCGGGTCGGTCAGGAACTCCCGGGCGCCCTCGCGTTCCTCGGCGAGCTCGGCCTCGGTGGGCTCCTCGGTGGCGAGGCGCAGCGCCTCCTGCCAGAGCAGTTCGGCGACCCGCTTCTCCTGGCCCTCGCGGACGTCGAGCTGGATGCTGCGCTCGCCCCGGCCGGGGCCGACGAAGACGGCGCTGCCGCCGACGTCGTAGCTGAGGCCGTGCTCGTGGCGGACGGTGTCGGTCAGCCGCTGGCTGAGCACGTGGGCGGCGAGCAGCATCGTCTGGTCGTTGAGGTCGCAGGAGAACAGCAGGCCGGGGCCGGGCACGTCGGCCCGGTGCCAGGACGAGCGGGTGGTGCGTGCGGCGGGGTGCGGGGTGCGGGTGGTGCGGGGGCCGGGTGCGAGCGGCAGGCGCAGGTCCTGCGGCGGGGGGCCGGTGAGGGCGAGGACGGCGTTGCCGGCGTGGAAGTGGCGGGCGACGGTGTCCCGCACGGCGTCCTGCGGGATGCGGTCGGCGCCGGGGCCGTTGAAGGAGGCCAGGCCGAGGCCCTGGGTGCCGTACCGGATCGACAGCAGTTCGGCGGTGACCGGGTCGGCCGCGCCGCTGCCCTCGGCGGCCAGCACTCCGGCTTCCTTCTCGATCCGCTCCAGGGGCAGGTCGGTGAGGGCGGTGCAGACGCGGGCGAGGAAGTCGACGACCTGTTCCGGGCGGCCGGTGCAGGTGAAGTCGGTGAGGGTGAGGCTGACCGAGGCGTTGTGCTCGAAGTGCAGCCGGGGCAGGGTGCTCATCGCGAGGTGCTCGACCAGGTGCGTCACCCCGAGGGTGCGGAAGGTCTCGTCCTGGAGCCCGCAGCCGAACATCAGGGTGGCTTCGAGGGGACCGGGCGTCTCGGTCCAGATGACGGGCACGCCGTCGATGAGGTCGTGATGCACCGGGCGAGCATACAGTGAACGGTTCGCCGGTCCGGGAGGGCGATCGGACAGCGGGCGGCGGCGGTGGTGCGGTGTCCCGGTCGGGTGCGGGCCTGTCGTACCCCCGTGCAAGACTGCCCGTCATGCGGGCCGATCCAGAACTTCTGCGGGACCTGATCGCCACCACCCCGGGGATCGTCACCTGGCCCGGCCGTGGCCGTCCGGAGGCCGCGATCCGCGCGGCGGAGTCCCTCACCGGCCCGCTGCCGCGCTCGTTCCGCTGGTGGCTGGCCGCGTACGGCGAGGGCTCGCTGCGCGGCCGCCCGATCGCCACGGTGGAGCCCGTGGCCGGTCTCGGGGAACCGGGGCTCACCGAGGACCGGTCCGGCGGGGACCGGCTCTGGTTCCACGAGGACGACGACCACGAGCGCTACGGATTCGCCCTCGACCGGGCCGCCGACGGGGAGTGGCCGGTCGTCGCGCACAGCCGGCTCACCGGCGAGGAGCAGCCGTTCGCCGATTCCTTCGTCGGCTTCCTGACGGTGTGGGCGGCGCTCGCCGGCGGTCTGCGGGAGGGGCCGAACCCGGCCGTCGCCCGGCTGTGGCGCGCCACCCCCGGCCTTCGCCTCCCGGACGGCGGCACGCTGCTCGGCCCGCACACCTTCCGTGCCCGCAACGACGCCTGGCAGGTGCAGACGTACGCGCCCCACTGGGTCCTGGTCGGCGAGGACGGCGCGGGCGCGGGCCTGTTCATGCGCCGCCACGGCCGGGACCGCTCGTCCCTCCACCGCCTCGCGCCCGGCCGCCTCCGGGGGGACGTCGCGGACGACGGCGAGCTGCTGGGTGCGGACCTCTTCGCGTGGCTCGACGGCCTTCCCGGTTCCCCGGCCGGCTGACCGGGAAGGGCTTCGGGAACACTCAAAAATTTACACTCTTCGAGCTGCGTGTTAACTTTGTAGGCATGCCGAAGGTTCCCTCCTCCCAGCTCGTCCTCGATGCCGCCTACCGCTGCTTCTGCCGCAACGGCTACCGCCGCACCACGGTCTCCGACATCGTCGAAGAGGCACAGCTGTCGCGCCCGACCGTCTACAAGTACGTCGGGAGCAAGGAGGAGGCCATCGTCAAGGTCGTCCGATCGCTGCTGGAGCGGGCCGCCGCCGCCTCGGACGCGGCGGCCGGGAGCGCGGCCACGCCGGAGGAGAAGGTCCTCGCCGTCCTCACGGTGAAGCTGGAGGTCGCCATCCGGCTCTGGCAGGACAGCCCCGCCCACGCCCAGGAACTGCTGTCCGCGGCCACCGCCCAGGCTCCCGGCCTGGTCACCACCTACACCGACCACCTGGCCGAGCTCCTGGCATCGGCCCTCGCACCGGCCGCCGGGGACGGCGCGCGGCAGGCCGCCGCCGTCCTGCTCACCTTCACCCGCGGCCTGGAGGACGACCTGCGCGACGCCGGCGCCGTCCGCGGCGAACTCCTCGCCGGCGTCCGGATGATCACCCGCGGGGCCCTCGCCCGCTCCGCGTCCACCCCCGGCTGACCCGCACGGGCCGGCCCCGCCGGAAAGGCGCACCCCCATGCACACCACCCCCGCCCCCGACCACTACCGCGACCAGCAGGCCTGGCGCGACCTCCAGCAGTTCCTGCCCGAGCGGCTGCGCCTGACCGACGCCACCGCCCCCGAGGAGGAGTACTGGGACTGGCACGGGAACCGCGTCCACCTCGACCGCTACCGCAACCCCGACGCGAAGGCCAAGGTCGTCCTGCACCACGGCGTCGGCACCAACGGCCGCCAGATGTCCCTGATCCTCGGCGCCCCGCTCGCCCGGCGCGGCTTCGAGACCGTCGCACTGGACAACCTCGGCTACGGCCTCACCAAGGTCAAGCCCGGCACCACGCCCTCCTACGACGACTGGGTCGACCTCGTCGTCGACTTCCTGGCCCACGAGCAGTCCCGCGACGACCGCCCGATCGTCCTGTACGGCCTCAGCGCCGGCGGCATGCTCACCTACCACGTCGCCGCCAAGGCCCCCCGGGGCACCCTGCGCGGCATCGTCGGCATGACCTTCCTCGACCAGCGCGACCAGCAGGTCCGCGACGAGACCTCCCACGACAAGCTCACCGCCCGCGCCGGCGTCCCCCTCATGGGCCTGATCGCCAGGACCCCCGCCGCCTCCGCCAAGTACCCGATGAGCCTGGCCTCCAAGATGTCCGCGCTCGCCAACGACCCGGACGCCATGAAGGTCCTCATGAAGGACCCCACCTCCGCCGCCAACTGGGTCAGCGTCCGCTTCCTCGACAGCTACGCCACCTACACCCCCGCCGTGGAACCGGCCGACTTCGACGCCTGCCCCGTCCTGCTCACCCAGCCCGCCGAGGACCGCTGGACCCCGCACCACCTGAGCGTGCCCGTCCTGTCCCGCATCACCAAGGTCCCCGTCGACACCGTCATGCTCGAAGGCGCCGGCCACTACCCCCTCGAAGACCCCGGGCTCCGGCAGATGGAGGACGCCATCGCCGACTTCGTCACCAGGAACACCGCCTGACCGGGGCGCCCGGACGGCGGCGGCGACGAAGCCGCCGCCAACCGGGCCCCCCGGCACGGGTTTTGGGCGGTGGAGGGTAGGGAAGGAGGCCGGCGCGGACGGTTCGCAGGAAGGCAAGGCGCTCATGACCGGGCACGCCGAGGTCCACTACCGACGCCTCTGCGACGTGATGTCCCGCTACCCGATGAACGTGATCGACGACGAGATCGACGAGATCCGTCGTCTCCACTGCGCCGTCGACGCCACCACCGACCCGCGCGGGTACGACAGGCTGCCCCCGGTCACCGCGCCCCCTGCCGACGCGGAGCGCTGGAACGCCGCGACCGGGGCGCTCCAGCGGTCCATCGCGCGCATCGACGAGCAGGAGGAAGCGGCCCGGCGTCATCTGCGGTGGGTGCGCCCGGCCGCGCGCCCGTTCTGGAAGACCCGTCACGCGCTGCGCAACCGGCGGCTGCGCGCCACGTACGACAGCACCATGGAACGTCTGCGCGACGACGTGCGCACCGCCTACCGGACCTTCCGCGAGCAGGCCGGCGACCTCACGCCGTACGTCCACGCCGAACTGGAGCGCCAGGAACGCGAGTCGCGCGAGTGGCGGGAACAGCGGGAACGGGAGACGCGCGAGCGTGCGCCGGCCCGGGCCGCCGCCATGGCCGAGGCTGCCGGCCGGCCGGTCTGGGGGTACACGCTGGTCCCCCGGACCGGCGGTGACGGCTCCTTCACGATCCACCTGCAGACCGTGGAGGAGGTGCGGGGCCCGCGTGGCGGAGTGGCACGCACCGGCCTCACCCCGGAGCAGGTGCAGGCAGCGCTCGCCGAGGAGCGGCTCCGGGACCGGTACACGAGCGTCATGTGGTCCTCCGAGACCGAGCTCGCGCTCACGGAGTGGCACGCGAGCGGACGGGTGCAGGAGGCCTGGCGCGAGCTCACCGGTGTCCTGGTCGAGCGTTTCCCCCGGATCGCCGAGCAGGCCTCACGGCCGCGCAACCCCGGGGTGTCCGGTTCCGACTACGGCGGCTTCACCGGCTTCGGCGGCTACTGACGGGCCGCCGACGGCCGCCGACGGGCCGCCGGCGACGGCCGGACGAGGCCGCCGTTCCCGGCGGTGGAGGTCACCGGCCGCCGCAGGTGGCGTCCTCGGCGGGCAGCCGGCCCGTGGTCAGGTACCGGGCGACGGCCGGGTCCGCGCAGGACGGGCCGTTGACGACCACGCCGTGGCCCTCGCCGCCGGCCACCGTGACCATCCGCGCACCGTGCAGCGCCCGGCGCATGCCCTGCGCCATGGCCAGTGTCGTGCGGGGGTCCCACGCGTTCTGCACGATCAGGGCGCCGGCGTCGTTGTTCACCACGGTGGCCGGTTCACCGGCCGGGGACTTCCAGAACGCGCACGGCTGGATGGTCGCCCCGAGATCACCGGCCAGCGGGTACCTGGCCCGGTCCCGGATCGCGTCCTGGCGGTACTGCTCGGGGTTGCGCGGCCAGCTGCGGGTGTCGCCGCAGGAGACGGCCCAGGTGACGGCAGCCGGGTTGTCCGCCGGAACGTCCGCGGTGAACGCCCCCGCCCCCGCCCTCGCGCCGGCCCCGGGCGCCACGGCTCCGGCCGCCCCGGGCTCCGACGCAGCCGACGCAGCCGCCGACGCGGCGGCCGCCGTGGCCGGGGCGGGCGTTCCGCCCGCGGCCGCGGCCTTCAGCGCGACGATCCACGGGGTCACGGCCTCGACGTGGACGAACTCGGCGTACGCGGAACGGATCGCGCCCCCGTCGAGCGCCCCGCCCTCGATCGGGACGGGCGTTCGGTCGGCGCGGGCGACGAGCTCCCAGTACGTCCGCCTGACCTCCGCCGGAGTCGCCCCCAGCCCGAACGCGGCGTCGCGCGCCGCGGCCCACTCGGTCCACCGGGTGAAGGCGAGTTCGGCCCCCGGCGCCCACCCCCGGAACACTCCCCGCCACGCGAGCGCGGGGTCGAGCGCGCTGTCGAGCACGAACCGGTCCGCACGCCGGGGGAACATCTGCAGGTAGACGGAGCCCAGGTAGGTGCCGTACGAGTGCCCGAAGTAGGAGATCCTCCGCTCCCCGAGCGCCGCCCGCACGACGTCCATGTCCCGTGCCGTGTTGCGGGTGGTCAGGTGCGGCAGCAGGTCCCCCGCCTTGGCCCAGCACTTGTCGGCGACCGACCGGGCCCGGGCCACGTCCTTCGCGAAGGTCCGCGCGCTGTAGGGGTGCAGGACGGTCTGCTCGTCGCCCGTCAGGTCGCAGCCGATCGGCGAGCTCTGCCCGACCCCGCGCGGGTCGAAGCCGATCAGGTCGAACCGCTCGCGCACCGCCGCCGGGAGCAGCGGCTCCATCTCCACCGGCATGGTCAGCCCCGGGCCGCCCGGACCGCCGGGGTTCATCAGCAGCACCCCGTGCCGCTCGCCCGGGTTGGTCGCGGCGACCCGCGACACCGCGACCTCGATCTTCCGGCCGCCGGGGTCGCCGTAGTCCAGCGGCACCTTCACCTTCGCGCACTCGAACGCGGCCGGCCGGCCCGCGTCGCAGCGCTCCCAGCGGAGTTCCTGCTGCGCGTACGGCTGGAGCGGATCGCCCGCCGCGAACGCCGTCGCGGGGGTGAGCGCCGCCATCACGGTGGTCAGCGCGCCGACCGTCAGCGCGGAAATCGTTCGTCCGTCTCGCAGAACCATGCCAGTCCTCTGTGCAGAAGTCGGTGTCTCGGATTGCCTCCAGTCTCCGTACCGCCACCTCCCTCCCTCGTCCGACGCGGGGATGGACTCCCGGTCCGCCCTGAGGCGGAGGCCGGGGCCCCGGTCTGGGGCCGGGCTCCTGTTCCCGGCCGTTCACCGCTCAGGGTCGACGGCCCCTCAGCCGGCGGCCGGCGAACGCCCGGTGGGCGCCCGGGCCCACCCCGCGGCACGGGCCCGCACCGCCCGGGCGCGCCGGGCCGCCCGTTTCGGTGTCCCCGGCGAAGGGCGCCCCCGCCCCCTAGGGGACGGCGGGCGGGCCCCGTGCTCGCGGGGCCGGTGTGTGTCAGTGGTGATTGCGATCCTGGGCGGCATGGACGACAAGACCTTCTGGGCGCTCATGGACGAGCTGAGCCGTCGCCCCGGTGACCGGCACGAACGGCTGGAGTGGCTGCGCGGGACGCTGCGGCGCGGGACGGCGGCGGAGGCGGTGGAGTTCCAGGCCCGTCTGGAGGCCGCGTGCGCCGTGGTCGCCACGGACGCCCTGTGGCGGGCGGTGCGCCGGATCGAGGGCGGCCTGTGCTCCGACGACGGCTTCGACTACTTCGCGCTCTGGCTGGTGGCCCAGGGGCGGCGGACCTACGAGGCGGTGCTCGCCGATCCGGACGCCCTCGCCGACGTCGCCGAGGTCCGGGCCCTGGTGGGGCGGCACCTGCGGGAGTGGCGTGACGACGAGTGGCCGGAGTGGGAGGAGCTGGACTACGTGGCCCAGGAGGCGTTCGAGGAGCTGACGGGCCGGGGGGACGACGGTCAGGAGGCGTTCCACGAGGCCCTGGACGCCCTCCAGGAGGCGGCGGAGGAGCCCCGGGAGGAGCCCACCGGCACCGCGGGAACCGCGCTGGGGACCGGGACGCCCCGGCTCGACGCCCTCTTCCCCGCGGCGCCCGGCTCCTGACCCGGCGGGCCCCCGGCCGGTCGCGTTCGGCCGGGGCCCGCCGACGGTGCCCGCGGCCGTCAGGCGGCGGCGACCGCCAGGTCGGTGAGCCCGGGCGCGTCGGCGACGGCGGTGACGCTGCCCCAGCCGGACCAGGTGCCGCGGTCGTAGTCGGCGGTGGCGTTGTACATCCCGCGGTTGGCGAGGGTGTACAGGTGGAGCTTGTTGCCGAAAGCTCCTCGGGAGGGCGGGGAAAGCCGTGCCGAGTACGGCAGACACCGGTGCGACGCGGACCCGGTCCGGACCGCTCCCCGGCACCCCGACATGCCGGGGCGCCGGCGCCCCCCCGGGGTACCGGCGCCCGCGAACGGGTGTCAGTAGACGAGGATGTCCCAGTGGCTGCCCTCGTTGCAGTAGAGGTTGCCCGATGCGGCCTTCCACTGCGGGTAGCCGTCGCCCCGGTAGCCGATGTAGGTGAAGCTGTTCTGGATGTAGGCGTCGATGCAGGAACTGCGGGAGATGTCGACCTTGTAGCCGTTGTAATGGCTGTAGGTGCCGGAGGCGTGGCCCACCTCGGTGCCGCCCGTGATGTTGATGGCGCAGCCGCTGGACTGCTTGAGGGTGATGATGGTGCTCACCGTGCCGGAGTTGATCTGCTCGAACGAGGTGCAGGTGGAGTTGGACCTGGTGGTGCAGCCCCCGCTGGAGCTCCAGGTGATCCCGGCGCTGCTGAACTGACCGGCGGCCGCCGACTGGGACAGCTTGGTACCGCTGGCGCCCGCCGTGGGCGCCGAGACGGCGAGGCCGGCCAGGGCCACGGCGACGACGGTGGCTGCGGTGGCTGCGGTGCGTGGCTTCATCTGCATCTCCCGGTGAGAACGGTGTGCATCCGACTCGGCCCCTGCCCTGACGGGTGGTCCGGCGACGGGCCCACGGAACCGCCCGGGCGAAGGGGTGGTGCGCAGTGCTGTGACGCGGCCGTGCTCCGGTGCGGCCGAGCGCTCCGGTGCGAGGGCGGCCGATCGAGTCGCACCAGGATGACCCACCACGGTCTATGCGGGTAGACCCGCGTTCGTGAATTTCCCGTGACGGGAGGCGGTCGCTACGCCGTTGCCCGCCGGACCCGGTAGTTCCAGCGAGCGAGGGCCTGCACGACGGTGGCGGCGCCGACGGGGTTGGCGCTGTGGACCAGGACGGTGCCGATGTCGAAGGGCCGTCCGCCGAAGGCGGCTTCTTCCAGGAGGGTCACGACGGGCAGGATGTCGTCGTCGCCGCCGAGGTCGTGGTCGAGCCAGAGCTCGTCGATGCGGGTGTCCCGGTGCTCGTGCAGGAGCTGGACGCCCTCCCGGCTGGTGCGGGCGATCCGGGTGGCGGTGGGCAGCGGCCGGAGGTCGTCGATGCCGAGGATGACGGGCGCCGGGGCGGAGGGGGCTTCGTTCACCGGGTCATCCTCGCAGGGCGGTGGAGCGGAGCACCCCGGCCGGGGCGGCTCCGCGGGTGCGGGGCGGCCGGGGCCGGGGCGTTCGACCGGGAGGGTCAGGGGGTGGTGCAGACGGCGGTGGCCCGGATGGACTCGGTGGCGGTGCCGGTGTTGGTGCCGCGCACGACCCAGTAGCCGCCGCTCGGGTAGGAGTCGGTGAAGAAGATCCGGAAGGCGCTGGTCTGGCCGCCACCGCCGGTGGGTACCTCGCCGGACGGACAGGCCACGTAGGCGATGCCGTTGGCGCCCGGGGCGACGTCGACCCAGTCGCCGAAGACCTGGTCGTGCGCGGCGAGCAGCGCGGGGTCGACGAGGCCCTGGTTGCCGGGGAGGGTGACGGCCGGCTTGTCGGAGGCGGGCTTGGCGGCGGGACCGGCGTCGGCGGCGGCCGCGGTGCTCGCGGCCAGGACACCGAAGACGGCGAGGGCGGTCAGGACGAGGGGCTTCGTACGGGCCATGTCGGGGACTCCTGGGGTCGGTGGTTCGGCGTGCGCCGGCGGGGGCCGTTCCCCCGCACCAGCCCGATCCGTACCCGAACCACCCTTCCCCTCCCCCGGGCCGGAGCCCGGTTACCCGGGCGGCGGAAGGATGCTGCCTGGCCGGGCTAACAGCCGCCGGAAATCCGGGTGCCGCGCGGCGCGCGGGGTGGGAGGCTGCGCGCCATGACGGCATCCGAAGGACTCGACGAGCTGGACTACCTGCGCGAGATCGAACGCCTCGCCCATGACCTCTGCGTCGAGGCGTCCGCCGAGGACGGCATCGACCACGCGGCGGACCCGCAGGACGCGACGCCGTTCCGGCGCAGCCTGAACGCGCTGGCGCGGGCCGTGCGCTCCTACCACTTCGAGGGCGACGGTTGCACGGACGACCGCCCGCTGCTGAAGCTGGCCGCCGCCGCGGTCCTGAAGCCCGGCGCGATGCCGGCCGGGGCGGACGAGGACTACGGGCAGATGTGCGCGCGGTTCGGGGTCGAGCCGCGTCCGGAGGGCTGGGCCCTGTGGCACACCTGGGGCGGCGGGGAGCAGGTGACGATGGTGGTGTCGGCGGTCGCCACCACCGAGGGGCTGTTCCGGAACTGGTCGCGCGGGCGGGAGCTCGACCCGGTGACCCCGTTGCCCTCGCAGGTCGCCCTCGTCCACCGGGGCTGGAGCGGACCGATGACCTTCGCGCCGCGCGGGGTGCGGCGGGTCGGGGTCGCGGGGCGGCCGCTGTCCTGACGGAGCGGGCGCCCGCTCCGTCAGTGGAAGACGATCGCGTGACCGCCGGCGAGGCTGGCCAGGCAGGCGCGGTGGAGCTGGTGCCAGGCGTGCTGCTCGGGTTCGAACGGCCCGTCGGGCGCGCTGCCGGGCTCGGCTCCGGTGATGCCCAGGGCCGGTGCGACGGTGGCGAGTTCGTCCAGCAGGCGCTGCGTGGAGCCGACCATCCCGGCGCCCGCGACGCCCGCTTCGGCGGGCAGGAACAGCGGGTCGGCGAAGTCCACCGGCACGTAGTAGCCGGCGTTGTCGGCGTGGCAGATCAGGTGCGAGGCGAACCTCGACGCCTCGTCCTGGATCAGCTCGCGCTCGCGCTCCCGGGCGGCCTCGCCCTCCTCGGCGGGCGTGACCGGCTCGCCGCGGCCGGTGAGCGCCAGCACGCGGCGCAGCCGGGTCAGGTAGCCGTAGGGGAAGCCGCCGGAGAAGGCGGGGTCCTGCGGGGCGGCCGGGTCGGACGGCGGCTCCTGCCAGTCGATCCCCTCCGCCGCGAGCGCGGCGCCGAGCCGTTCGAAGGCGCGCCGGTGGTGCTCGAAGCCCTCCGGGTCGTTGCGTGCCTGGTCGTGGAGCAGTCCCACGGATATCGAGAGTCCCATGGCAGCACAGCGTAGGTGACCGCTCCGACAGGGCGGTTCCGCCGGGGGCCGGACCCCCGGCGGGCTTAGCCCGCCCGGGCGGTCGCCGGGATGTCGCGCGGCGGGTCGCAGCCGCGCGGCGGGCGGGCGGCCTAGCGTGGGCCAGCCGTGGGGCGGTCCGCCGGAGGGAGTCGTGATGCCCGGAGCGAAGCAGTGGGGCGCCCTCGGCCTGGTGCTGTTGCTGGCCTGGGGGGCGGCGGGCTGCGGCGGTGGGGGCGGGGCCGGGGACGGCGGGGCGGTCGTGCTCGACTGGTACAACTTCCCCGACGACTCGGGCGCGCTGCAGCAGGCGGCGGACCACTGCGGCCGCGACTCCGGCGGGCGCTACTCCATCCGCTACAACAAGCTGCCGCGCACCGCGGACGGCCAGCGCCAGCAACTGGTGCGCCGGCTGGCCGCGCACGACACCGGCGTGGACATCATGGGACTGGACGTCACCTGGACGCCCGAGTTCGCCGAGGCGGGCTGGGCCCGGGAGTGGACCGGTGCGCTGCGCGAGCGGGCGAGCGAGGACACCCTGGCGGCGGCGCTGCGCACGGCGACCTGGAAGGACCGGCTGTACGGCGTCCCGTACAACTCCAACACCCAGTTGCTCTGGTACCGCGACGACCTGGTGGAGGCGCCGCCCGCGACCTGGGACGAGATGCTGGACACGGCGCGGCGGCTGGCCGAGCAGGACAAGCCGCACGACATCGAGGTGCAGGGCGCCCAGTACGAGGGTCTGACGGTCTGGTTCAACACCCTGGTCACCAGCGCGGGCGGGTCGATCCTCACCGCGGACGCGACGGCGCCCTCGCTGGGCGAGCCGGCCGTCACCGCCGCGCGGGTGATCCGGGACGTCGCCCGCTCCCCCGCCGCCGACCCGTCGCTGTCCAACCAGATGGAGGACGAGAACCGGCTCGCGATGGAGTCCGGTACCGCCGCCTTCGAGCTCAACTACCCGTTCGTCTACCCGTCGATGAAGGAGAACAGGCCCGAGCTGTTCCCGCACTTCCGCTGGGCGCCCTACCCGTCGGTCGTCCCCGGGCGGCCCGCGACGGTGACCATCGGGGGCATCGACCTCGCCGTCGGCGCCTACTCCCGGCACCCGGAGGCGGCCCAGGAGGCCGTGCTGTGCCTGCGCAACCGTGAGAACCAGCTGACCAACGCGCTGGAGGGCGGCCTGCCGCCGTCGCTGCGCAGCCTGTACACCGCCGCCGAGCTCACCGCGAGCTACCCGTTCGCGGCGGAGGTGCTGGAGGCCCTCGACTCCGCCTCGGTGCGCCCGCAGACGCCCGCGTACCAGAACGTCTCGATCGCCGTCGCGCACGCCCTGTCCCCGCCGTCGGAGGTGGACCCGGAGCGCACGGTGGCCGGCCTGTCCGGGCAGATCAGGGACGCGCTCGGCTCGAAGGGGTTGATCCCGTGACCGCGACCCGACTGGGCACCGGGCGCGCCGCCCGGCTCTCCGAGGGCTCCCGCCAGGAGCGCCGGCTCGGCTGGCTGCTGTGCGCCCCGGCCGTGCTGGTGATGCTGGCGGTGACGGCCTATCCGGTCGGCTACGCCGTCTACCTCTCCTTCCAGCGCTACGACCTGCGGTTCCCGGACCGCTCGGCGTTCGTCGGCCTCGACAACTACGGGGCCGTGCTGTCCTCCTCCTACTGGTGGCAGGCGCTGTGGGTGACGGTGCTGATCACCGTCGTCTCGGTGGCGGCGGAGCTGGTGCTGGGGCTGGCACTGGCGCTGGTGATGCACCGGGCGGTGATCGGACGGGGTGTGGTGCGCACGGCGGTGCTCGTGCCCTACGGCATCGTCACGGTGGTGGCCGCCTACTCCTGGCAGTACGCCTGGACGCCGGGCACCGGGTACCTGGCGGCGCTGCTGCCGGAGGGCAGTGCGCCGCTGACCGAGCACTGGCCGGCGATCGGGCTGATCGTGCTGGCCGAGGTGTGGAAGACCACGCCGTTCATGGCGCTGCTCCTGCTGGCGGGCCTGGCGCTGGTGCCGTCCGAGACGGTGCGGGCGGCGATGGTGGACGGGGCCGGGTTCGGGCAGCGGCTGCGGCTGGTGATCCTGCCGCTGATGAAGCCGGCCATCCTGGTGGCACTGCTGTTCCGGACCCTGGACGCGTTCCGGATCTTCGACAACATCTACGTGCTGACCGGTGGCGCGAACGACACCGGCTCGGTGTCGATCCTCGGCTACGACAACCTGTTCACCGCGCTCAACCTGGGCATCGGCTCGGCGATCTCGGTGCTGGTGTTCCTCTGCGTGGCGGCGATCGCCCTGGTCTTCGTCAAGGTCTTCGGCGCGGCCGCGCCCGGCGGATCGGCGGAGCACCGGTGACCGCCCGGCGGGCCCGGGCCGGGGCGGGCTGGGGCGTGGTCAACCTGGTGGTGGTGCTGTACGCGCTGTTCCCGGTCTGGTGGATCGCCGCGCTGTCGTTCAAGGACCCGGCCACGCTGACCGACGGCAACTTCGTGCCGCGCAGCTGGACGCTGGAGAACTACCGCGGGATCTTCCGCACCTCGGAGTTCACCCGGGCGCTGGTGAACTCGATCGGCATCGCGGTGATCGCGACCACGATCGCGGTGGTGCTGGCCACCATGGCGGCGTACGCGGTGGCCCGGCTGCGCTTCCCCGGCAAACGGCTGCTGATCGGGATGTCGCTGCTGATCGCGATGTTCCCGCCGATCTCGCTGGTCTCGCCGCTGTTCGAGATCGAGCGGGCGCTCGGGATCTTCGACACCTGGGCGGGGCTGATCATCCCCTACATGACGTTCTCGCTGCCGCTGGCGATCTACACCCTGTCGGCGTTCTTCCGGGAGATCCCGTGGGAGCTGGAGAAGGCGGCCAAGGTGGACGGCGCCACCCCCGCGCAGGCGTTCCGGCTGGTGATCGCCCCGCTGGCGGCGCCGGGCGTGTTCACCACCGCCATCCTGGTCTTCATCTTCTGCTGGAACGACTTCCTCTTCGCGATCTCGCTGACGTCCACGGACGCCGCGCGCACCGTGCCCGCCGCGATCGCCTTCTTCACCGGCAGTTCCCAGTTCCAGCAGCCGACCGGTTCGATCGCCGCCGCGGCGGTGGTGATCACGGTTCCGATCGTGCTGTTCGTGCTGTTCTTCCAACGCCGCATCGTGGCCGGCCTGACCGCCGGCGCAGTGAAGGGATGACGCGGACCGATGGCGGAGATCGTCCTCGACGGCATCACCAAGCGCTACCCGGACGGCTCGGTGGCCGTCCACGACCTCGATCTGACCGTCGCCGACGGCGAGTTCGTCATCCTGGTCGGCCCCTCGGGCTGCGGGAAGTCCACCACCCTCAACATGATCGCGGGTCTGGAGGACATCACCGGCGGCACGCTGCGGATCGGCGGGCAGGTGGTCAACGACCGGGCGCCCAAGGACCGGGACATCGCGATGGTGTTCCAGAGCTACGCGCTGTACCCGCACATGACGGTCCGCCAGAACATGGGCTTCGCGCTGCGGCTGGCCAGGACCGACAAGGCGGTGATCGCCGCCAAGGTGGAGGAGGCCGCCCGGATCCTCGACCTCACCGAGCACCTGGACCGCCGGCCCGCCAACCTCTCCGGCGGGCAGCGCCAGCGGGTCGCGATGGGCCGGGCGATCGTCCGCGACCCCAAGGCGTTCCTGATGGACGAGCCGCTGTCCAACCTGGACGCCAAGCTGCGGGTGCAGATGCGCACCCAGATCTCCCGGCTGCAGCGGCGGCTGGGCACCACCACCGTCTACGTCACCCACGACCAGGTCGAGGCGATGACGCTGGGCGACCGGGTGGTGGTGATGCGCGCGGGCCTGGTGCAGCAGGTCGGCCCGCCGCAGCGGCTCTACGACGAGCCCGCCAACCTGTTCGTCGCCGGGTTCATCGGCTCCCCCGGCATGAACCTGCTGCACGGCCGGCTGGAGGAGGGCGTGCTGCGCACCGCGCTCGGCGACCTGCCGGTGGGCGACCGGCTGCGCCGGCGGCTCACGGCGGCCGGCGCGCCGCGCGAGGTGGTGGTCGGCATCCGCCCGGAGCACTTCGAGGACGCCGCGCTGCTGGAGCACCCGGAGGGCGGCGCGCGGGTCACGGTCGGGATCGAGGTGATCGAGTCGGTCGGCTCGGACGTGTTCGCGCACTTCACCGTCGAGGGCGACGCGGTCTCCGGCGGCGGTCTGGAGGAGATCGGCGCGCGGCAGGAGGAGGCGGGCGCCGGGGCGCCCGGCCGCGAGGTGGTGGCCCGGATCGGCACCGCCACCCGGGCCGCCGAGGGCGCGCCGCTGGAGCTGTGGATCGACACCGAGAGGGTGCACGTCTTCGACCCGGCCACCGGGGCGGCGCTCAGCGGCGGCGCGCGGGAGGCGGACGGCTGACCGGGCGGCGGGCGGCCGGCCGGGCGGCGTCCGACCGGCCGGAAGAAGGACGGTTGGAACGCGGACGAAGGGGCAGGCGGGGGCGCGGACGACCCGGTTCCCCCGCTGGACGTGCCGCGCCGCACGGTTCGGGCGATCATGGGGGAACGCGCCTCGAAAGGTGGAATGCGATGTTCCAGCTCCTGTGGATCCTGCTCATCGGTTTCGTGCTCGGCCTGATCGCCAAGCTGATCCTGCGCGGCCCCCAGGCGATCCCGTGGTGGCTGACCATGCTGCTCGGCGCCGCCGGGGCCTGGCTCGGCAACGCGGTCTCCGGCTGGATCGGCGTCCGGAACACCTCCGGGATCGACTGGATCCGCCATCTGCTCCAGCTCGGCTTCGCCGTGCTCCTGATCGCCGTCGTCGCCCCCGCCTGGAGTTCGCGCCGGACCAGATGACGGTCCGGCGCGACGGCGTGCGCGACGACGCGGCTACACTCGCACGGTCGTACTGCGAACGGCCGTGGCCGGCGCGGCCGTCGGGGCCGTGCCGGCCGCGGGCGCCGGACTCACGAGGGAACAGAACATGGTCGAGGCCTCCCCGAAGGTCGTTGTGGTCGTGCCCACCTACAACGAGCGGGAGAACCTTCCGGTCCTCGCCGGGCTGCTGGCCGGTCTCGACCTGCCGAACCTGCACCTGCTCGTCGTCGACGACAACTCCCCCGACGGCACCGGGGAGGTCGCCGACAAGCTCGCCGCCGAGTCCGGCGGCCGGGTCACGGTGCTGCACCGCACCGAGAAGGACGGCCTCGGCCGGGCCTACGTCGCCGGCATGACCCGGGCCCTGGAGGACGGCGCGGACGTGGTCGTGCAGATGGACGCCGACCTGTCCCACCCGGCCTCCGTGCTGCCGCTGATGGTGACGACCCTGCTCGCCGACGACACCGCGGTGGTGATCGGCTCCCGGTACGTGCCGGGCGGATCGACCGCCGACGAGTGGCCGTGGCACCGCAAGGCGCTCTCCGCCTGGGCCAACCTCTACGTGAACACCATCCTCGGGCTCGGCGTGCGGGACGCCACCGCCGGTTACAAGGCCTGGCGCGCGCAGACCCTGCGGGCGATCGACCTGCCGTCGGTGCACAGCAACGGGTACTCCTTCCAGGTCGAGCTGAACCACCGGGTGGTGCGGCGCGGCCTGACCGTCAAGGAGGTTCCGATCCGCTTCGAGGAGCGGGTCGAGGGCGCGTCGAAGATGAGCCTCGGGGTGCAGGTCGAGTCGGCGCTCGCACCGTGGAAGCTGCTGCGTGAGGGGCGCGGCGGCAAACCGTAGGGAAGGAGCCGCGCGTGGCCCTGGCGCCCGACCGGGCCGTCGCACTGGTGCGGCGCGCCGCCCGCGAACCCTTCGCCGTGCAGACCGCCCGCGCGACCGTCGCCGCCACGCTCTCCTACGTGGTGGCGACGGTGCTCAGCAGCGAGCCGGCCCCGCTGACCGCGCCGCTCACCGCGCTGCTGGTCGTCCAGGTCACCGTCTACTCGACGCTCACCACCAGCATCCGCCGGGTCAACTCGGTGGTGGTCGGCGTGCTGATCGCGATCGGCTTCAGCAGCGTGGTCGGGCTCTCCTGGTGGAGCCTCGGGCTGATCATCCTGGCCTCGCTGGTGATCGGCCGCTTCGTGCGGGTGGACGAGTTCGTCCAGGAGGTCGCGATCAGCGCGATGCTGATCCTCGGCGTCACCCAGGTGACCTCCCGGGCCTGGGACCGCGTCCTGGAGACGCTGATCGGCGCGACCGTCGGCCTGGTGTTCAACCTGGTGTTCGCACCGCCGGTCTGGGTGGACACCGCCGGCGAGTCCATCGAGGACCTCGCCCGCCGGGCCCGGCACCTGCTCCTCGACCTCTCCGACCAGCTGGGCCGCCCCACCCCGGTCGCGGACGCCGCCGAACGGCTGCACGAGGCCCGCCGGCTCGACCAGGCGATCGCCGACGTCGACGCGGCGCTGCGCCAGGCCGAGGACAGCCTGCGCTTCAACCCGCGGATCAGCGAGGGGCTGCTCTCCCGGCTGGTGCTGCGCACCGGGCTGGACACCCTGGAGATCTGCGTGGTGGTGATCCGGGTCATCTCGCGCTCGCTGACCGACCTCGCCAAACGCCGCGGGCCCGGCGAGCCGCTGGTCGCCCCGGCCCTGGCGGTGGCGATGGAGGAGCTGCTCGCGCACGTCGGCGGCGCGCTGGTGAGCTTCGCCGTGCTGGTGACCACCCAGGTCAGCCTGAACGCCGAGGAGGCCGAGGAGCGGCTCGCCTCGGAGCTGACGGCCGCCTGGGCGAGCCGGGAGAACGTCGCCCGGCTGCTGCTGGAGCAGGTGCGCGCGGACCCGGACGCCTGGCACCTGCTGGGCTCACTGCTGACGGAGGTCGACCGGATCCTGGACGAACTGGACCTGGAGCACCGCTCCCGGCGGCTGATGGAGGAGCTGGACCGGGCCTCGGTGGCGAGCCGGGAGCGGTTCTCCCGGCTCGGGCGGCTGCGCCGGTGGGTGCGCGGCGACCGGCCGGGGTCGGGCCGGGCGCGCCGGCGGCGGCGCAAGCGCGCCAGGCGGTCCTGAGGGCCGGGGGCCGGGGGCGGGGGGGGGTGAAACGGCTCGGGCCCGGGGGCTCAGGGGCTCAGGGGCTCAGGGCATGGTCCAGGGGTCCTGCGGGAGCGGGTGACCGGTCTCCAGGTAGGTCTTCAGATTGGACAGCACGGCCGACCAGCCCGCCTCGGCGTCCGCGCGCTCGGCCTCGTCGGCCAGGTTCTCGTGGGTGACGGTCAGCCGGGTGAGGTCCTGGTGGGAGCGCAGGTCGAAGGTGACCCGGGACGGCCCGGCGGGCCGCTCCTCCCCGGGGCCCGACCAGGTGGTGACCAGGCGGTTCGGCCGCTCGGCCGCCTCCACCGTGCCGAACGCGTCGGCGATGCCGGAGCCGTCCGCGCGCTGGTGCTCCCAGCGGGCACCGGGCTGCCAGGTGGAGACGTTGCGGTGGCCCCAGTAGAGCCCGGACTCGTCGGGGTTGGTGAGCGCGTGCCAGACCCGCTGCGGGGTGGCGTGCAGGTAGGAGATGTGGCGGTAGGCGGGGACGGCCATGCGCTCACCCCTCGGCCGCGTCGAGCAGCTGCCGGATGTCGATCCTGCTCATGGACAGCATGGCCCGGGTCACCCGGGCGGCCTTGTCACGGTCCGGTCCGGAGACCAGGTCGATCAGGATCCGCGGGGTGACCTGCCAGGACAGGCCCCAGCGGTCCTTGAGCCAGCCGCACCGGCTCTCCTGGCCGCCGCCCTCCAGCAGCGCCGTCCAGAGCCGGTCCACCTCCGCCTGGTCGTCGCACTGCACCTGGAGCGAGACGGCCTCGGTGAACGGGAAGACGGGGCCGCCGTTGAGGGCGACGAACGGGCGGCCGTCGAGTTCGAAGGCCACGGTCACCACGCTGCCGGGCGTGCCGGGGCCCGCCTCGGTGTAGCGGGTGACGTCGGTGATCCGCGAGTTCGGGAGGACCGAGGTGTAGTAGCGGGCGGCCTCCTCGGCCTGGTCGTCGTACCAGAGGCATGGGGTGATCTGCTGCATGGAGCCGACGGTAGCGGCGGGCCCCGGTCGGGCGGCCGCGCCACGGCCGGGGGTCACCGGTTCGGCGCCCCCGGCCGCGGCCGGAGCGGCTCGCGGGTCAGTGCACCCAGCCCGCGTAGCGGCGGGTGAAGCGCTGGCCGGTGGCGGCGGTGACCACCACGTCGTAGCGGCCCTGCCCGTCCAGCGGCCAGGCGAGGTCGGTCTGCTTGCCGGGGCGCACCCAGACGGTCTGCGCGGTGCCGGCGAAGTCGTTCGGCGCGACGGAGAAGCAGACGTCGGTCATGCCGTCGTTGACCAGCTGGAGGGTGAGCCGGCCGGACGCGGAGAGGTCGGCGGTCACGATCGGGATGCCGATGTCGTTCTGGCCCGCCGGGACGCCGGCGCTCCCGGCGCCGTCGCGGACCACGGTGCCGGCGAAGCGGCGGACGAAGCCGTCCGGACCGTGCACGGTGAAGTCGTAGCGGCCGTTGGTGGCCGCGGCCTCCCAGACGTACGTCGCCGAGGCGCCCGGCGCCACCGTGAACGGGGTGCCGGCGAACGGCTGCGCGATGTTCGGGTAGACGGTGTACGGGAAGGCGACGCCGCCGTCGTTGCTCATGGTGCAGGTGACCCGGCCGGTGCGCCGGTCCACCTCGGCCTCCGCCCAGGGCTGGTAGGGCAGATGGCGGTGCGGGCGGTCGCCGCGCTCCTGGACCGGCATCGACTGGGCGCCGACGGCGGGCAGTTGGACGCCCGGCAGCTTCGTCCCGGCGTCGGCCCTCGCCATCAGGGCGTTGGTGTCCGGCAGCCGCGGGACCGACCGGTCGGGCGCCGCGAAGTCGAAGCAGCTGGTGAGGTCGCCGCAGACGGCGCGGCGCCAGGCGGAGATGTTGGGCTCGGCGACGCCGGTCACCAGCTCCATGAAGCGCAGCACCGAGGTGTGGTCGAAGACCTGGGAGTTGACCCAGCCGCCACGCGACCAGGGCGAGACGACCCACAGCGGCACCCGGTTGCCGAGGCCGATCGCCCGGCCCTGGGTGAACTCCTCGGGCGTGCCCGGCTCGGGGGTGGGCGGCACCATGTGGTCGAAGTAGCCGTCGTTCTCGTCGTACATCACCAGGAAGACGGTGTGCTGCCACACGTCCGGGTTGGACATCAGCGACTGCAGGGCCTGGTTCACCCAGTGCGCGCCGTACGCCGGGCCGGCCTCCGGGTGCTCGGAGAACAGGTAGGGGGCGACCAGCCAGGAGATGGTCGGCAGGGTGCCGTCCTTGCAGTGCGCGTCGAAGGCGGCCGGGTCGAACGTGGTCATCGCGTTGATGTACCGCGGGTCGTCCTTCGGGAAGTCGTGGAACTGCCGGAAGTAGGACAGGGCGTTGTCGTCGTAGTCGCCGGTGCGGTCGTCCTTGCTGGGGTTGTGGTAGACCCGCCAGCTCACCCCGGCCTGCTCCAGGCGCTCGGCGTAGGTCGTCCAGTCGGCGACGGGGTTGTCGGTGACGGGCGTGTTGTCGATCCAGGGGCCGCTGGTGCCGTCCCGGCCGGGGCCGGCGGTCCCGGTCCACAGGTAGAGCCGGTTGGGGTCGGTCGGGCCGGCGAGCGAGGTGAAGTAGGCGTCGCAGAGGGTGAACGCGTCGGCCAGCGCGTACTGGTAGGGGATGTCCTCGCGGGTGAAGTAGCCCATGGTGCGCTCACCCTTGGCGGCGATCCACTTGTTCATCGCGCCGTTGTTGATGGCCTGGTGGCCGGTGGCCCAGTCGTGCGGCAGGCCCCCGGCGTTCTGCGCGTTGTACTTCGAGGTGTCCATCCGGTAGGGCAGCATCACGTTGCCGTCGCTGCGGCGCGGGTCGGGCTGGCGGAACACGTCGGTGCCGTCGGGGAACCGGAGCGCCTGCTTGTCACCGAAGCCGCGGACGCCGGCCAGGGTGCCGAAGTAGTGGTCGAAGCTGCGGTTCTCCTGCATCAGCACCACGACGTGCTTGACGTCCTTGATGGTGCCGGTGAGCCGGCCCGGTGCGGGGGCGGCCTGCGCCGGGGTGCCGGGAAGGCCGGTCAGGGCGACGGCGCCGGCGGCCGCGGTGGCGCCGACGAAGGTGCGGCGGGAAAGGTCGGACATCGCGAACTGGCCTCTCAGAGCTGGAAGGTGGCGACCGCGGCGGCGGTGTCGGACGGCCACTGGTTGGCGGCGAGGGCGGCCGGGTCGGCGCCGGTGGCCGGCCAGTCGGCGACCAGGGTGTGCGCCTCGACCAGCTTCAGCCGGCCGCGGTGGAGCACGTAGTCGATCCGGTCCTGGGGCTCGGCCTTGCCGGCGGCGCGCTGCTTGCGCACCGGCGACCAGGTGAAGCCCGGCGCCCTGACCGGGTCCCGGTTCTCCTCGCGGAAGGTGTCGGTGAGTCCGGCGTTCTGGAGCACCCGGGTGACCGGCCAGTCGAGCTTGCCGACGCCGCTGTGGGCGGCGGCGGTGGCGGCGGTCCAGTCCAGGTGGGAGGGCGAGGACAGGGCGCCGGCCACGATCACCGGGACACCGGCGGCCGCGTCGGCCTGGACGGCGGCGGCCAGGGCCGTGGCCTGCCGGAAGCGGGTGGAGGCGGTCTCCGCGGCGGTGATCTGCGCGGCGCCGCGCCCGTCCTGGGCGGCGTACGGGCCGTAGTCGGCCTCGTCGAGGTGCGCGCTCCAGACGCGGACGGCGCGCCCGCCGGGCAGCTGGACGCTCGCCCCGACCGCGGGCAGGGCGGCGGTCGGCCCGGTGACGGCGGTCAGCGGGTAGCGGCTGAGGAGGGCGACGCTGCCGCCGCTCTGGTGGGCGTACCAGCCGAGCGCGTCGG
Organism: Kitasatospora sp. NPDC058115; assembly: GCF_042884635.1. NCBI lineage: Bacteria > Bacillati > Actinomycetota > Actinomycetes > Kitasatosporales > Streptomycetaceae > Kitasatospora > Kitasatospora sp. NPDC058115. Next base: position 24,809 of record NZ_JBHVTL010000051.1, read on the forward strand.
CGAGGGTCCGGGCGGCCCCGCCGGCCGTCTCCTGGAGCGCCAGGACGTCCAGGCCCTGCGCCAGGACGACGCGCAGCTGCTTCTCGACCGCGTCGGTGAAGGCGGCGCCCGCCTCGGCAAGGTTCCAGCTCGCCACCTTGAGGCGCGGCGCGGCGGCCGGGTCGGCGACCGGGAGCAGCACGGTGACGGTGTCGGTGGCGCCGGCGCTGTCCTTGACGCCGACGACCAGCACCTCCGGGGTGCGCGGTGCCTTCCCGGCCGGCGCGGTGCCGGTGACGGTGCCGTCGGCGGCGACCGCGAGCCAGGCCGGCCCGGAGACCTTGCGGAAGGCCGCGCTCCCGGCGGGGTTCCCCTCGGGGCGCACCCAGAGGCCGCCGAGCTTGACGGTGACGGCCGCGCCGGGGGCCGCCGGGGTGGCGGTGAAGGCGTCCACGACGGCGTGCGGGCGGACCACGGCGGGCTTGGGGCGAAAGGTGAAGGGCCCGGTCCTGGCGAGGATGCCGTAGCCGTCCTTGGCGAGCAGGTACGCCGTGTACGGGCCGCCGGTGAGGGCGGAGGTGTCGAGCTGGACGTCGCCCGAGGTGCCCGGGGTGTACTTCCAGAGCAGCGAGCTGCCGTTGCCGGGCAGGCGGTCGCCGTCGTAGATGCCGACCCAGTTCTTCGGGTCGGGGGCGTCGGTGGTCCAGTGGAAGGTGAGGCGCTCGCCCTCGGAGGGGCCGGACGAGGAGGTGAGGGTCAGGGTGCTGCCGGTGGCCACGGAGGTCCTGTCCGCCGCTCGGGCGCCGGGCCGTCAGGGGGGAGCGGACCGGGGCCGTCCGCGGCTGCTGACGGAGGCTGGGAGGAGCGGCCCCTTCGACAGTTGGCTGTACAACTGCGGGGGCCGGGCCCATTCATCCGAAGACCGGCGACCGGGGTGTGAACGAAACGTGACGCAACGTCGGGCGGTTCGGGAACTGTGGGGCGGGGACCGGGGGGTGGACGGGGCGCGGGGCCGGTGCCTGCGGCCGGTCAGTCCAGTCCGCGGGCGGCGCGCAGGCGGTCGGAGAGCGCGGCCGGGTCGACGAGCGGCTCCGGGTAGCCGGCCGGGTGCTCGTCGAGCAGCCACGGCCGGTGCACCGCCCGGCCGGGGACGTGGGCCAGCTCCGGGACCCAGCGCCGGACGTAGGCGCCGTCCGGGTCGAGGCGGTCGGCCTGCGCCAGCGGGTTGAGCACCCGGTTCGGCCGGGTGTCCGTTCCGGTGCCCGCCACCCACTGCCAGTTGAGCTGGTTGTTCGCGAGGTCCCCGTCCACCAGCAGCCGCAGGAAGTGGTGCGCGCCGATCCGCCAGTCCCGGTAGAGGGTCTTGGTGAGGAAGGAGGCGGTCACCAGCCGGGCCCGGTTGTGCATCCAGCCCTCGTGGGCGAGCTGGCGCATGCCCGCGTCGACCAGCGGGAAGCCGGTGCGCCCGGCGCGCCAGGCCGCGCACTCCTCGTCGTCCTCCGGCAGCCAGTGGTCGCCCCGGTCGCGGTAGGCGTGGTGCGCGGCCCGGGGGCGGGCGGCGAGCACCTGGTGGTGGAAGTCGCGCCAGGCCAGCTGCCGGACGAACGCCTCGGCGCCCTCGCCGCCGTGCCGCAGCGCCTCGGTCACCAGGGCGGCGGCGGACAGGCAGCCGAAGTGCAGGTACGGCGAGAGGCGCGAGGTGGCGTCGGCGGCGAGGTCGTCGTGCAGGTCGGCGTAGCGGTCCAGCTCGTAGCGGCGCCAGAGCCGCCGGCCGGCCCGCTCGCCGCCCGGCGGCAGCGCGGGCGACTGCGGCTTCGCGGTGGGCACGGGCTCGCTCGCGATGCCGTCCGGGGTGCGCAGGGCCCTCGGCGGGCGGTGGACGGTCCGGCGGGGCGCCTGCGACCAGGCGCGGAAGTAGGGGGTGAAGACGGCGTAGTGGTCCTTGCCGGCGGGCGTCAGGGCGCCGGGGACGGCGGCGGTGAGCGAGCCGTCGTGGACGTGCAGGCGCGCGCCGAGCTCGGCGCGCAGCGCCTGCTCACGGCGCTCGGCGAAGGCGCTCACGCCGGCGGCCACGTGCACCGAGGCGGCGTGCAGCTCGGCGGCGAGCCGGGCGGTGGCGGGGGCGGCGGGTCCGCGGCGCAGCACCAGGCGGCCGCCGAGCGGGCGCAGGGAGGCGTCCAGGTCGGTGAGGCAGTCGGCGAGGAAGGCGGCGCGGTTGGGCGCGGCGAAGCCGGCGGCGGCGATGTCGGGGTCCAGGACGAAGAGCGGGACGACCTCGTCGGCGGCGGCGCAGGCGGCGTGCAGGACGGGGTTGTCGTGCAGGCGGAGGTCCTGGGTGAGCAGGGCGATGGCGAGACTCATGGAGGGACGAGCCTGGCACGGTCCGCGGCGGAAACGGGTCCGGCACGCCGACGGCGGGGGCGTGCGCCGCTGTGGCGCACGCCCCCGCCGTCGGGTGGGCGGGTTCCGGGGCTCAGGCCAGGGCCAGGAAGAGCTTCTCCAGCTCAGCCTCGCTCATCGGCGGCGTGTCGGCGTCGGCGCCCGCCATGCACTGGCGCATGCCGCTCGCCACGATCTTGAAGCCGGCCCGGTCGAGAGCCCGGGAGACGGCGGCCAGCTGGGTCACCACGTCCTTGCAGTCCCGGCCGGCCTCGATCATGGCGATCACGCCCGCCAGCTGCCCCTGAGCACGCCGGAGCCGGTTCAGGACCGCACCGACGGCCTCCTCGTCCACCTGCATCTCAGCACCGCTTTCCGCTGTCGACTACCGGCTGTCCAGTGTACCCCGTGGGGTATCGCTGCCCCGGTGGGCGACGACGGGGGCGGGCGGCGCGCGGCGCGGGCGGGCGGCGCGGGCGGGTGCGTGGCGCGGGCGGCGCGCGCCGCACCCGCAGGCCGCTGCTGAGCGACACCGGCCGGCTGATGATCGTCGCCGCCGACCACCCGGCCCGCGGCGCCCTCGGCGG
>NZ_JBHVTL010000052.1:0-27212 GCF_042884635.1 Kitasatospora sp. NPDC058115
GCGGCGTTGGTGGTGGTGTCGGGTTCGTTGCCCACGAGTCGGTTGCCGGCTTGCAGGGCGGGTTGGTCCAGTGCGCCTGCGCGTGGCACTCCGAGGTGTGCGACTCCGTGTCGTCCCAGGTCCTGCACCGTGCTCAGCGGTCCGGACCGGGTCACGGTCATCGCGTCAGGCATGTGGTGCCTCCGGCCGTCGGTGGGCGGGGTGGGCGGCGGTCCGCGTCGTGGCGTGGGCCATGCCGCTCCTCCGGCCGTCCGTTCCCGGGGCGGGTGCGGCGCGGTCGACGGCCGCCGTCGCGGTCGGCCGCTCGCCGTGCCGGTTCGACGTGCGCCCTCGGCCGCTTCCACGATCACCGCGTCCATCGCCGCGCCCCTCCGGGAGGATCTCGCGCGCGGGCAGCCAGCGGGCTCCCGCCGCGGCCGTCGGCGGCGTCGTGCCGGTCCCGTCCTGCCGCCGTGCGGGCGCCGCGTCGTCGGGCCGGGCTGTCCTCGCCGCGCGACGGCCGGTGCACGCGGCCGGCCCGGCCGCCGGGCGGCGGCTGCGGCGGCCCGCCGCGTCCGTCACGGCGTGTCCCCCCGGAGCGGGGTGAAGCGGACGCGGGTGCCCGGGGCGAGGAGGGCGGGCGGGGTGCGGGTGGCGTCCCAGAGGGGGAGGGCGGTGCGGCCGAGGAGTTGCCAGCCGCCGGGGGAGGGGTGCGGGTAGACGCCGGTGTAGGGGCCGGCCAGGGCCACCGAGCCCGCCGGGACGCTGCTGCGCGGGGTGGCGCGGCGCGGCACCTCGTACCGCGCGGGCAGGCCGGTGAGGTAGCCGAAGCCGGGTGCGAAGCCGCAGAACGCCACGACGTACTCGGGTTCCGCATGGATCCGGACGGCCGCCTCGGGGGAGACGCCCCAGAGGCGGGCGACCTCGGGCAGGTCGGCGCCGTCGTAGACGGTCGGCACCTCGACGAGCGGGCCGGAGGCGGCGGACGCCGGGCCCGGGCGGGCCGCCCGCAGCACCCGGGCCAGCGCGTCGACGTCCGCCACGCCGTCCAGCAGGACGGTCCGGGCGGCGGGCACGATCTCCCCGACGGGCGGCAGGTCGCCGGACGCCTGCCGTGCGCGCAGCCAGCCGTAGAAGGCGGTGACCGCGGCGGTGTCCGCGAGCTCCACCAGCAGCGCGTGCTCGCCCACCGGGCGGACGACCGCCGCCGGCCCGGTCATGTGAACGCCTCCACCCGGACACCGGCCGAGGCGAGCGCGCCGCGGATGCGCCAGGCGAGCTGGGCGGCGCCGGGGGTGTCGCCGTGGACGCACAGCGAGCGCGCCTCGACGGCGATCGGCTCGCCGCCGACGGCCTCCACCGAGCCGTCGCGGGCGATGCCCACGGCGCGGGTGATGACCTTCTCGGGGTCGTGGATGACGGCGTCGGGTTCGCGGCGCGGCACGAGCGTGCCGGCCCAGGTGTAGGCGCGGTCGGCGAAGGCCTCGGTGACCACCGGCAGGCCGACGTCCGCGGCGACCGTCAGCAGCCGGGAGGACGGCAGGCCGAGCACCGGCAGCGGGCCCTCGCCGACCGCGCCGGAGCGCAGGATCCCGGCGACCACCGCCTCCGCCTGCTCGGCGTCGGCGACGACCCGGTTGTAGAGGGCGCCGTGCGGCTTGACGTAGGAGACCCGGGAGCCGGCGGCGCGGGCGAAGACCTGCAGGGCGCCGATCTGGTACGCGATCTCGTCGGCCAGTTCGTCGGGCGGCACGTCCATCGCCCGGCGGCCGAAGCCCGCGAGGTCCCGGTAGGAGACCTGGGCGCCGATCCGGACGCCGCGCTCGGCGGCCAGCGCGCAGACCCGGCGCATGGTGGAGGGGTCCCCGGCGTGGAAGCCGCAGGCGACGTTGGCGCTGGTGACGACGGAGAGCAGGGCCTCGTCGTCGGTCAGCGTCCAGCGTCCGAACCCCTCGCCGAGGTCCGCATTGAGATCGATCACCGCATCGGCCACGCCGGTCCGCCTTCCAGCAGCTGTTGAGCCAGATGGTAGGGCCTGGCCCGGGGCCCGCCCCGCGCCGCTGGTCCGTCCGGCTGCGGAGGGCGGGTCGTGCCGCCCGCCGGCCGGCCGTCGCGTCCGGACGGCGCCCGGCCCGCCCGACCAGCGGCCGCGGCGCGCGCGGCCCGACCGGCGGCGGGACGACGCCCGCCACACCGAACGACATGTCGACAAACCGCCAATGGGGTGGGATTCCCCGCAGCGGCCCGCGGATCGGCGCGGGCGGGGCGATCCCGGCACGGGCGGGGCGATCCCGGGACGGGCGAGCCCCGTCCGGCGGACCGCCCGGACGTCGCGCACCGGCCCCCGGCCGGGTCCGCCCCGCACCGCCGCCGGGAAGCCCGGCCCCATGAGTACACGCGTTCGATCCGCCGCGAACGGGCGCCGGCCACCTGTCCGTAAGGTCCGTTTCGGTCGATGTCGGCCCCTGCCTCTAGTCTTGTCCCCCGTGACCCTCATCGCCGACCAGCCCACCGAGCACGGCCCCCGGCCGCCCGCCGGCTCCGCCGTCGCCGCCGCGCGGCCCGCGCCGGGCCCCGCCGCCGACGAGGGCCTGGCCCGCCGGCTCAAGGCGCTGGCCTGCACCGCCCCGCTGCACGACCTGGACAGCCGCAAGGTGATGCTGGCCGGCGAGTACGGCGGCTACGCGATGGCCGAGGTCGGGCTCGCCGCGATCGACCTGGTCACCCTCAACATGGACTTCGACACCGGGGCCGACCGCGAGCTGGTGCTCGCCCGGCTGCTGCCCCGGGTCGCCGCGCAGGCGCCCGGCCGCTCCGCCGCCGAGCACCAGCGGGTCGGCCGCTGGGTGCTGGAGTCGCTGATCAACGTCGGCAGCGTCGACCGCGGCTTCCGCGCCGTCTACGGCACCTTCAGCGCCGAGGGCGAGTACGTCCGCCGCGACTACGACTTCAAACTGATCGAGGAGGTCCCGGGCCCCGACGGCGGCGTCTACCTGCGCACCACCGACGAGGCGGTCAACGTCCTGGTCGGCGCCCTCGACACCGACGTCACCTCGGCCCAGATCGCCGCCGAGGTCAAGCTGGAGGTGCTGATCCGGCGCGGCCGCCTGGCCGACGCCCAGCTCGCCGCCGAGCAGGCCCGCTACCGCACCGTCCAGTACGCCGAGACGCTGCGCCGCGCCCTGGAGGCCACCCGCCGCAATGTGCGGGCCGTCGACTGGATGCGGGCCATCCCGGACCTCATCGACGAGGCGCTCGACCACATCGCCGACCGCTACCGGCACGAGAACGCGATCCTCACCAACATCCGCAAGGCCCGCGACGAGGCCGAGGAGCCGGAGCACAAGCGCCGCGCCGCCGAACTGGTCGACATCGTCAAGGACTGCATCCGCCGTCACACCCAGCTGCAGACCCGCCTCCTGGAGGCCGGCCCGCTGTTCCGCGCCGAACAGGACCGGCAGGCCTTCGCCACCCCCGGCGCGAGCAGCGGCATCGACCTCTACGGCCAGCTGCTCGCCCCGGTGCTGCGGCTGCCGATAGCGCAGGCCGTCCACCCCACCGGCGCGTTCTTCGCCCGCGGCACCGGCCTGCGCACCCCCGTCTCGGTCCGCGTCGCCGACCTGGTGGACCTGCTGCTCACCCCGCCGGTCGAGCGCGAGCACCTCGGCGCCGAACTGCCCGACCCGGACCTCGTCGCCACCCCCGACGACAGCCGGTTCTCCGAGGCCCAGCTGGAAGCGGCCCTCGACCTGCTCGACCTGCCCGCCGACGCGCCCCGCCGGCTCTCCGGCCTGCTCGCCGAGGCCCGCACGCAGGACCCGGAACTCCCGTACCTGGTCGCCCTGCTGGCCGTGCACGCGGCCAGCCCGCCGGTCGGCACCGCCTACCGGCAGGGCGAGGAACGGCTGCTGTTCGCCGTCGACGACGGAACCCCGCTGCGCGACCCGGAGTTCGGCGGCGCCGACCTCATCGTCGGCAGCGCCCTGCTCGACGCCGCCGGCATGGCCGCCGACCGCAAGGACGCCGGCTGACCCCCGGCCGCCCCGGCCCGACCACCCCCACCCGCACCCCCCGCAACGCCCCCGAGGAGCACCGCCCGTGACGACCCACACCGACACGTCCTGGGCACCCGAGACCGAACCGGCCGCCCCCGCGCCGATCACCCCGGCCGACGTCGCCGACGCCGCCCGGCTGGTCTCCTTCGGCCTCCAGGCCAAGCTGCTCCCCGCCCGCGACGCCGAGTACGCCGAACTGGTCCGCCGCCACCGCGAGGACCCGCCCTTCGCCCGCCTCGCCGACGCCGTCGCCACCGGCATGGGCCTGGTCGTCCTGGAGGTCTCCCCACGCGCCGGCATGGCCGTCGCCGCCGCCGAGGACTCCGTCTTCGCCGTCCGGATGGGCGACTACTCGCGCCGCGCCGCCTCCGAGTCCACCGACCGCTTCCTGCACGGCCTCGCCCACCTGGCCGTCGCCGCGATGGCCTTCCCCCGCCCCGAGGACCTCGCCGACGACGGCTACCTCGGCCGGATCACCGTCAACGGCGTCGACTCCTTCGTCCGCCAGGCCTGCCGCCGCCTGGAGGAGCAGGCCACCGCCGACGGCGACAACACCGACCCGCAGAGCGACGCCCCCGGCCTGGAGGCCGCCTGGCGGGTCTGGGCCCGGCGCACCGCCACCGGCGCCACCAAGGACGCCCGCCGGCTCTCCGGCTCCACCACCGGCATCGTGGCGAAGGCGGTGCTGTTCCTGGTCGACTCCGGCTTCCTGCAGAAGGTCTCGGACGACGCCGGCGGCACCTACCGCACCACCGCCCGCTACCAGCTCCAGGTCCGCGACCTGGCCGGCACCGCCGCCATGGCCGAACTGCTCGACCTCGGCGTGGTCCCGGTCTCCGACGGCACGGCCTCCCTGCTGCCCCCGGACACCGGGGACGACCTGGTCGCCGACGCCGGCCTGCCGTTCCACTCCCTCTGACCGGACCGCGTCCGCCGGCGCCCCCGCGCCCCGCCGGCACCCCCGCACCCCTCCGACCCACCCGCCTCCTGGAGAACCGCCGCACATGTACGAGCTCAACCGGGTCCGCCTGTACTCGATCGGACCGGCCGGCGCCCGCTACGCCGACACGGTGCTCGACCTGCGCGGCGTCGGCGAGCCCGTCGCCGATCCGGTGCCCCAGCAGATCGGCCTGTTCGGCGAGGAGGGCGACGGCCCGGTCCGCCGCCCCGCCCCGGCCGGCGTGCTCTTCCTGGAGAACGGCGGCGGCAAGTCCGTCCTGCTCAAGCTGATCTTCTCGGTCATGCTCCCCGGCCACCGCAACACCCTCGGCGGCGCCAGCTCCGGCGTGCTGCGCAAGTTCCTGCTCGCCGACGACTGCGGCCACGTCGCCCTGGAGTGGCAGCACACCGTCACCGGTGAGCTGATCGTGGTCGGCAAGGTCAGCGAGTGGCGCGGCCGTCAGGTCTCCTCCGACCCGCGCAAGTTCGCCGAGACCTGGTACTCCTTCCGCCCCGGCCCCGGCCTCACCCTCGACTCCCTGCCGGTCGCCGAACGGGTCAGCCTGGCCGGCGACCAGAAGGCCCGCGGCCGCCGCCGCACCATGAAGGGCTTCCGCGACGCCCTCACCGAGGCCGGCAAGGCCCACCCGCACCTCGACCTGGTCTTCGAGGACGGCCACGACCGCTGGACCGAACACCTCGGCGAGCTCGGCCTCGACCCCGAACTCTTCCGCTACCAGCGCGAGATGAACGCCGACGAGGGCGAGGCGGCCGGCCTCTTCGCGGTCAAGCAGGACAAGGACTTCACCGACCTGCTGCTGCGCGCCGTCACCGACACCCGGGACACCGACGGCCTCGCCGACCTCGTCCACGGCTTCGCCGCGAAGCTCGGCCTGCGCTCCGAACTCACCGCCGAACGCGACTTCACCGCCGGCTCCCTGGAACTCCTGGAACGGATCGCCGAGGCCACGACCGCCCGCGAGACCGTCCGCGAGGCCCACCGCACCGCCGAACGCCGCACCCGCCGGCTCGCCCACGCCCTCGCCTCCCGCGCCGCCGCCGAACGCGACCGCGCCGAGGACCTCGCCGTCGAGGTCGCCGCCGCCGCGAGCGCCGTCACCGCCGCCGAGACCGACCGCACCCGCCACACCCTGATCGCCGCCGAACTCACCCACCGGCACGCCTCGCTGGCCCTGGCCGCCGCCACCACCGAGGCCGCCGCCCTGCGCCGCGAACTCACCGACGCCCGCACCCTGCACTCCGCCTGGCAGGCCGCCGAGGCCGTGCTGCGCCACCGCGCCGCCGCCGACCGGGTGAGCCGGGTCGCCGCCGCGATCCGCGAGGCCGAGCTGGATGCCGCCCCCGCGCTCGCCGCCCGCGCCCGCGCCGCCACCGCCCTCGCCCGCGCCCTGGAGGGCGCCGCCGCGGCCGCCGAGGACCGCGCCGACACCGAGGAGCAGCGCGCCGCCGAACTCCAGGCCGACGGCTCCAAGGCCCAGAGCGACGCCACCGAGGCCGCCACCGCCGGCCAGAAGGCCCGCAGCGAGGCCGAGCACCTGCGCCAGCGCCTCGCCGAGGTCGAGCAGGAGACCGCCGCCGCCGTCGAGGCCGGCTTCATCGACACCGACGGCGACGTCGACCCGGCCCGCGCCGCCCTGCACGCCGCCGACGTCGAGAAGGCCGCCGCGGCCGCCCTGGGCCAGGCCCGCACCGCCGCCGAGGCCGCCGCCGCCCGGCTGCGCGAGGCCGCCGCCGCCACCGGCCGCGCCGAACTCGCCGCCGCCCGCGCCACCGACGCCCGCAAGTCCGCCGCCCGGGCGCTCGCCACCGAGCAGCGCACCGCCGCGCTGCTCGCCACCGAGACCCGGCTCGCCGACCTGCTCTCGCTCACCCCCGCGCCCCCCGACTGGAGCGAGGACGGACCGGGCGCCGAGGAGGACGCCGGCTTCCTCACCCCCGCCGTCCTCGACCGCAACGCCGAGTACCTGCGCGAACTCCTCGACGAGGCCATCGCCACCGCCGAACGCACCCTGTTCGACCTGCGCACCGCCGCCGCCGACGACTCCCGGATCCTGGCCGCGCTCGGCGACGGCGGCCTGCTGCCGCCCGGCCCGGACGTCCTCGCCACCGTCGAGTACCTCGCCGAGCACGGCATCCCCGCGCTGCCCGGCTGGCGCTACCTCGCCCAGTCCGTCGACCCGGCCGACCACGAGGCGATCCTCGCCGCCCGCCCCGAACTCGTCGACGGCGTCGTCGTCACCGACCCGCAGTCCCTCGACCGGGCCCGCGAGGCGCTGCGCGCCGCCGCCCTGCTGCCCCGCTCCACCGTCGCCGTCGGCGCCGCCGCCTCGCTGATCGCCCCGATCACCGACGAACCCGCGTTCTTCCTGGTGCCGCCGAACCCGGCCATGCACGACGAGTCCGCCGCCGACGACGAGCGCCGCGAACTGCGCGCCCGCGCCACCGCCCGCGAGGAGCACATCCGCGAACTCGCCGCCCGCCTCGGCGGCGACCGCGCGCTCGCCGCCCGCCTCGCCTCCTGGCACGCCAGCTGCCCGCCCGGCACCCTCGCCGAACTCGCCGGCGCCGCCGAGGCCGCCCGCGAGCACGCCGAGCAGGCCGCCGCCGCCCTGGCCACCCTGCGCGCCGAGCACGACGAGGCCGAGACCGACCACGCCGCCGCCGCCTCGGCCCACGAGGAGCACCGGGAGGTCGCCCAGCGCGCCCGCCGCCGCGCCGACGCCCTCTCCGGCCTCGCCTTCCGGCTGCGCGAGCGGGCCAACTGGAGCCGGCGCCAGCGCGAACTCGCCGAGGACGCCGCCGAGTGCGACCGCCGCCAGGCCGTCTGCGCCGAACGCGCCCGGACCTGCGACGAGGACCGCCGCGCCGCCCAGCGCGCCGCCGACGACGCCCGCCGGACCGCCCGCACCCTGCGCGCCGAGCGCGCCGAGATCTCCGCCGCCGAGCAGTCCGACGAGCCCGCCGAGGCCGCCCCCGCGGCGCTGCCCGCCCTGCGCGAGGCCTACCGCTCCGCCTCCCAGCTCTACGAGAAGGTCGGCGTCGGCGCCGACCTGCGCGCCGAACAGGCCCGCGCCGAGGGCGACGAGGCCGCCGCCGCGGCCGAACTCGACCGCCTCACCAACAAGGTCCGCACCCGCGCCGAGGAACTGCTCAACAGCCCCGACGGCGCCGACGGCCCGGCCCGCCAGGCCGCCGCCGCCCGCGCCGAGGAACTCGTCGCCACCATCGAGGCCCGCGCCGCGGCCGCCAGCGAGCAGCTCGGCCGGCTGCGCGGCGAGGCCGAACGCTCCGCCCCCGCCGACGGCGAGGCGCACACCGAGCTGCCCGAGGAGCTCGTCCCCACCGACCCCGAGCACGCGCAGACCCTGCTGCGCAGCGCCACCAGCCGGCTCGCCGAGCGCCGCGAGGCCGTCGACGCCGCCCGTACCGCGCACGCCGACCTCCAGCGCACCTTCGACACCGCCCAGGCCGCCGCCGCCGACTTCGACGAGCACGCCGGCCAGCTGCGCGACGGCCTGCGCGAGCAGCAGGACGACACCGAGGCCCCGGCCGAGCCGTACCTCGGCTCGCTGGCCGACGCCCGCACCGCCGCCGCCGAGGCCCGCCGCGCCCTGCGCACCGCCGCCGGCGAGCTGTCCTCCGCCGAACTCGCCGTCCGGGACGCCTCGGACGCGCTGGTCCGGCACGCCAACGCGGCCCGCTACGAGGCCGTCCGCACCCCGGCCCGCCAGCAGATCCGCGAGCTGCCCGCCTCCGCGCTGCCCGACCACGCCGCCAACTGGGCCGCCGCCTTCGCGCCCCGGCTGCGGGTGCTCACCGACGAACTCGCCCAGCTGGAGCGCAACCGCGGCTCGATCGTCGACCGGCTGCGCGGACTGGTCGAGTCCTCGCTGACCACCCTGCGCGCGGCGCAGCGGCTCTCCCGGCTGCCCGAGGGCCTGGGGGAGTGGTCGGGCCAGGAGTTCCTGCGGATCCGCTTCGAGGACCCGGACCACGCGAGCCTGGTCGAGCGCCTCGGCGAGGTCATCGACGAGGCCACCCGCGCCGCCGTCCGCAAGAACAGCGACCTGCGCCGCGACGGCATGTCGCTGCTGCTGCGCGGGGTCGCCGCCGCGATCGGTCCGAAGGGCGTGACGGTCGAGATCCTCAAGCCGGACGCGGTGCTGCGCGCCGAGCGGGTGAGCGTCGGGCAGATGTCCGACGTGTTCTCCGGCGGCCAGCTGCTGACCGCGGCCATCGCGCTCTACTGCACGATGGCCGCGCTGCGCGCCAACGACCGGGGCCAGTCCCAGCTGCGGCACGCGGGCACGCTGTTCCTGGACAACCCGATCGGCCGCGCCAACGCCACCTACCTGCTGGAGCTCCAGCGCGCGGTGGCGGACGCCCTCGGTGTCCAGCTGATCTACACCACCGGCCTGTTCGACACCACCGCGCTCGCCGAGTTCCCGCTGGTCATCCGGCTGCGCAACGACGCCGACCTGCGGGCCGGCCTCAAGTACATCTCGGTGGAGGAGCACCTGCGGCCGGGCCTGCCCGCCCCGCAGGACCCGGACGGCCCGGCCGTCCACGGCGAGATCACCGCCACCCGGATGTTCAAGCGCCCGGCGGAGGTTCCGGCCCCGCAGTGACCGCCGTAGCGTGGGGTCCATGCTGACGATCGCTCACTTCAGTGACATCCACCTGGGCCAGGACCACCACGGTGACGCGGGGGAGCGCGCCCGGCGGCGGGCCGAGCAGGTGGTGGCGTACCTCGACGCCCTGCCCGGCCCGCTGGACGCGGTGCTGGTCACCGGGGACCTCGCCGACCACGGGCTGCCCGCCGAGTACCGGGAGGTCGCCAAGGTGCTGGCCTCCCGGCACCCGGTGCTGCTCTGCCCCGGCAACCACGACGTGCGCGAGCCGTACCGGGAGGTGCTGCTCGGCGAGGCGCCGTCCGGCGGGCCGGTCAACCGGCTGCACACGCTGCCCGGCGCGGACGTGCTGATGCTGGACTCCTCGATCCCCGGCCGGCACGACGGCCTGCTGGACGAGGAGACCCTCGGCTGGCTGGACCGCACGCTCGCCGAAGGCCCGGCGGACCGCCCGGCGGTGGTGGCCTTCCACCACCCGCCGGTGATCCTGCACCTGCCGTACGTGGACCCGATCCGGCAGTTCGGCGAGGACCGGCTGGCCGAGGTGCTGGACCGCCATCCGCGGGTGCGGGCGCTGCTCTGCGGCCACGCGCACACCGGGGCGGCCACCGGTTTCGCGGGGCGGCCGCTGCTGGTGGCGCCGGGCGTGGTCTCCACGGTCACGCTGCCGTTCGAGGGCACGCCGGAGATCACCTTCGAGCAGCCGCCGCTGATCGCCTTCCACCTGCTGGGCGACGACGGCCGGCTCACCACCCACTACCGCGTGGTGAGCCCCGCCTGACGCGGCGCCGGGCCGCCGGGGTAGGGCGGCCCGGCCGGCGGCTGGTAGGGCTGCTGCGGCGGGCGGGGGCGCGGCGGGTACTGCTGCTGGTGGGGCGGGCGCGGCTGCTGGGGCCGCGGCGGGTACTGCGGCGGGCGGGCCGTCGGCACGCGGCTGCCCGCCATCGGCGAGGCCGAGTTGGGCGCGCGCATCCGCTGCGCGGCGACCTGGCGGGAGATCAGGATCTCCAGCAGGCACCACATCGTTCCGAACACCCCCACCCCCATCGCCATCAGGGCCGGCGTCATCAGCCAGCTGTCGGCGTACGAGGACAGCGTCGCCACCACGATGCCCACCATGGTGAAGGCGAGGCAGAGCACCGCGCGGACGACGGCCCTGCGGACCTCGTCGGGAAGACGGCGGCGACGGCGGGCGGTTGGCATCGGGCGACCCCCAGGCGCGGACGGGTGGCGGACACGGGCGGGGCGGGCGCCGAGTCTACGCCCCCGCGCTCCACTCTGCCCCCTCGTACCCGGACTATGCGCGCGAATCCCCCGAACCGACACCAAATCGTGTGATCCGGCCCGGACCGTGTCGAACGTCCCGGCGAATTCCGAGCGCCGTCAGCCGAGTTGCTCGTCCAGCTCGGCCAGGGCGCCCTCGACGATGGTCCGCATCGCCTGCTCGGCCCGCTCCGGGTCCCCCGCGCAGACCGCCTCGGCGACCTCGCGGTGCAGCCGGATCGCGTACGGCTCCGGCTGATGGGGCATCAGATGGTACTCGGTCCGGCCGGTCAGCACCGCGCCGACGGTCTCCCGGAGGTGGGCGAACATCTCGTTGCGCGAGGCCCGCAGCACGGTGGCGTGGAACTCGATGTCGTGCCGCAGGAAGGTGTCCAGGTCGGCGGCGCGCGCGGTCATCGTCAACTCGACCGCCAGCGCGCTGAGCCGGCGCCGCTCGTCGTCGGTGGCGTGCCGGGCCGCGAGCGCGGCGGCGGCCGGTTCCACGGCGACCCGCAGCGAGCCGAGCGAGCGCAGCTGGGCGGGCCGGTCGGCGCCGGCCAAGCGCCAGCGGATCACCATCGGGTCGAAGACGTCCCAGTCGGCCCTGGGCTGCACGGTGATGCCGACCCGGCGGCGGGAGGCCACCAGGCGCATCCCCTCCAGGATCCGGACCGCCTCGCGGACCACCGTCCGGGAGACCCCGAACCGCTCCTCCAGCTCCTCGGCGCGCAGCACCGTGCCCTCGGGGACCTCCCCGGACGCGATGGCCGGCCCCAGTTCCGCGAGCAGTCGGCCGGGCAGCCCCTGGATCTCCATCCCGCCAGCCTAGACCTCGCCGGTCCGCCCGGTGCCGCCACCCCGGCCGCCCCCGGTTGCGTCCGGATCCGCCGGGTATCCGGGGGTCCGTCCCGACCCCGAGCGATCGGAATAAAAGTATGACGATTTGGTTTCCGACCCTTGAATACGTCATATCTTTGAGGCGATAGTGGCGCCAGGCAACGAAGGAGCACCACCCATGGCTCTCAGCGTCGAGAACCACGACACCCCCCACCCGCCCCTCACCATCGTGGTGATGGGCGTCTCGGGTGTCGGCAAGACCACCCTGGCCCGCCTGCTGGCCGACCGGCTCGGACTCCCCTTCGCGGAGGCGGACGACTTCCACCCGCCGGCCAACATCGCGAAGATGTCGGCCGGCGTCCCGCTGGACGACCGCGACCGCGAGCCCTGGCTGCGCGCCATCGGCGCCTGGCTGAAGGAGCGCACCGAGGCCGGCAGCGGAGGCGTGGTCACCTGCTCGGCGCTCAAGCACGGCTACCGCGACCTGCTGCGCGAGGCCTGCCCGGACGCCTGGTTCCTGCACCTCAGCGGCCGGACCGAGCTGGTCGAGGACCGGCTCGCCCACCGCAGCGGCCACTTCATGCCGCCGTCGCTGCTCGGCTCCCAGTACGCCGCCCTGGAACCCCTCGGTCCGGAGGAGCGCGGCGCCGTGCTGGACGTCGGGCCGACCCCCGAAGAACTCGTCGAGAAGGCCGTAGCCCTGCTGCGGCCCGTCAATGGAGACCTCGCGTGACCCCGTCCCCCACCCTCACCGTGCTCGCGGCCGCCCCACCGGCCCTCCCGCACACCGGCAGCGACACCCAGCTGCTGATCGCGGTGCTGCTCAGCATCGGCGCCATCGTGCTGCTGATCACCAAGCTCAAGCTGCACCCGTTCCTCGCCCTGACCCTCGGCTCGGGCCTGCTGGCCGCCGTCGCGGGCGCGCCGTTCGACAAGCTGCTCGCCAGCTTCTCCACCGGCTTCGGCTCCACCGTCGCGGGCGTCGGCCTGCTGATCGGCCTCGGCGCGATGCTCGGCAAGCTGCTCGCCGACTCGGGCGGCGCCAACATCATCGCGGACACCGTGCTGTCCCGCTCCGGCCCGCGGGCGCTGCCCTGGGCGATGGCGCTGATCGCCGCCGTGCTCGGCCTGCCGCTGTTCTTCGAGGTCGGCGTGGTGCTGCTGATCCCGATCGTGCTGCTGGTCGCCCGCCGCGGCAACGTCCCGCTGATGCGCGTCGGCATCCCGGCGCTGGCGGGCCTGTCCGTGCTGCACGGCCTGGTGCCCCCGCACCCCGGTCCGCTGGTCGCCGTCGACGCCCTCAAGGCGGACCTCGGCATCACCCTGGCGCTCGGCCTGCTGATCGCCGTCCCGACGCTGATCGTCGCCGGTCCGGTGTTCGCCCGCTTCGCCGAGCGCTGGGTCGGCCCGCTGGAGGTCCCGAAGCCGGCCACCCCGGTGGAGACGGCCGAGCGCGAGCACACCCCGTCCTTCGGCGCCGTGCTGGTGACCATCCTGCTGCCGGTCATCCTGATGCTCGGCAAGGCACTGGCGGACGTCGTGATCGACGACCCCAAGGCGATGCCGCAGCGGGTCTTCGACTTCATCGGCTCCCCGCTGATCGCCCTGCTCGCCGCGACCCTGCTCGGCATGATCACCCTGGGCCGGGCCGCCGGGTTCGACAAGGCCCGGATCTCCGACACCGTCGGCAAGTCGCTCGCCCCGATCGCCGGCATCGTCTTCATCGTCGGCGCGGGCGGCGGCTTCAAGCAGACCCTGATCGACGTGGGCGTCGGCAACGCGGTCAGCGAGTGGTCGTCCAAGTGGCACATCTCGGCGCTGCTGCTCGGCTGGCTGATCGCGGTGCTGATCCGGCTCGCCACCGGCTCGGCGACGGTCGCCACCATCACCGCGGCCGGCATCGTCGGCCCGCTGGCGGCGGACATGTCCTCCACCCACGCGGCCCTGCTGGTGCTGGCCATCGGCGCCGGCTCGCTGTTCCTGTCGCACGTCAACGACGCCGGCTTCTGGCTGGTGAAGGAGTACTTCGGGATGAGCGTCGGCCAGACGCTCAAGTCCTGGTCGGTGATGGAGACGGTGATCTCGGTGGTCGCGATCGCCCTGATCATGCCGCTCAGCCTGGTGATCTAGCTCCCGCGGCACGCGGAATGGGCGGGCGCTCCCTCGGGGAGCGCCCGCCCGTTCGTCGTTCCCGGGGCGCGGTCCGGCCGGCCGGACCCGTCGCCGGCCGGCCCCGGGCGGTCGTCGTCCCGGGTGCCCTCACGGCCCGGGGCCGGCCGATCCACCGGACACGCCCCCCGGGCAGGCACGCACGGGCGCGCACGCCCCCGGGCGGGCACGCGGGCGGGCGCACACGCCCCCGGGCGCACACGCCGACGGGCGGGCACCCCCAGCCCTGGGGTGCCCGCCCGCCGCGTACCGGTGTGCGCGCCTACTTGGTTCCGCGCTCGGCGAGGAAGGCCTCGACCTCGGCCCGGACCTCCGGGGTGTCCAGGCCGCGCACGGTCATCGTGGTGCGGCGGCGCAGCACGTCGTCCGCGGTGTACGCCCACTCGTGGTCGGCCGCGTAGGCGACCTGCGCCCAGACGTCCGGGCCGTCCTCGTGGATCGGCCGGCCGAGCTCCGGGTTCTCGTCGATCATCCGGGCGATGTCGAAGGACAGCGTGCCGTAGTGGCCGGCCAGGTGCTTGGCGACCAGCGGCTCCATCCGCGAGCCCGGCTCGCGGTCGATCAGCAGGCGGTGCGCCACCGCGTTCGGCGCGCCGACGCCCGGCAGCGGGACGGTCGGGGCGATCGGGGAGATGTCCTCGCCGAGCGAGGTGCCGGGCACGTGGGCCAGCTTCTCCAGCACGGTGCGCCCGATGTGGCGGTAGGTGGTCCACTTGCCGCCGGCGACCGACAGCATGCCGCCCTTGCCCTCGGTGACGACCGTCTCGCGCTTGGCGGCGGCGGTGTCGCCCGGGCCGCCGGGCAGCACCCGCAGGCCGGCGAAGGTGTAGGTGATCAGGTCGCGGTCGAGGTGCTCGTCGCGGATCGCGTGCCCGGCCTCGCCGAGGATCTGGTCGACGTCCGCCTCGGTGGCCCGGACGTCCTTGGGGTCGCCGGTGTACTCCTCGTCGGTGGTGCCGAGCAGGACGTGGTCCTCCCACGGGATGGCGAAGGAGACGCGGTACTTGTCGATCGGGATGGTCAGCGCGGCGCGCCACGGCGAGCGGCGCTTGACCACCACGTGGGCGCCCTTGGACAGCCGGATCGACGGCGCGGCGCCGGCGTCCTCCATCCGGCGCAGGTGGTCCACCCACGGGCCGGTGGCGTTCAGCACCAGGCGCGCGTCGACGCCGAACTCGGTGCCGTCCATGCGGTCCTTCAGCTCGGCGCCGGTGACCCGGCCGCCGGTGAAGCGCAGGCCGGTGACCTCGGCGTGGTTGAGCACGACCGCACCGGCCTCGACGGCGGCGCGCACCGTCATCACGGCGACGCGCGAGTCGTTCATCTGGTGGTCGCCGTAGACGGCCACCGAGCGCAGGCCCTCGGTGCGCAGCGCGGGCACCTGCTGGGCGGCGTGCGCGGCGGTGGAGACCCGGCCCATGCCGTCGCGGAAGGCGGAGAGCGCCGAGTACAGGAACACGCCGGCGCCCAGCTTGGGCGCGCTGTGCGGGCCGCCCTTGTAGACCGGCACGAAGAAGGTCAGCGGGTTGACCAGGTGCGGGGCGACGTCGGTGGAGAGCGCGCGGCGCTCCTTGTGGTTCTCGGCGACCAGCTTGACCGCGCCGGTCTGCAGGTAGCGCAGACCGCCGTGGACCAGCTTCGAGGAGGCGCTGGAGGTGGCGCCGGCGAAGTCGCCGGCGTCGACCATGGCGACCTTCAGGCCGGCCTGGGACGCGGTCCAGGCGACGGCGGTGCCGAGGATGCCGCCCCCGATCACCAGCAGGTCGTAGGTGGCCTTGCCGAGCAGCTCGCGGGTCTCGGCGCGGGTGGCGGTGCGGCCGGCGGTCAGCTCGGCGCCCAGGGTCGGGATGGTTGCCATGGTGTGTGTACGGCGCGCGGGTCGGGCGGCGCCGTTACTCCTCTCGGTGTGCGTACGGCCCCTGCGGCGAGGCCGGTCGGCCCGGTGCGGCGGGCCGGTGGAACGGGACGGGCCGGCCGGGGCAGGTGCCCCGGCCGGCGTCGCGGTCAGTCGGTCTCTTCCTCCTCCACCCAGCCCATGGTGCGCTCGACGGCCTTGAGCCACTTCTTGTACTCGCGCTCCCGGGTGGCCTCGTCCATCCGCGGGGTCCACTCGGCGGCGCGGTGCCAGTTGGCCCGCAGGGTGTCCAGGTCGGGCCAGAAGCCGACCGCGAGACCGGCCGCGTAGGCGGCGCCGAGGGCGGTGGTCTCGGCCACGTACGGGCGCTCGACCGGGGCGTCCAGGACGTCGGCGATGTTCTGCATGAGCAGGTTGTTGCTGGTCATGCCGCCGTCGACCTTGAGGGCGGTGAGCTCGACCCCGGAGTCCTTCTGCATGGCGTCGACGACCTCGCGGGTCTGCCAGGCGGTGGCCTCCAGGACGGCCCGGGCGAGGTGGCCCTTGGTGACGTACCGGGTGAGGCCGGCGATCACGCCGCGGGCGTCGGAGCGCCAGTACGGGGCGAACAGGCCGGAGAAGGCCGGGACGAAGTAGGCGCCGCCGTTGTCCTCGACCGTGTTGGCCAGGGTCTCGATCTCGGCGGCGGTGGAGATGATGCCGAGCTGGTCGCGCAGCCACTGGACGAGCGAGCCGGTGACGGCGATCGAGCCCTCCAGGGCGTAGACCGGCTTCTGGTCGCCGATCCGGTAGCCGACCGTGGTCAGCAGCCCGTGGTAGGAGTTGACGACCTTCTCGCCGGTGTTGAGCAGCAGGAAGGTGCCGGTGCCGTAGGTGGACTTCGCCTCGCCCTCGTCGAAGCAGGTCTGGCCGAACAGCGCGGCCTGCTGGTCACCGAGCGCGGCGGCGACCGGCACGCCCGCCAGGTCGCCGACGGCCTCGCCGTACACCTCGGCGGAGGAGCGGATCTCCGGCAGGACGGCCATCGGCACGCCCATCGACTCGGCGATCTTCTCGTCCCACTGCAGGGTGTGCAGGTTCATCAGCATGGTGCGGCTGGCGTTGGTCACGTCCGTGACGTGCTTGCCGCCGTCGACACCGCCGGTGAGGTTCCAGATGACCCAGGTGTCCATGGTGCCGAAGAGGATGTCCCCGGCCTCGGCGCGCTCGCGCAGGCCCTCGACGTTGTCCAGCAGCCAGCGGATCTTCGGGCCGGCGAAGTAGCTGGCCAGCGGGAGGCCGGTCTCGCGGCGGAAGCGGTCCTGGCCGACGTTGCGGCCCAGCTCGCGGCAGAGGCCCTCGGTGCGGGTGTCCTGCCACACCAGTGCGTTGTGCACCGGCTCACCGGTGTGGCGGTCCCACAGGACGGTGGTCTCGCGCTGGTTGGTGATGCCGATCGCGCGGATGTCGTCCCTGGTCAGGCCGGCCTTCTCCAGCGCACCGCGGACGACCGACTGCACCCGGGTCCAGATCTCGGTGGCGTCGTGCTCGACGTAGCCGGGCTGGGGGAAGATCTGCCGATGCTCCTGCTGGTCGACGGCGACGATGCGGCCGTCGGCGCCGAAGATGATGCAGCGGCTGGAGGTGGTGCCCTGGTCGATCGCGGCGATGTAGTTGCCAGTGGAGGTCATGAGGGTCCTCGGCTCGGGTCTCTGGGGGTTTGCGGGGTGGGTGGGCCTGACTCCGTGGTCAGTCCCCGTGCGCGGCGGGTTCGAACCCGGCCTCAGAAGATGGCGTTGTAGAGGCCGCCGGCCAGCAGGCCGCCGATGATCGGGCCGGCCACCGGGACCCAGGCGTAGGACCAGTCGGAGCCGCCCTTGTTGGGGATCGGCAGCAGCGCGTGCGCGATGCGCGGGCCGAGGTCGCGGGCCGGGTTGATCGCGTAGCCGGTCGGGCCGCCCAGCGAGAGGCCGATGCCGACCACGGTGAAGGCGACCATCAGCGTGCCCGTGCCGGACTGCGAGAGCCCGTTGTTGGTGCCGATGGTGAGGATCGCGAAGCAGAGCACGAAGGTGCCGATGACCTCGGTGAGGACGTTCTGGACCGGGTTCCGGACCTCGGGCCCGGTCGAGAAGATGCCGAGGGTCGGCTCCTGGTTGGCCTGGAACTGGCCGAGGTAGGTGGCCCAGACGAGCACGGCGCCGATGACCGCGCCGAGCATCTGGGAGCCGAGGTAGAGCGGCACCTGGCTCCACTCGCCGCTCTTCACGGCGAGCGCGACGGTGACGGCGGGGTTGAGGTGGGCGCCGGACTTCGGGGCCGACATGTAGGCGGCGATCAGGACCGCGAAGCCCCAGCCGAAGGTGATCGCCAGCCAGCCGGCGTTGAAGGCCTTCGACTTCTTGAGCGTCACGGCGGCGCAGACGCCGCCGCCGAGGAGTATCAGCGCGGCGGTGCCGAGGGTTTCGCCGACGAAAACGTCGCCGTTGGAGAACGCGGACACAAAGACTCCCTTGTCCATATGGCCCGGAGGTGAGGGTGGGGGCAGGGGCCGGGCGGACCGTCGGGCGGGTGAGCGCTCTGTGGGTGTGATTCGCACGGCCATCGTTCGACAATGTCGACCGTCATGCGGAAGCTTCCTCCCCGGGTCGCCCTCTCGTCAAGGCCGGGTTACGCAGCTGTGACCCTCGGCTCGTCGTGCTCCCCGATGCCGCTGGGCGGATCATCGGAATTTTGGACAAAACGGTAAGGCGCGGACGGGCATTTCGCCCGTCCGCGCCTTGGCGTGAACGTCTCTCCGGGCTCCCGGCGGGCCCGCGGCCCGCCGCTCAGAACCGCCCGGCGCCCAGGTCCCGGGAGATCGCGCGCGCCGCGCTGCGCACCGACGCGACCAGCGAGGGCTTCACGAAGCCGTCCTCGCAGACCCGCTCGACCGCGCCGCTGATGCAGACCGCGCCCACCGGGTTGCGTCGCCGGTCCTGGATCAGCGCGCCGATCGAGGCCACGCCCTCCCAGGTCTCCTCCACCGAGTCCGCCCAGCCGCGCTCGCGGGTCAGCGCCGCCTCCGCGTCCACGTCCGCCGCCTCGGTCAGCGTCCGCGCGGTGTAGGACTCGAACGGGCCCTCGCCCAGCTCGCCGCGCGCCACCGGGTCGTAGGCCAGCAGCACCTTCCCGAGCGCGGTCGAGTGCAGCGGCTGCATCGAGCCGACCTCCAGCACCTGGCGGGTGTCGTCCGGGCGGAACACGTGGTGCACGATCAGCACCCCGCGCTGGTGCAGCACGCCCAGGTAGACGGTCTCCCCGGCCGCCCTGGCCAGGTCGTCGGCCCACACCAGGGCGCGCGCCCGCAGCTCGTGGACGTCCAGGTAGCTCTGGCCGAGCCGCAGCAGTTCCGCGCCCAGCTGGTACTTCCCGCTCTCCGGGTCCTGCTCCACGAACCCCTCCTGCTGGAGGGTGCGCAGGATGCCGTGCGCGGTGCCCTTGGCCAGGTCCAGCGCCGTCGCGACCTCCGAAAGGCCCAGGCGGCGCTCGCCGCCGGCCAGCAGGCGCATGATCGCGGCGGCCCGGGAGAGCGACTGGATCGGGCCGGGCATGGGTACCTCCGCGCTGACAGGCGGTCGACATTGTCGACCGCAGTGGTGACGGCACGAGTCTGCCAGGCCGCCGCCGTTCCGTGCACCTTCCCCCTCGGTAACCGCGCTCCGGGCGGTCGGTCGTGCGCCCCCGCACCGCCCCCCGTGCCGTCCCCGCGCCGCCGCCGTGCCGGGTCGGGCGGTCAGTCCGGGCGGCCGGCGGGCCCGGTCGGCGGCGCGTCCGGAACGGCTGCCGTCTCTTCCGCCGCCCGCGCGGCCACCTGCGCCGCCACCTCCGCGGCCACCGCCCGGATCGCGTCCGGCCCGACCCGGCAGCAGCCGCCCACCAGTCGCGCCCCGTCCGCCAGCCACCCGGCCACCCGGCCCGCCGCGAAGGTCGGCTCGCCGCACCACGCCCCGGCCGCCGCGTCCCAGCCCTCGCCGCTGTTCGGGTACACCACCACCGGCTTGCCCGACACCCGGGCCGCCAGGCCCACCGCCCGGTCCGCCTCCCCGGGCGTGCAGCAGTTCACCCCCACCGCCACCACCTCGTCCGCGTCCGCCGCCAGTGCGAACGCCTCCGCCAGCGGCTGCCCGGCCCGGGTCAGCCCGTCCGCCGCGCCGAACGACAGCCAGACCGGCACCCCCAGCCCGCGCACCGCCCGCAGCAGCACCCGCGCCTCGTCGGCGTCCGGCACCGTCTCCAGCGCCAGCACGTCCGGCCCGGCCGCCGCCAGCACCTCCAGCCGCGGCCGGTGGAAGGCCTCCAGCTCGGCCGCCGACAGCCCGTAGCGGCCCCGGTACTCCGACCCGTCCGCCAGCACCGCCCCGTACGGCCCGACCGACGCCGCCACCCAGCGGCGCGGCCCCGGCAGCCCGCGCGCCGCCTCCCGCGCCAGCTCCACGCTGCGCGCCAGCAGCCGCGCCGCCCCGTCCCGGCCGGTCCCGCGCCGGGCGAAGCCGGCGAAGCTCGCCTGGTAGCTCGCGGTGATCGCGACCTGCGCACCCGCCGCGAAGTACGCCCGGTGCGCCGCCAGCACCGCCTCCGGCGCGTCCTCCAGCAGCCGCGCCGACCACAGCGCGTCCGCCAGGTCGTGGCCGCCCGCCGCCAGCTGGTTCGACAGCCCGCCGTCCAGCACCAGCGGACCGGCCGCCAGCGCGGCGGCGAAGTCCGGCGCGCCGGGTGCGCCCATGACCGCCTCCTCGGGTGAAACGTCCTGGTCACAGCCTAGGATCCGGTGGGCGGGGGAGCGGCGGGAAAATGATTTGCCGCAGAGTCAACGGGTCGCTACGTTGTGCTCAGTCCGAGAAGGACGCCGTCCCGGCGCCACCGGGGGAGGGGAGCGCACACCATGGACACCACCGAGCAGGAGTGGCTCGCCTCCTACGACCCGCGCGCCTACACCCCGGTCGCCGTCACGGTCGACGTCGTCGCCCTCACCCTGCGCCAGGGCCGCCTGCACGTGCTGCTCGTCGAGCGCGCCCTCCCGCCCTACCAGGGCCGCTGGGCGCTGCCCGGCGGCTTCCTGCGGGCCGGGGAGGAGAGCCTCGACGAGGCCGCCGCCCGCGAGTTCGCCGAGGAGACCGGCCTGCACGGCACCGTCGGGGCCGAGGCCGCGCTCAGCCGCCTCCACCTCGAACAGCTCGGCAGCTACGGCACCCCCGAGCGCGACCCGCGGATGCACGTGATCTCCGTCGCCTACCTCGCCTTCGCCCCGGACCTGCCCGACCCGCGGGCCGGTACCGACGCGGCGCACGCCGCCTGGCACCCCGTCACCGCCCTCGACCTCCGGCCCACCGGCCGGTCCGAGACCGCCGGTGCGCCCGCCGACACCCACGGGGGTGGCGTCGACGGGCGCACCGGCTCCACCGAGCCGGCCGCAACCGCCGGGCCGTTCGAAACCGCCGAAACCGCCGAGCCCGCCGAAACCGCCGAGCCCGCCGAGCCCGCCGATCCCGGCGATCCCGGCGACCTCACCCCCATCGAGCTCGCCTTCGACCACGCCCGGATCCTCGCCGACGGCCTCGACCGCGCCCGCGCCAAGATCGAGTACAGCCCGCTGGCCACCGCCTTCCTCCACCACGACTTCACCATCCCCGAACTGCGCGCCGTCTACGAGGCCGTCTGGGACGAGAAGCTCCACCCCGGCAACTTCCACCGCAAGGTGCTCTCCGTCCCCGGCTTCGTCGAGGGCACCGGCACCACCACCGACCGCGGCGGCGCCCGCGGCGGCCCCCGGGCCCGCACCTACCACGCCGGCGACGCCACGCTCCTCCACCCCGCGCTGCTCCGCCCCACCCGCAGCGATCCGCCGCCGGATCCGGCGACCCCCGCCCCCGCCGCGCCCGACCGCACTACCATCCGGCCATGACGACTCACGAGGCCGGCACGGTGCGCCACCACGCCAACTCCCACTGCCACTTCTGCGGCACCCCCTACCCGGCCGGCACCTCCGCCTGGCCCCGCACCTGCCCCGGCTGCACCGAGATCAGCTACCGCAACCCCCTGCCCGTCGTCGTCACCCTCCTCCCGGTCACCACCGCCGCCGGCCACGCCGCCGGCCTCGTGGTGATCCGCCGCACCATCGAACCCGGCTACGGCGAACTCGCCCTCCCCGGCGGCTACATCGACTACGGCGAGAGCTGGCAGCAGGCCTGCGTGCGCGAACTGCGCGAGGAGACCGGCATCCTCGCCGACGCCACGGACATCACCCTGGTCGCCACCGACTCCGACACCCACGGCGGCTTCCTCTGCCTCTTCGGCCTGCTCCCCGCCCGCCCGCTCGCCGCCCTCCCGCCCTCCGTCCCCACCGAGGAGACCGACGGCTGGCAGGTCGCCACCCCCGAGACCCCGCTCGCCTTCCCCTTCCACACCCGCGTCTCCCGCTCCTGGTTCAACGGCGAGTTCTCCCGCCTCTGACCAGGCAACCCGGCCGCGGCCCGACGGCCGGGCAGACCCTGGCGCCCCGGCCGCTCACATGGCAGGGTCTGCACCGACAGCCCCCAACCGGACGCGGGCCCTGCCACAAGCATCCCCGTCCGCCCTCATCACCGGCCGGGAGACCACCACCGTGAGCACCCCACCCCAGGACCAGCCACTCTGGCGCCCCGACCCCGCTCGTGCCGCCGGCACCGGGATCGTGGCCTTCCAGGCCTGGGCCGCCGAGCACCACGGCGCCCCGGCCGCCCCGCTCGCCCCCGCCGCCGACGACGACCAGGCCGCAGCCCGCTACGCCGCCCTGCACGCCTGGTCGGTCGAGGACCTCGACCGCTTCTGGACCGCCGTCACCCAGTGGTTCGACGTCCGCTTCACCGAGGCCCCCGACGCCGTCCTCGCCGACCCCACGATGCCCGGCGCCCGCTGGTTCCCCGGCGCCCGCCTCAACTACGCCGAGCACGCCCTGCGCGCCGCCGAGGACGAGGCGAACGCCGGCCGCCCCGCGATCCTCCACCTCGACGAGACCACCGACGAGCCCGCCGTGCTCACCTGGGCCGAGCTGCGCCGCCAGGTCGGCTCCCTGGCCGCCGCCCTCCGGGCCCGGGGCGTGCGCCCCGGCGACCGGGTCGGCGCCTACCTGCCCAACATCCCGCAGGCCGCCGTCGCCCTCCTCGCCACCGCCGCCGTCGGCGCCGTCTGGACCAGCTGCGCCCCCGACTTCGGCGCCCGCAGCGTGCTCGACCGCCTCCAGCAGATCGAGCCCGTCGTCCTCTTCGCGGTCGACGGCTACCACTACGGTGGCAAGGACCACGACCGCACCGAGGTCGTCGCCGAACTCCGCCGCGAACTCCCCTCGCTGCACACCGTCGTGCACGTCCCCCTGCTCGGCGCCCCCGCCCCCGAGGGCGCGCTGGCCTGGGACGACCTGGTCGCCGCCGACACCGCGCCGGTCTTCGAGCCGGTCCCCTTCGACCACCCGCTCTGGGTCCTCTACTCCTCCGGCACCACCGGCCTGCCCAAGGCCATCGTGCAGAGCCAGGGCGGCATCCTGGTCGAGCACCTCAAGCAGGCCGGCCTCCACCTCGACCTCGGCCCCGGCGACCGCTTCCTCTGGTACACCTCCACCGGCTGGATGATGTGGAACTTCCTCCTCGCCGGCCTCCTCACCGGGTCCACGGTCGTCACCTACGACGGCAGCCCCGGCCACCCCGACACCGGCGCCCTGTGGTCCGTGGCCGCCCGTACCGGCGCCACCGTGCTCGGCACCTCCGCCGCCTACGTGATCGCCAGCCGCAAGGCCGAGCTCCACCCCGGCCGCGACCTCGACCTCTCCGCCGTCCGCTGCATCGGCACCACCGGCTCCCCGCTGCCCCCCGACGGCTTCCGCTGGATCTACGACGAGGTGAAGGAGGACGTCTGGCTCGCCTCCGTCAGCGGCGGCACCGACGTCTGCTCCTGCTTCGTCGGCGGCGTCCCCACCCTCCCCGTCCACCTCGGCGAGATCCAGGCCCCCTGCCTGGGCGCCGCCGTCGAGTCCTGGGACGTCGACGGCCGGCCGCACACCGACCGGGTCGGCGAACTCGTCGTCACCAAGCCGATCCCCTCGATGCCCACCGGCTTCTGGAACGACCCCGAGGGCACCCGGTACCACGACAGCTACTTCGACACCTACCCCGGCATCTGGCGCCACGGCGACTGGATCACCGTCACCTCCCGGGGCACCGTCGTCATCCACGGCCGCTCCGACTCCACCCTCAACCGCCAGGGCGTCCGGATGGGCTCCTCGGACATCTACGAGGTCGTCGAACGCCTCCCCGAGATCGCCGAGTCCCTGGTCATCGGACTGGAGGAGCCCGACGGCGGCTACTGGATGCCGCTGTTCGTCGTCCTCACCCCCGGCGCCGAACTCGACGACGACCTGATCGGGCGCATCCGCACCTCGCTGCGCACCGAGCTCTCCCCGCGGCACGTCCCCGACGAGGTCATCGCCGTCCGCGGACTGCCGCACACCCTGACCGGCAAGCGCATCGAGGTCCCGGTGAAGCGCCTGCTCTCCGGCACCCCGCTCGACCGGGCCGTCAACCCCGGCTCCGTCGACAACCTCGACCACCTCCGCTGGTTCGAGCAGCTGCGCCGCGACCGCGAGGCCGGCCGGCAGGCGTAGGCCACCCGCCCGGAGGAACGCCGGAGGGGCCCTTCCACAGCCACAGTGGAAGGGCCCCTCCGGCGTACGCCGACGGTCGTCCGGCGGCTACTCGCCCGACAGCACCTGCTGCGCCGCGGCCCGCGCCTCCTCGGCGCTGTCCGCTGCCCGCGCCGCCTCGGCGGCCCGGCGGCACTGCGCCAGCGTGTACTTGGCCAGCGCGGTCCGCACGTAGGGGATCGACGCCGCGCCCATCGACAGGCTGGTGACACCGAGACCGGTCAGCACCACGGCCAGCAGCGGGTCCGACGCGGCCTCGCCGCAGACGCCGCAGCTCTTGCCCTCGGCCTGCGCGGCCTCGGCGGCGGCGGAGATCAGGTCGAGCAGCGCCGGCTGCCACGGGTCCTGCAGCCGGGCCAGCGCACCGACCTGACGGTCGGCCGCGAAGGTGTACTGGGCGAGGTCATTGGTGCCCAGCGACAGGAACTCGACCTCCTGGAGGATCGAGCGGGCCCGCAGCGCGGCCGACGGGATCTCGACCATCGCACCGAACTTGGCGCTCAGCCCGGCCTCGCGACACGCCTCGGCGAACTCCCGGGCGTCCTTGCGGTCGGCCACCATCGGGGCCATCACCTCAAGGTGCACCGGCAGGCCCTCGGCGGCCTTCGCCAGCGCCCGCAGCTGGGTGCGCAGCACCTCCGGGTGCTCCAGCAGGGTGCGCAGACCGCGCACGCCCAGCGCCGGGTTCGGCTCGTCGGCCGGGGTCAGGAAGTCCAGCGGCTTGTCCGCGCCCGCGTCGAGCACCCGCACGACGACCCGGTTCTCCGGGAACGCCTCCAGGACCTTGCGGTACGCCTCGACCTGCTTCTCCTCGCCGGGCGCCTTCGCGGAGTCGTCCAGGAAGAGGAACTCGGTGCGGAACAGCCCGACGCCCTCGGCGCCCGCCTCCAGCGCGGCCGGCAGGTCGGCCGGGCCGCCGATGTTGGCCAGCAGCGGCACCCGGTGCCCGTCCGAGGTCGCGCCCGGTCCGGAGGAGGCGGCGAGCGCCGCCTTGCGCTCGGCGGCGATCCGGCGAAGCTCCTCCTTCTTCTCCTCGCCCGGCTCGACCAGCACGTCACCCGAGCTGCCGTCCACGGCGACGACCGTGCCCTCGGCGACCTCGGTCGCCGCCGGCAGCGCGACCACGGCCGGCACGCCCATGGCCCGCGCCAGGATGGCGCTGTGGCTGGTCGGCCCGCCCTCCTCGGTCACGAAGCCGAGCACCAGCGTCGGGTCCAGCAGCGCGGTGTCGGCCGGCGCGAGGTCCCGGGCGAACAGCACGTACGGCTCGTCGCTGTCCGGGACACCCGGCATCGGGACACCCAGCAGCCGCGCCACGATGCGGTTCCGGACGTCGTCGAGGTCGGCCACCCGGCCCGCCAGGTACTCCCCGGCGGAGGCCAGCAGCGCCCGGTAGGCGGCGAAGGCGTCGTAGACACCGCGCTCGGCACTGCTGCCGACCGCGATCCGGCGGGAGACGTCGGCCATCAGCTCGGGGTCCTGCGCCATCAGCGCCTGGGCCTCCAGCACGGCCTGGGCCTCACCGCCGGCCAGGTTGCCGCGGGCGATCAGGTCCGCGGCCACCGCCTCGACGGCCGCCTGGGCGCGGGCCTGCTCGCGCGGGGCGTCCTCGGCCGGGATCTGGGTGGCCGGGGGCTCCAGCACCGCCGTCCCCATGTGCCGCACCTGGCCGATCGCGACCCCGTGGCTGACACCAACGCCGCGCAGCGTCTTCTCCATGTCTGTCTCCGTGAGAGAGGCGGACCCGCCGGGTACCGCTGTGTGCCGGGCCGCCCCGACCGGAGCGGTGGGGCGGATGTGTCGGATAAGAGGGGGAAGCGGTCAGCTCCAGTTGAACAGGGCCTCGCCGACGGCGACCTCCCCGCTCTCCAGAACCGAGCCCAGCGCTTCGGCCGAGGCCTCCAGCGCGACGATCGGCGAGATCGGCGACTTGCCGGCGGCCTCGACGGCGGCCGGGTCCCACTTGATGACGGCCTGGCCGCGGGTGACGGTGTCACCCTTGCTGACGAGCAGTTCGAAGCCCTCGCCGTTCAGCTGGACGGTGTCGATGCCCAGGTGGGTCAGAACACCGTGCCCGTCCGCGTCGACGACGACGAACGCGTGCGGGTGCATGGACACGACCACGCCGTCCACCGGGGCAACGGCCTCGGTCTGCTCGCGCACGGGGTCGATCGCGGTGCCCGGGCCGACCATCGCACCCGAGAACACGGGGTCCGGCACGCCGGCGAGCCCGACGACCTTGCCGGTCAGCGGCGACGTCACAGTGGTCATGGTTGAGCCTCCCAAGTGCGCAGTACAGGCGAGCGGCCGCGAACGCGGCAGGGCGATCGACTGAAGCCTAAATCATGTCAACTTCGGACATCCGCTGACATTCCCGGGCAGTCGGCCGCATGGTCCGGCCTCACCGGCCGGTCATCTCGCCGACTGCTAGTGGTCTAGTCCTCTTGGCCGATGCGCCGCACTCTACAGGCATCTTGGCGAATCGGGACCATTGCTGTATATGCTCGCGAGAGCAACAAATGGCGCGTCCGGGCGGGTGACCCCCGGCGTGGCTCGATTCGCGCTCCGGCCGGGGACCCGCTATGGTTGGTCGGGTCGCCGCGAGTCGGCGGTTAACACCAGATTTCGGACGCGAAAAGCGCCGGTTAAGCACCGGGAAACGGATCTGGTAAGCTCGAAACACGAAAGAACGAAGCGCCCGGAGGGCCGGTGTGAAAGCCGCCCGATGGAAGCGTCCGTTCCTTGAGAACTCAACAGCGTGCCAAAAGTCA
>NZ_JBHVTL010000053.1:0-26531 GCF_042884635.1 Kitasatospora sp. NPDC058115
CGGCGGCCTGCTGGCGGGCGGCCTCGGCGGCGGCCGGCGGCGCGGCGGCCGGCGGCGCGGCGAACGGCTCGGCGGGTGCGGGCGCGGGGGCGGGAACGGGCGTGGGCACCGGCGCGGCAGCGACGGCCTCGACCGGCTGCGGCTGAGGCTGCGGCTGCGGCGCCGCCTGGACGGGCGCCGGGGCCTGAACGGCGGGCGCCGCCACGACCGGTGCGGGCGCGGGCGCAGGTGCCGGCGCGGCCGCCGGCGTCTCCGCCGGAGCGGACGCCCCGCCCGGAGGCGGCGTCACCGGGGCACCCGGCGCGGCCGCGGCCGGATCCGGCGCCGGGGCACTCGCGGCGTCCGTCTGCACGTACCAGGACGGGGGAGTGTAGTCGGGCGCGTCGGACCAGTCGTCGTCGTCCTCCGCCGCGTTGTCGCCGACGTAGACGCCGTCCCGATCGCTGCTCACCTAGGCTCCCTCGTGTTCGCCGCCGCCTGTTCGCGGTGCCGTTGCCTTCTCACAGCCTAGGCCGTGGGCCACCCCCGGCTGAAGGCGGTGCTGCAACTCCGGACGGGCCGCGGACGGCCCCGGCGCGGCCCGCGGCCGGCCCTCCGGGGGTCAGTCCAGGCGCCGCGGACCGCCCAGGACCTGCTGTTCCGCCTGGCCGGCCACGATCCGCACGTACTGACGGTTCATCCGGGTCGTCCACAGCGTCAGATCGTCCGACAGGGACGGCAGTGCGGCCACCTCGCCGGTGCCGAGCGAGAGCACCCGGCCGATCAGTTCGGCCTCCTCCGGCATCACCCGCTGCACCCCGACCAGGTCGGCGCCGTTGAGCACCCGCACGGCGTTCGGCCCCAGGTGCGGCACCAGGGTCAGCACGGTCTGCCAGGGCGTGGCGGAGAGCCGGCTGCGCGGCGGACGGGCGCCGAGGTCGCGCACCACCAGCACCGGGGAGCCGACCGAGGCGCCCTGCGGGCCGAGCCGCCCGGGCTGGTGGACCGTCACGCACGGCTGCCCGCCGCCCGCGGCCTGCGCCATCGGGCCCCACAGGTGGGCACGGGCGGTCTCGACGGCGATCCGCGCGCCGGTGGCGGCCGCCCGCAGCGCGATGACCTGCGCCGTCCAGAGGCCGCCGACCAGCACCAGGTCGTGGGCGCTGGGCCGGAACAGGCCGAGCACGGCGGGGCGTCCCTGGTGCACGTCCTCGCCGATCAGCACGCCGTCGTCGCCGACCGGGAAGGACATCGCCTCCAGTTCGGCGAGGGTCAGCACGTGCTTCTCCCGGCGCGGGCCGCGCAGCCCGAAGCCGGGCAGCAGCCGGGGCCGGACCCGGGGCTGCGGCTCCGCGCCGCTCTGCGGGGCGGCGACGGGGTGGGTCCGGTACGCCATCAGGAAGCACCTCCCAGGGGCAGTGTGGCGAGGACGCCGGGGGCCTGCTCCAGGTCGAGCCGGGCCAGGCCGAGTCCGGCGCTCTGCGCCCGGGCCTCCACCTGCCGGCCGAGGTCGACGGCCTCGCTCTCGCTGCGCCCGGTCACCCGGACGTGGCCGCTGAGGGCCACCGAGCCTCCGGTGCCGTGACCGGCCGTCAGACTGAAGGTGCCGGCCAGGGCGGGCGCGCCGGTGACCAGGTTGACCAGGTCGGGGACGGCGATCCGGCCGGGGGCGCCGCCGGGGCGGCCGAGCTGCGGCCAGCGGGAGATCCAGTAGGTGCTGTGCCAGCGGTCGTCGACCCGCCAGAACCGGTTGGTCTCCTGGGTGCGCCGTCCGCTGCCGCCGCCGCTGCCGGTGCCCTGGCGGCCGGCCGTGGCCAGCGGGTTGACGCAGCTGGAGATGGCGAGGGCGGCGATCAGCTCGCGCTCGTCGAGCACCGTGACGTTGAAGCCGGCGCTGTTCAGCCGCCCGGCGAGCTGGTCGGTGACCCGCTGGAGCGCCTTGCGGGCGCCCTGCTCGCCGCCGCCGCGGGCGCGCACCGCGGTGGCCGCCCGTTCCGGGTCGAGCTTGAGCGCCACCCAGGTGAGCCGCAGCGCGGGGGTGGCCGTGCCGTCGGCGAGCTCCCGGTAGGCGCGGGCGGCCAGCGACTGTTCGGGCAGGTGCGGGGCGGGCGCCGGCTGGGTGTGCTGGACCAGCTGGACCGACTCCAGGGTGATGTCGTCGACCCGCAGCGCGGAGCAGAGCACGTCCAGCGGCAGCGGCCGGGCGGTGCGGGCCGGGCGCAGCGGCAGGTCCTTGGCCTGGACGAGCAGCACGGCGCTGAGGAAGGTGCCGTCGCCGACCATGCCGGTCTCCCGGCGCACCGGCCGCCCGCCGAAGTCGGTCTCGGTGGCGTGGGTGCAGGTGCGCAGCGCGGGTTCGAGTTCCAGGGCGGGGGCGAGCGCCGGGTCGGTGCCGGGTGCCGGGACGTGCGCCCGGGCGCGCTTGCGGCGGGCCTTGAGCGCGGCGCGCACCCGCAGCGCCTCGGGGATGGTGCGCCCGCGCAGCGGCACGATCGCGAGCACGACCAGCACCAGCGCGACGGCGCCGAAGCCGGCGGCGACCGGGCGGCTGATCGTCCAGCCGACCGCGACCAGCGCCACCGCGACCTCGACCAGCACGAGCTGCTGGAGCCTCAGCCGGCCGCCGAGCAGTCCGGGGCGGGGGTGGACGCGGACCGCGACGCGGCCGTCGGCGCCGCCGGAGCGGTCCCGGCGCGGGGCCCGGTCGGGGGCGGGGGAGCCGCCTGCGCCGGCCCGGTCGCGTCGTGCCGGGCGGCGTTCACCACTGCCCCGTGCCGTGCTCCGGCGTCCTGGAGCGGTCTGGCTTGGCATCCCCCGAGTGCCCCTTCCTGGTTCGGTTGTCGCGGCCCGGCTGGCCGGTGCGTGAACCGTACCCGTACCGTACTCACCGTCTGCTGCCGCATCGTAGAGGGTTCGAGCGCGTTCTCGCCCGGGGGGTGCGGGACACGGGGCAGGACGGTCCGACAGGGGAGACGACGAGGATGGCATCGCGCCGCGACGAGCTGAACGCCTACACCTTCGCCCGCAAGCGCACGGTCGCGGCCTTCCTGCTGCCCGGCGGCGGGGGGAGCGACGAGGACGCGCCGCGGCCGGTCAAGGCGGTCCTGCCGAGCGTGATCGTGGGCGCGCTGGTGGTCGGCGGCTTCGGCGTCTGGGGGGTGTTCAAGCCGAGCGCACCGGTGGGCTGGGACGAGGGCAAGTACATCGTCCAGGGCAAGCAGAGCACCACCCGGTACGTGGTGCTGACCGACCCGGACGGGAGGACCAAGCGGCTGCACCAGGTGCTGAACATGGCCTCGGCGCGGCTGGTGCTGCCGGTGGACTCCAAGGTCGTGGTGGTCGACGACGGCGTGCTGGACCGCTACCCCAACCACGGTCCGACGATCGGCATCCCGTACGCGCCGGACAAGCTGCCGAGCAAGGAGAACGCGAGCCGGCCGATGAAGTGGTCGGTCTGCGACCGCCCGGGCGACGAGCAGGGCAGCACCGTCGACCAGGCGGTGTTCGTGGCGGGCGGCGCGGACGCGGAGGCGCTCGGCGCGAGGGACCGGAAGCTGGACGTCGGCCAGGCGCTGCTGGTGCAGCAGGCGGACGACCCGCAGGTCGCCGCCTCCGGCCAGGGCGCGGGCCAGGGGAAGCTGAAGCTGTTCCTGGTGGACGACAAGGGCCGTCGGCACGCGATCGGCGGCCAGGGCGACTCGGACGCGACCCGCACCCAGCTGATGGGCGCGGTCTTCGGGCCGACCGCCGTCCCGCAGAAGGTGAAGAAGGACTGGCTGGAGACCCTGGTGCCGGGCAGCGACATCGTCTTCCCGAGGATCGACGGCCTGGTGCCGGACACCAAGGCCGCCAACTCCTCCGTACCGCTGCAGAACCCGGAGGACCGCAAGATCGGCCGGCTGGTCAGGTTCGGCGACAAGCACTACGTGGTGGGCAAGGACCGGCTGCTGCTGATCACCCCGTTCCAGGCGGAACTCATCCGGCAGAACCCGCTGTTGCAGCCGCTGTACAACCAGGACGCCAACCGGACCCCGCGGGTCGACGAGCTGACCCCGGCCGAGCACGCCCTGGTCAACAGCGACGTGCCGCTGATGGCCGAGGGCGCCGCCGACTGGCCAGTGGCCACGGGCGCCCCGGCCAACAACTGGAAGGCGCCGAAGGACGCGCGTCCGGTGGTCTGCAGCACCTTCGACGGGGTGGCGGAGGACGGCCGGACGCCGAAGCGCAGCGTCTGGGCCGGCCCCGACTACCCGGTGCGCTACAGCAACGGCACGGCCACCGCCCATGTGACGCCGGGTCACGGCCTCTTCTACCGGGCGCTGGACAACGCCGCGGAGGGCTCCGGCACCGACTTCCTCATCACCGAGACCGGGCTGCGCTACGCGGTGCCGGCCAGCAGCGAGGGCGGCAAGGGCGGCCAGACCACCGCGCCGGCCCAGCCGGGACAGCCGGCCGGCCAGGGCGGGGCGGCGAAGACCCCCGCCGCGCCGAGCGCGACGCCGTCCGGGCCGCCGCAGCCCGAGGAGGCGGGCGGCAACCAGGCCAGGCTCGGCTACCAGGGCCTCCAGCCGGCGCTGGTGCCGCAGCAGTGGTCGAACCTGGTCCCGGTCGGCCCGGCGCTCAACGCGAAGAGCGCGGCGCAGCAGCAGAACGTCTGACCGCCGGCCGGACGCCCGGCCGACGGCGCGGCGCCCGGCCGGGTGACGGAGCGTCCGGGGAGCCTCTGCCCGGGCGGCGCAAAGGAATTGGTCTCGATGTCATGGCTTGGTAACTGCCCGTCGCCCGGTGTTGGGTGAGCTGCGTGTGCCGACTACAGTGCTGCAGGACATCACACCGGTGATGCCCGGGGGCCGGAAAGCGACCCCCGGCCACGAGGTCTGTCTCATGGGGGACGGTAGAGCATGGGTCAGTTCAAGACGACCGCTCAGGAGATGCTGGCGTTCGCCAAGCACATGGACGAGGTCATCAACAAGATCAACACCGAGATCAACGGCCTCAACAACCTGGTGGGTTCCATCACCAGCGGTTGGCAGGGCCAGGCCGCGACGGCGTACACCAACCTCCAGGGCCAGTTCAACACGGACGCCCAGGAGCTGAACAAGTCGCTGCGCGCCATCAAGGACGCGATCGAGCTCACGACCCAGAAGTACTCGCAGGCCGACGCCGACCAGCAGGCGATCTTCGGTTCCGCCGCCGCCGGCGCCTGAGCCTCGGCTCCGTCCGTTCACCCCGCGACGCGCACCCCGGGTGACGGGGTGCCGCGCAGCCTCGACTAGGAGACATCGTGGCCGACCACATTCTCGTCAACTTCGAGACCATCAAGAGCGCCAGCGCGGAGGTCCGCCGGACCGCGCAGACCATCAAGGCGCAGCTGGAGGAGCTGAAGGGCGGCGTCACCAAGATCGCCGCGAGCTGGGAGGGCGCCGCCCAGCAGGGCTACCAGGCCCACCAGACCAAGTGGGACGATCGTGCCGGGCACCTGCAGCTGGTGCTGGAGCAGATCGCCAAGTCGCTGGACGACGCGGCCACCAGCTACCACAACACCGAGAGCCGCAACGCCACCCTCTGGACCGGCTGACGGCTCGCGCCGGACCCGGCGCGCCGTAGGGCGGGTGCCCCCTCGCGGGCACCCGCCTTTGGCGCGCGAGCGTGCAACCAGGTGGACGACATGAGGGGTGGCAGGGTGCCGGTGGTCAGGTACCGGACGGCGGCCGCGGCGGCGGCCGCGCTCGCGCTGCTGGGCGGCCCGCTGACGGTGCCGGCGGCGGCGGACGGGCCGGGCATCTCGGCCGCGGGGGAGTGCGGCAAGAACGCCCAGGACGTGCAGACCGTGCCGTGGTCGCTCCAGCGGATGGTGCTGGACGAGCTCTGGCAGGGCGGCACGGTCACCGGCGCCGGGGTGCTGGTCGCGGTCATCGACACCGGGGTGGACGACCAGAACCCGCAGCTCGCCAACAAGGTCCTCGACGGCGGTTCGCTGCTCAAGGACAAGGAGGGCAAGCAGGTCGAGGGCGGCGGCAAGGACGACCGGGTCGGCCACGGCACCAAGGTCGCGGGCATCATCGCGGCCGCCCGCAGCGAGCGGACCGGCTTCGTCGGGATCGCCCCGGGCGCCACGGTCCTGTCGATCCGGCAGAACGACGCCGAGGGCAACGGTGACGTGCACTCGCTGGTCGCGGCCGTCAACTCGGCGGTCCAGCAGGGCGCCAAGGTCATCAACATCTCCCAGGACGTGCGCGGCGCCGGTGACACCCGGTTCGTCGGCTACGAGGAGCTGAAGGCCGCGATCGACAACGCGGAGAGCCGCGGGGTGGTGGTGGTCGCCTCCTCCGGCAACGACGGCCAGAAGGGCGACACCTATCCGGCGGCGTTCCGCACGGTGCTCGCCGTCGGCGCCTCCGACCGCAACAACGAGCGCACCTACTTCTCCCAGTACGGCGACTTCGTGGACGTCGCGGCCCCCGGCGTCGACATGCTCTCCACCGTCCCGCGCGCCGGGCAGTGCGTCGACAACGGCACCAGCTTCGCCGCGCCGTACGTCTCCGGGCTGGCGGCGCTGCTGGTCGGCGCGCACCCGGACTGGAAGCCCGGCCAGGTGCGGGCCTGGATCGAGCAGACCGCGCAGCGCACCGACCGCAAGGCGAACGAGTACATCGGCTGGGGCGTGGTCGACCCGGTGAAGGCGGTGACCACCGCGCCCGCCGCACCGGCCGACCGCCCGGTGGAGGACCCGCCGGTCGAGCTGGCCTCCGCGTCGATCGTGCCGCGCCCGCTCGGCCTCGGCGAGACCCAGGCCGACCGCGACGGCCGCACCGCGACCTACGTGCTGGGCATCGGCGCCCTGCTGGTCGCCCTGCTGATCGGCGGCGGCGTGGTGCTCCGCGACCACCGCCGGCGCACCTGACGGGGGCCCCGGCCGGGCGCCGGGAAGAACTCCGGGCCCGGCTGTAACATCCGGCCCCGGTCACCGCATCGAAGGAGTGTCGACGGCGGTGATCGGGGAGGGCGTGGGGGGATGGGCCGGAGCGCTGGCGCACGCGCGGCGAAGGACGCGGAGTTCCTGGAACTCGTCTCGGGACACACCGGACGGTTGTACCGCTCGGCCTGCCTGCTCACCGGCGGGGACACCCACGGGGCCGAGGACCTCGTCCAGGAGGCCCTCGGCCGGATGTACGTGCTGTGGCGCCGCAAGGCGTGGACCGGCGGGCGCCACCGGGTCGACAACCCCGGCGCCTACGCGCACACCGTGATGGTGCGGGTGTTCCTCGCCCAGAAGCGCCGCCGGTCCAGCGGTGAGCACCCCACCGACCGGCTGCCCGAGTCCGCGGGCCACGAGGCGGACGGGGCGCTGCGGCTCACCCTGCTCGACGCGCTCGGCGGGCTGTCCGTCCAGGACCGGGCGGTGCTGGTGCTGCGCTACTGGGAGGACCGCAGCGTCGAGGAGACCGCCGAGGTGCTGAGGCTGTCCTCGGGCGCGGTCCGCACCCGGACCTCCCGGGCGCTGGCGCGGTTGCGCGGGCGGCTCGGCGACTCGCTGGCCGAACTGACGGCCCGCTGACGGCACGACCCGACCGCCCGCTGCGGGGGTCCGCCACCGGCCCCTGTCCCGTGACCGAAGGAAACGGTGATCACGCATGTCGGCCTCCGACAGCTTCGAGGATGATCTGCTCCGCGCGATGACCCGCACGGGCGAGGCCTTCCACCCGCAGGGCCCGGCCGGGCTCGCGGCCGGCGGACTGGCCCGCGGCCGCCGCCGCTGGCGCCGCCGCTCGGCCCTCGCCGCGGTGGGCGGCGCGGCCGCGCTGACCCTGGTGGGTGCCGGCGCCGTGTACCTCACCGGTGGCTCCCCGGCCGCCTCGGGCCCGGCCCCGGCGGCGAGCGGCAGTGCCCCGGACTCCGGCGCCCCCGCCCCCGGGCCGTCCACGGCGGCCCCCAGCGCCGCCTCCGGTGCCGCGGCGGTCGGCGGCGAGGAACTGCTCGCCGCCTTCCGGGCGATGCTGCCCGAGGGCCAGGTCGGCGAGGCCGAGGCGTCCGGAACCGGCGACGACGGCCGGCCCGGCGGCGGCGGGAGCCCCGGGGCCTCGCTGGTCCTCGACGACGGCAGGGGCAAGGCCATGATCACCGTCTCGGTGGCCAGGGTCGCCGGGAACGACCCGCGCCGGGCGGACAGCGGCTGCCCCGACCGGAAGCTGGTCCCCTACGACGCCTGCACCACGACCCCGCTGCCGGGCGGTGGCGCGCTGACCCTGTTCCAGGGCTACGAGCAGCCGCGCCCCCGGGGCGACACCAAGTGGTGGTCGGCCAGGCTGACCGGCGAGGACGGCCGGCTGATCGAGCTGAGCGAGTGGAACGCCCCGCAGCGCAAGGGGGTGCCGGTCTCCCGGGCCACCCCGCCGCTGAGCCCCGAGCAGCTCAGGGCGGTCGTCACCGACGGGTTCTGGGACCGGGTGGTCGCCGCCCTGGCGGAGCCGTACGGGCCGGACGGCACCGGCGGCCCGTACGGCGGGCAGGAGATCCTCGCGACCGTCGCCGAGCTGCTCCCGGCCGGGCTCAAGCGGAGCGAGGCCGACGGCGGCGATGCCTTCGCGAGCCTCGTGGTGAACGACGGCAGGGGCAGGTCGCTGGTGGAGCTCAACGTCGACGACTGGAGCGGGCCGCGGCACACCGAGCCGTTCGGGGGGTCGGAGACCACGCCCGACGGGACCCAGGTGAAGTTCCGCAAGCAGCCGGGCAACCCGGTGAAGTGGACGGCCGAGGCGCTGCACCCGGACGGCCTGCGGGTGGCGGTCAGCGCCTACAGCAGCGGTGCCCAGGGCGCCGCGTCCACCCGCACCGCGCCGGCGCTGACCGTCGAGCAGCTGAAGGCGATCGCGGCCAGCCCGGAGTGGAAGCTCAAGCGGTAGCCCGCGGACGCGGCAGTGCCCCGGGCCAGGGGGAGCCCGGGGCACTGCCGTGTGGGGGAGGGGGAGGGTTCGGGGGGAGGATCAGGCCTGCTGGTCCTCGGGGAGGCTGATCACCCAGTGGGTGTCCTGGCGGGGGCGCAGGTAGAACAGCCAGTAGAGGGTGGCGACGGCGGTGATGCCGCCGGTCCACAGCAGCGGGACCACGTCCAGCTGGGTGATGACGTAGCCGAGGACCACGATCAGCACCACCGGGACGGCCGGCCACAGCGGCATCCGCCAGGCGGCGGCGTGCTTGTGGTGCTTGCGGCGGGAGAGCAGCGCGGCGATCGCGACCAGCAGGTACATCCCGGTGACGGCGACGCC
Organism: Kitasatospora sp. NPDC058115; assembly: GCF_042884635.1. Taxonomy (NCBI): domain Bacteria; kingdom Bacillati; phylum Actinomycetota; class Actinomycetes; order Kitasatosporales; family Streptomycetaceae; genus Kitasatospora; species Kitasatospora sp. NPDC058115. The sequence continues at coordinate 9,246 of NZ_JBHVTL010000053.1, forward strand.
GGTGATCTCGCTGAGCAGCTCGCCCTTGACGTAGCAGAGCGCGGCGCCCGGCAGGCCGACGGCCAGGGTGGCGATCCACGGGGAGCCGAACCGGCCCAGGGTGCCGAAGGCCTTGTTGACCGGGCCGGGCCACGCCTTGTCGCGGGCCGAGGCGAACAGCACCCGGGAGTTCTGGATGACCATGACGATGCCGGCGTTGATGATGGCCAGCGCGACGCAGAGGCTGATGAAGGTGCCGACCGCGGAGTTGCTCCAGGCGGTGACCATGCCGGAGATGTCGCCGGAGCTCAGCGTCGCCAGGTCGGGGGCGCCCATGGTGATGGCGGCGACCGGGACGAGCAGGATCGCGGCGGAGATCCCCAGCGTCCACAGCACGGTGCGGGAGACGTTGCGGCGCGGGTTCTCCAGCTCCTCGGAGAGGTAGACGGCGGTGGAGAAGCCCTGGGTGATGAAGAGCGCGATGCCGAGGGCGCCGATGATCGCGCCGATGCTCACCGTGGTGGTGACGCCGTCCTCGCCGGTGACCACGCCGTGCAGCATGCTGGGCGCCCCGCCGTTGGCGTGGGCGAAGCCGAGCACCGACACCACGCCGGCCGCGACGACCTCCAGGACCAGGAAGATGCCGGTGATCCAGGCGTTGGCGCGCAGGTCCAGCAGGCCGGCCAGGGTGGCGGCGAGCATCACCGCCGCGCCGGCCAGGGGCTTGTCGACGTGCAGCACGGGGGCGAGGTAGTCGGCGGTGCCGAGGGCGATGACCGAGGGGACGATCATCACCACGATCAGCGAGAGCACGAAGACCAGCCAGCCGGCCAGGCGTCCGGCCAGGGTGCCGACCATCGCGTACTCGCCGCCGGCGCTGGGGATCAGGGTGCCGAGCTCGGAGTAGCAGAAGGCGACCGCGATGCAGAGCACCGAGCCGATCGCGATGGCGAGCGCGGTGGCGCTGCCGATGCTGGAGAACAGCTCCGGGACGATCACGAAGAGCGTGGAGGCCGGGGTGACGCAGGACAGCGTGAGCAGCGTGCCGCCGACGACGCCGATCGAGCGCTTGAGCTGCTGCTGCGGGGCGCCGGGCGCGCCTGCGACGGCCGCGGCGGAGGCCGCGGGGGCGGGCGGGCGAAGCGTGTCGGTCATGAGGCATCCGATCGGCTCTGTGCTGGTCCTGGAGAGGGAGCGGTATCGCCTCCGCTGGCTGACTGGCTCGGTGTCTGGTCCTGTCGCTCCCGGGCCGCCATGGAACCTTGGCCGGAATGATCGAGTCAATCGCGAAAGGGCTTCGGAATCCGTTGCCGTGAAGCGCATAAACATGCGATCCGATGATCACTGATCGTCATCACTATGCATGTCCGACTTGTTACTTTCGCTTCATCGCGCTGGAATCCAAGGTGAACGGCGGTTTACGTGCGCGCATTCCAAGGTGCTGTCCGGATGCGGGCGCAGGTCGGCCGGAGGCCTCGACGGCCCCGTCAAGCCCCGGTCCGGGTACGGGAACCGCAGCCCCCCGGCGGAAAGATCTAGGTAACGTTTCAGCACCCGGGATGCCGGAAGGGGCCGGATCCGAGGACCCGACCCCTTCGAACACGCTGCGTCACGAGAGACCGGCCGCTACGGCGCCGGCAGCCAGCCCGTCTGCACCATCTGCCCGCTGGTCACCCGGCGCGAGACGAACACGCCCCGGCCCGGCGGCAGCGCCTGCGGCTTGACGGTGCCCAGCAGCGGGCCCTCGTCCCGGTTGCCGGACAGCAGCACGCCCTGGCCGCCCAGCTCGCGCATCCGCTGCATGAACGGCTCGTACAGCGAGCGCCCGGCGCCGCCCGCGCTGCGCGCGACGATCACCCGCAGGCCGATGTCCCGCGCGAACGGCAGGAACTCCGCGAGCGCCGCCAGCGGGTTGCCCGAGGAGGTCGCCACCAGCTCGTAGTCGTCGACCACCACGAACATGTCCTTGCCGCTGTACCAGCTGCGGTTGCGCAACTGCTCGGCGGTCACGTCCGGCCCGGGCAGCCGGCGCGCGCAGGCCCCGCGCAGCATCTCGACCACGCTCGACATGGCCGGCTGCGCGGCCGCGTACTCCACCAGGTACTCCGGCGGGACGACGCCGAGCAGCGCCCGCCGGTAGTCGCCGACCACGATGCCGGCCTGGTCCGGGGTGTAGCGCTCGGTGATCTGCTTGACGAGCATCCGCAGCAGCGCGGACTTCCCGGACTCGGTGTCGCCGAAGACGATGAACAGCGGGTCGGTCTCGAAGTTGACGAAGGCCGGCGCCAGCTCCGCCTCGTCCACGCCGAACGCGACGCCCCGCTCCGGGTGCTCGAAGCCCTTCGGCAGCGCGTGTCCGTCCAGCACCGCCGGCAGCATCCGCACCTGCGGCGCACGCGGGCCCGTCCACGCCCCGGCGACCGCCGAGACCAGCCCGGCCACGCCGTTCTGCAGGTCCTCCACCGAGCCGGAGCCGTCGAGGCGGGGCAGACCGGTGAGGAAGTGCAGCCGGTCCGCGGTGACGCCGCGGCCCGGGACGGCCGGCACGTTCTGCGCCACCCGGCGGTCCACCTCGGACTCCATGGAGTCGCCGAGCTTCAGCTCGGTCCGGTTCTGCAGCAGGTCCTTGAGCGCCGGGCGGACCTCCGCGTACCGGGCCGCGGTGACGATCAGGTGGACGCCGTAGCCCAGGCCCCGCTGGGCGATGTCGCCGATGACCGGCTCCAGCGCCTCGAACTCCTGCTTGAAGGTGTTCCAGCCGTCGATCACCAGGAAGACGTCGCCGAACTGCTCCTCCGGCAGCGCGCCGGAGGCCCGGCGGGCCCGGTAGGTGCCGATCGAGTCGATCCCCGTGGCGCGGAACAGCTCCTCGCGGCGGTTCAGCACGCCGTGCACCTCGGAGACCATCCGGCGCACCTTCTCGGCGTCCAGCCGCCCGGCCACCCCGCCGACCTGCGGCAGCTCCTGGAGCGACTGGAAGCCGCCACCGCCGAAGTCCAGCAGGTAGAACTGCACCTCCAGCGGGGTGTGGGTGAGCGCGAACGAGGCCACCGTGGTGCGGATCACCGTCGACTTGCCGGAGCGCGGACCGCCGACCACCAGGCCGTGACCGGCCGCCGCCGAGTAGTCGTGGTCGAGGATGTCGCGCTTCTGGTCGCGCGGCTTGTCGACGATGCCGACCGGCACCCGCAGCCGGCCCAGCGCCCCGTACTGCGGCGCGGTCAGGCCGCGCTCGGCGGTCGCCTGGAGCGGCGGCAGCAGCTGGTCCACGCTCGGCGGGGCGTCCAGCGGCGGCAGCCACACCTGGTGCGCGGCCGGGCCCTGGCCCGTCATCCGCTGCACGAACACGTCGAGCACGGTGTCCGCCAGGGCGTCGTCCGGCTCCTCGGCGATCGGCTCGACCTCCTGCACCAGCGGCTCGGTCACCGGCACCTCGGCCGCGGTGAACCGCACCGGCCGCGCGGTCACCAGCCGGCCGCCGGTCGACCGCTGCTGCCCCGGCGCCCGGTACGGCCCGGAGACGTACGCCGCCTTGAACCGCTCCATCACGTCGGTGCCGAACTTCAGGTAGCCGACGCCCGGCACCGGCGGCAGGTGGTACGCGTCCGGGACGCCGATCGCCGCCCGCGACTCGGCCGCCGAGAAGGTGCGCAGACCGATCCGGTAGGAGAGGTAGGTGTCCAGCCCGCGCAGCTTGCCCTCCTCCAGACGCTGCGAGGCCAGCAGCAGGTGCACCCCGAGGGACCGGCCGATCCGGCCGATCTGGATGAACATGTCGATGAAGTCGGGCTTGGCGGTGAGGAGTTCGGAGAACTCGTCGATGATGAGCACCAGCGACGGCAGCGGGTCCAGCGCCGCGCCGGCCGCCCGGGCCCGCTCGTACTCGTGGATGTTCGCGTAGTTGCCGGCCCGGTGCAGCAGCTCCTGGCGCCGGTTGAGCTCGCCCTCGATGGCGTCCCGCATGCGGTCGACCAGGGTGAGCTGGCCCTCCAGGTTGGTGATCACCGCGGAGGTGTGCGGCATGTCCGCCATGCCCGCGAAGGTCGCGCCGCCCTTGAAGTCGGCGAGCACGAAGTTCAGCGTCTCCGAGGAGTGCGTCATCGCGAGGCCCAGCACCAGGGTGCGCAACAGCTCGGACTTGCCGGAGCCGGTCGCGCCGACGCACAGGCCGTGCGGGCCCATGCCCTCCAGCGCGGCCTCCTTGATGTCCAGGTACACGTGCTCGCCGCCGGCCCCGACACCGATCGGCACCCGCAGCCGCTCGTGCTGGGCCCGCTGCCGCCAGCTGCGGGTGACGTCGAAGGAGCCCGGGTCGCCGGAGTTCATCAGGTCGGTGAAGTCCAGGTTGGACAGCAGCGGTTCGTCGTCGCCGCCGGCCGAGGCCCGGTACGGCGCCAGCTGCCGGGCGAGCGCCTCGGACTGCCACGCGGACAGGGTGTCCGGGGTGCCGGCGTAGGTGGCGCCGGAGGCCGAGCGCAGCACCAGCTCGTCGGGCGAGACCGTGACGACCAGGTGCCCGGACGGCTCGTCCAGGTCGCCCGGGACCACCTCGACGATGGTCACCCCGTGCACGCCCTCCGCACCGGCCAGCAGCGAGTCGTGCGGCACCGAGGCGCCGTCCATCACGACGACGACGTGCGGCTGGTCGGGCGCCGGCGCGGCGTCCCGGACGAACCGCTGACGGCCGGCGAGCTCGTCCTGCAGCAGCAGTTCCAGCTCGCCGAGGCCGGTGGCGATCAGCCGGCGCGAACCGGCGCCGTCGCTCTCCTTGCGGTGCTGGTTGTGCGGGAGCCACTTGGTCCACTCCCACTCGTCCACCGCGCCGGGCGCGGCCGCCACCGTGATCAGCAGGTCGTCCGGCGAGTGCAGGGTGGTCAACTGGGCGATCATCGCCCGGACGTTGCCGTAGACGGTGTCCGGGTCCCCGCAGACCGTGATGTGGTAGAAGGCGCGCAGCGAGATCGCCAACGGCAGGTCCTGGAGGGTGCCGTGGGCCTTCAGGAAGGTCTGCATCGCGGCCGCCGACAGCGGCTCCAGCTCGTCCATCGGCGCGGTCTGCGGCGCCACCAGCGGGGTGGACAGCTGCACCGGTCCGCGGCCGACCCGTATCTGCGCGAAGTCGCCGTCCCCGGAGCGCCGTTCCCAGAGCCGGCGGCCGTCCGCGACGATCGACCAGAGCTGGTCCGGCTCGGGGTTCAGGAACAGCTGGGCGCCGCGCTGGCGCTCGGCGGTCCGGCGCACCTGACGGCGCATCTGCTGCAGGTACTTGAGGTAGTCGCGCCGTTCGTCCGCGGTGGCCGAGGAACCGCCCTTGCGGGCCCGGACGATCTGGGCGAGCGCCATGCCGACCGTCGAGACGATCATCAGACCGCCCATGATCTTCATCGGCGCCTGGGCGCCCGGCGAGAAGAAGAACACCGCCGATCCGCCCATGCCGAGCATCGGCAGGATGCTCATCACCCAGTCCTCGCCGCCCGACCGGGGCAGCTCGGGCGGGGGGACCATCTCCACCGGCTCGTCCGGCACCGCGGGCGGATAGGCCCGGGGCGGCCGCTTGACGGTGATCACGCCCATGCGCGCCCCACCCCCCGACCACGAACGCTTCGCTCGATCACCACGGCATCAGCCCTCACGCCACTGGATACGTACGGGTGAGGGCGCCCCGTGTGACGCCGCCCCCGCTCCGCCGACCGCAGGCACCCGGGGAGACGCGCGCCGCCCCCGCCGCCCTGCGCAGGGGGCCGATCCTACTGGGACCCCGGCCCCGCGGGGCCGCCCGCCCTCCACGGGGCCGGACACGAACCGAGCGGGTAGGGTAACGCCGCGCCAACTCGTGGCCCCGCCGGGCCGGTTCCGCCCGGCCGGCGCCGGCGCGTCAGCCAGACCGACCAGCCGCCGGTACCGCGGCACCGTCATCAAGGGGGAGCGCCCAGTGCGTCGAGCGAACGAGGTGCGGGCATGACGACGCCCGCCACGACCGGCTTCTGCCGGGTCACCGTCGTCGCCCCGGACAGCCGGATCGACGTCGCCCTGCCCGAGGACGTCCCGCTCGCGGACGTCTACCCCGAGGTGCTGCGCCTCTCCGGCCAGACCCAGCCCGACGGCGTCCCCACCGGCTTCCACCTGGTCCGCCGCGACGGCACCGTGCTCGACGGCAGCCGCTCGCTCGCCGCCCAGCAGGTGCGCGACGGCGACCTGCTCAGCCTGCGCCCGTTCGCCGAGTCGCTGCCGCCCGCCGTCTACGACGACGTCGCCGACGCCATCGCCACCGCCGGCGAGACCGACCGCCGGTTCTGGGGCCCCGAGCTGATGCGCGCCTTCGGCCTCATCGGCACCGGCGTGCTGCTCACCCTGCTCGGCTTCGCGCTCTGGTTCGCCGACCTGCGCCACGACATGCACGGCCTGCCCGGGGTGATCTCCGGCGTCGTCGCCGTCGTGCTCACCGCCCTCGCCGGCGTCCGCGCCCGGGTCTACCGGGACGCCTGGGCCGGCCTCGCGCTCGGCCTCGGCGCCCTGCCCCACGCCCTGATCGCCGGCAGCGGCGTGCTCGCCCCCACCGGTGGCCCGCTGGACGGCCCCGGCCGGCTGCAGTTCCTCACCGGCTGCGTCGCCGTCCTGGTGGTCGCCGTCCTGCTGGTCGGCCTGCTGCCCGAGAAGGACTCGCTGTTCGTCGCCGCCGCCTTCCTGGCCGCGGCGGGCGCGCTGGCCACCTTCGCCGCCGTGCTGCTGCCCGGCACCCCGGCCGACCACATCGCCGCCGTCACCGGCGTCGCCGCCGTCGCCGCGATCGGCTTCCTGCCCGGCCTGTCCGCCCGCTTCGCCCGGCTGCCCGTCGGCTACAGCGCCCCCGGCCAGACCCGGGCCCGCGGCCGCGACCACGACGAGGACGCCGCCCGCGCCGAACTCGTCCAGTACGAGCGGATCGCCCACCAGGCCCGCCGCGGCCACGAGGTGCTGGTCGGCCTGGTCGGCGGCTGCGCCGCGGTGATCGTCGGCGCCTGCGCGGTGCTCGGCTTCACCGACGAGACCTTCCCCGAACTGCTCGCCCTGGTCCTCGGCCTGGCCACCATGCTCCGCGCCCGGCTGTTCCGCTACAGCGCGCAGGTCTTCAGCCTCACCGTCGCCGGCCTGTTCGGTCTGTCCCTGCTGATCGTCGGCCTCTCCCTGCACACCCCGCAGTTCGTGCTGCGGGCCGGGATCGGCTCCACCGACGCCGACCTGCGCACCGTCTGGCTGGCCGCCTCGATCGCCTTCGGCGCCGCGGTGCTCACCGCGATCGCCCTGGTGGTGCCGCGGCTGGGCGTCTCCCCGTTCTGGGGGCGCATCCTGGACCTGCTCGACAGCCTCACCCTGATGTCGCTGGTGCCGCTGGTGCTGGCCGTCCTCGACGTCTACCGGCTGGTCCGCGGCGCCACCGGCTGACCGGCCCGCCGGGGCCGCCCGACGGCGGTGCCGGAGGCACTGGTACGCTTGGCCTCCGAGCGCAGCCGTGTGTCCGCCCCCGGGTGGGGCGAGGACCGGCGGCCGTGCTCGTCACGACACCGAGTTCTCCCAGAGTCCTGTGCCGTAGACCAGGACCGCTCGGTATCACCTCGAAGGAGTTGCAGTGGCTCTCGCCTCTGACGTGAAGAAGCAGATCATCGCCGAGTTCGGCCAGAAGGAGGGCGACACCGGCTCCCCCGAGGTCCAGGTGGCCATGCTCTCCCGCCGCATCTCGGACCTGACCGAGCACCTCAAGTCGCACAAGCACGACCACCACTCGCGCCGCGGCCTGCTGATCCTGGTCGGCCAGCGCCGTCGTCTGCTGCAGTACCTGGCCAAGAAGGACATCGAGCGCTTCCGTACGCTCGTCGACCGCCTGGGCATCCGCCGCGGTGCCGCCGGCGGCGCCCGCTGAGAACGCCGCTCGGGGCGGCTCCCCACACCGGGGAGCCGCCCCTCGCGCGTATGCCGCGGCGGTACGGCCGGGGCGCCCACCGGGGCGTCCGAACGCAACGACCGTGCATAACAACTCGCGCGCACCTCCCCAGGTGGCCGAGGATTGCACCGTAGGGTTGTGGGCATGCCGGGTGATGGCGCCGCAAGCGCGCCACCAGGCAGCAGAACCCGACCCCCGCGGGACGAAGGCTTCAAACGGAAGCCGCCCGCATCCGAGAGAGCGTCCAGACGCGGACCGCCCGTCCGGACCCGGCCGGCCGAGAGGCGCCGGTCCTCGGTAGTGGCCGCCGGAGGCCCCGCCCATCGAAGCGGGGTGCACCGGAGGCTTCGATCGAAGACCGGCCCGACCGTCCAGGGTCAACACGCAGGCGATGCGCGGGGACGCTCTCCCGGAAGACGTACGAAAGAGGAGATCTTCCAGGTGGAAGAGAACGTGTTCTACGCCGAGGCCGTGATCGACAACGGTTCCTTCGGCACCCGTACCATCCGCTTCGAGACCGGCCGTCTGGCCCGTCAGGCGGCCGGCTCCGCCGTCGCCTACCTGGACGACGACACCATGGTGCTGTCGGCCACCAGCGCGTCCAAGCAGCCGAAGGAGCACTTCGACTTCTTCCCGCTGACGGTGGACGTCGAGGAGCGGATGTACGCCGCCGGCCGCATCCCCGGCTCGTTCTTCCGTCGTGAGGGCCGGCCCTCCGAGGACGCGATCCTCACCTGCCGCCTGATCGACCGCCCGCTGCGCCCGTCCTTCGTCAAGGGCCTGCGCAACGAGGTCCAGGTCGTCGTCACCGTGATGGCGCTGAACCCGGACCACCTGTACGACGTGGTGGCCATCAACGCCGCCTCCGCCTCCACCCAGCTGGCGGGCCTGCCGTTCTCCGGCCCGATCGGCGGCGTGCGCGTCGCGCTGATCAACGGCCAGTGGGTCGCCTTCCCGACCCACAGCGAGCTGGAGTCGGCCGTCTTCGACATGGTCGTGGCCGGCCGCGTCCTGCCGGACGGCGACGTCGCGATCATGATGGTCGAGGCCGAGGCCACCGACAAGACCATCAAGCTGGTCGAGGGCGGCGCCGACGCGCCGACCGAGGAGATCGTCGCCTCCGGCCTGGAGGCCGCGAAGCCGTTCATCAAGGTCCTGTGCGCCGCGCAGTCGCAGCTGGCCGCCCAGGCCGCCAAGCCGACCGGCGAGTTCCCGGTCTTCCTGGACTACCAGGACGACGTGCTCGCCGCGCTGACCGCCGCCGTCAAGGACGAGCTCGCCCAGGCCCTGACCATCGCGGGCAAGCAGGAGCGCAACAACGAGCTGGACCGCGTCAAGGCGCTGGCCGCCGAGAAGCTGCTGCCCGAGTTCGAGGGCCGCGAGAAGGAGATCAGCGCCGCCTACAACGCGCTGACCAAGAAGATCGTCCGCGAGCGCGTCATCAAGGACAAGGTCCGCATCGACGGCCGCGGCGTCACCGACATCCGCACCCTGGCCGCCGAGGTCGAGGCCATCCCGCGGGTGCACGGCTCGGCCCTGTTCGAGCGCGGCGAGACCCAGATCCTGGGTGTCACCACGCTGAACATGCTCCGCATGGAGCAGCAGCTGGACACGCTCTCCCCGGAGACCCGCCGCCGCTACATGCACAACTACAACTTCCCGCCGTACTCGGTCGGCGAGACCGGCCGCGTCGGTTCGCCGAAGCGCCGCGAGATCGGCCACGGCGCGCTGGCCGAGCGGGCCATCCTGCCGGTGCTGCCGACCCGCGAGGAGTTCCCGTACGCCATCCGCCAGGTCTCCGAGGCGCTCGGCTCCAACGGCTCCACCTCGATGGGCTCGGTCTGCGCCTCCACCATGTCGCTGCTGAACGCCGGTGTGCCGCTGAAGGCCGCCGTCGCCGGCATCGCCATGGGCCTGATCTCCCAGGAGATCGACGGTGAGACCCACTACGTGACCCTCACCGACATCCTCGGTGCCGAGGACGCGTACGGCGACATGGACTTCAAGGTCGCCGGTACCCGCAACTTCATCACCGCCCTGCAGCTGGACACCAAGCTCAACGGCATCCCGGCGTCGGTGCTGGCCGCCGCGCTGAAGCAGGCCCGCGACGCCCGCCTGCACATCCTCGACGTGATGAACGAGGCCATCGACTCCCCGGACGAGATGTCCCCGAACGCGCCGCGCATCATCACCATCAAGATCCCGGTGGACAAGATCGGCGAGGTCATCGGCCCCAAGGGCAAGATGATCAACCAGATCCAGGAGGACACCGGCGCCGAGATCACGATCGAGGACGACGGCACCATCTACATCGGTGCCGCCGACGGCCCGGCCGCCGAGGCCGCCCGCACCACGATCAACCAGATCGCCAACCCGACCATGCCGGAGGTCGGCGAGCGCTACCTGGGCACCGTGGTCAAGACCACGACCTTCGGTGCCTTCGTCTCGCTCATGCCGGGCAAGGACGGTCTGCTGCACATCTCGCAGATCCGCAAGCTCGCCGGCGGCAAGCGCGTGGAGAACGTCGAGGACGTCCTCGGCGTCGGCGCCAAGGTGCAGGTCGAGATCGCCGAGATCGACCCGCGCGGCAAGCTCTCGCTGATCCCGGTCATCGAGGGCGAGGAGAACGCCGAGGCCGCTTCCGAGTGAAGCGCCGCTAGCTGAACCCAGCGGCCCGCACGCCCCCAGCGGCGTGCGGGCCGCACCCTGTTGTCCCGCGCTCCCGACGGACCGCTTTTTTCTACGGAGGTACCCCCGTGGCCCAGGCCTCGGCGGCGACGCAGCGCCCCGGCACGACCCGGACCCTGCTGAAGGGCGCGGACGGCGCCGGAACCGTGCGCCGCACCGTCCTCCCCGGCGGCCTGCGCGTCGTCACCGAGACCCTGCCGACGGTGCGCTCCGCGACCTTCGGCATCTGGGTCGGCGTCGGCTCGCGGGACGAGACCCCGCAGCTCAACGGCGCCACGCACTACCTGGAGCACCTGCTCTTCAAGGGCACCGAGCGGCGCAGCGCGCTGGACATCTCGGCCGCCCTGGACGCGGTCGGCGGCGAGATGAACGCCTTCACCGCCAAGGAGAACACCTGCTACTACGCGCGGGTGCTCGACACCGACCTGCCGCTGGCCATCGACGTGGTCTGCGACATGCTCACCGGCTCGCTGATCCGCCCCGAGGACGTCGAGGCCGAGCGCGGCGTCATCCTCGAAGAGATGGCGATGGCCGAGGACGACCCGGGTGACGTCGTCCACGACCTCTTCGCCAAGGTGATCTTCGGCAACGGCCCGCTCGGCCGGCCGATCCTCGGCACCCAGGAGACCGTCCGGGGGCTCAGCCGCGACCAGATCGCGAACTTCTTCCACCGCCGCTACCGGCCCGAGCACCTGGTCGTCGCCGCGGCCGGCAACCTGGACCACCGCAAGGTCGTCCGGCAGGTCGAGCGGGCCTTCGCGCCGCTGCTCGCCAAGTCCGACGCCGCCCCCGCCGAGCCCCGGCGCGGCGTGAAGGCGCTGCGGACCGCGGGCCGGGTCGAGGTGCTCAACCGGGCCACCGAGCAGGCCCACCTGGTGCTGGGCGTGCCCGGCGTGCCCCGGCACGACGAGCGCCGCTGGGCGATGGGCGTGCTCAACGCGGCCCTCGGCGGCGGCATGAGCTCCCGGCTGTTCCAGGAGGTCCGGGAGAAGCGCGGCCTGGCGTACTCGGTGTACTCGTACTCCTCCTCCTACGCGGACAGCGGCCTGTTCGGCATCTACGCCGGCTGCCAGCCCAAGCGGGTCGAGGAGGTGTTGCGGATCTGCCGCGAGGAGCTCGCCAAGGTGGTCGCCGAGGGCATCACCGAGGAGGAGCTGCAGCGCGCGATCGGCCAGATCTCCGGCTCCACCGTGCTCGGCATGGAGGACACCGGCTCGCTGATGAACCGCATCGGCAAGGCCGAGCTCAGCTACGGCCACCACCTGTCGGTCGACGACATGCTGGGGAAGATCGCGGCGGTGACCCTGGAGGACGTCCACGAGGTCGCCCGTGATGTGCTGGGCGCGTACCGGCCGTCGCTGGCGCTGATCGGTCCGGTCAACGACAAGCGGGCCGCGAAGCTCGCCGACCTGCTGGTGTGAGAGGACTTTCGCTATGACGCTGCGTGTCGCCGTGATCGGCGCCAAGGGACGGATCGGCTCGGAGGCGGTCAAGGCCGTGGAGGCCGCCCCCGACCTGGAGCTGGTCGCCGCCCTCGGCCGCGGGTCCGACCTGGCGGAGCTGACCCGGGCCGGCGCCCAGGTGGCCGTCGAGCTGACCCATCCGGACGCGGTGATGGGCAACCTCGACCACTGCCTGCGCCACGGGATCCACGTGGTCACCGGCACCACCGGCTGGACCGACGAGCGGCTGGCCACCGTGCGCGGCCTGCTCGACGAGGCGCCGGAGCTCGGCCTGCTGATCGCGCCGAACTTCTCGATCGGCGCGATCCTCGGCATGAAGTTCTCGCAGATCGCCGCGAGGTACTTCGAGTCGGTCGAGGTCGTCGAGATGCACCACGACGGCAAGGCGGACGCCCCCAGCGGCACCGCCGCCCGCACCGCCCAGCTGATCGCCGCCGCCCGCGCGGAGGCCGGCCGGCCGCCGCAGCAGGACCCGACCACCCACAGCCTGCCCGGCGCCCGCGGCGCCGACGTCGACGGGGTGCCGGTGCACTCGGTGCGGCTGCGCGGCCTGCTCGCCCACCAGCAGGTGATGTTCGGCGACACCGGCGAGACCCTCACCATCCGGCACGACTCGCTGCACCACAGCAGCTTCATGCCGGGCATCCTGCTCGGCGTGCGCAAGGTCGTGGAGACGCCCGGGCTCACCCTGGGCCTCGAACACTTCCTGGACCTGTGAGCCCGGCATGACCTCCCGTACCGGTTTCTTCGTCCTCGCCGGCGTGCTGGCGCTGGTCGCGCTGATCTGCGTCGGCGAGGGCGTCCAGCTGATCGCGACCGGCAAGCCGCTCGGCATCGGCCTGGGCCTGTGCGCCTTCGTCGTCCCGGTCATCGGCCTCTGGTTCCTGCGCCAGACGGTCCGCTTCGGCCGGGACAGCGAGCGGCTCGCCCGTGAGCTGGAGGCCGAGGGCGGTCTGCCCGTCGACGAGCTGAAGCGCACCGAGGGCGGGCGGATCGACCGCGCCTCGGCCGACGAGGTGTTCGCCCGCCGCAAGGCCGAGGCCGAGGCCGCCCCCGGCGACTGGCGGGTCTTCTTCCGCCTGGCGGTCGCCTACGCCGACGCCGGCGACGTGCCGCGCGCCCGCAAGACCATGCAGCACGCGATCCGGCTGCACCGCACCACCGGCACCACCGGCACCACCACCAACAAGCCTGCGAGGAGTAGCGCGTGAGCGACGACACGACGGCCCCCCGGTTCCGCGGCGACGTCACCGTGGACCTGGTCCGCAGTGCCGCCGACGACTCGGACGTCATCTGGGCGGCCCGGGTCTCGACGGCGGGCGAGCAGTCCCTGGAGGCGCTCCAGCAGGACCCGGAGAAGTCCAAGGGCCTGATCAACTTCCTGATGCGGGACCGGCACGGCACGCCCTTCGAGCACAACTCGATGACCTTCTTCATCAGCGCGCCGATCTTCGTCTTCCGCGAGTTCCACCGCCACCGCAGCGGCTGGTCGTACAACGAGGAGTCGGGCCGCTACCGCGAGCTGCAGCCGGTCTTCTACGTGCCGGCCGAGGAGCGCCGGCTGGTCCAGCAGGGCCGGCCGGGCCGCTACGAGTTCGTCGAGGGCACCCCCGAGCAGCACGCGACCGTCACCGCCTCGATGGAGGCCGCCTACCGCGAGGCGTACGGGCGCTACCAGGAGATGCTGGAGGCCGGCGTGGCCCGCGAGGTCGCCCGTGCGGTGCTGCCGGTCGGGCTCTACTCGTCGATGTACGCGACCTGCAACGCCCGCTCGCTGATGCACTTCCTGTCGCTGCGCACCAAGCGGGAGAACTCGGCGGTGCCGTCGTTCCCGCAGCGCGAGATCGAGATGGTCGCCGAGCGGATGGAGGAGCAGTGGGCCGAGCTCATGCCGCTCACCCATGCGGCCTTCGAGAAGCACGGCCGGGTCGCCCCCTGACCTGCGGCGACGGGCATCCGGGGAGAGTGTCTGGCATGTCTGGATTGCGGCCTATCTGACCTCTCCCTACGCTCGTGAACACGGATTCCGGTGCTGCTTGAACCCCCGAGCACGCAGCACCGGAATCCCACGTCCCCGCTGCTGGAACCGCTGGAACCGCCTCCGCGGAGGCGCTGCGCGGCCGCTTCGCAGCCGGGCCCACCGCCGCGGCCGTCCGAACCGTGGACCGGCCTGGGTGCCGCCCCACCGCCTACGAGTAGTTTTGGACGCATGGCTCCGACCTCCACCCCCCAGACGCCCTTCGGGCGGGTCCTGACCGCGATGGTGACACCGTTCACCGCCGACGGCGGCCTCGACCTCGACGGCGCCCAGCGCCTCGCCGCGCACCTCGTCGACTCCGGCAACGACGGCCTCGTCGTCAACGGCACCACCGGGGAGTCCCCGACCACCAGTGACGCCGAGAAGGCCCAGCTCGTCCGCGCCGTGGTGGAGGCGGTCGGGGACCGGGCCCACGTGGTGGCCGGGGTCGGCACCAACGACACCCGTCACAGCGTGGAGCTGGCCCGCCAGGCCGAGGCGGCCGGCGCGCACGGCCTGCTGGCGGTCACGCCGTACTACAGCAAGCCCCCGCAGGAGGGCCTGTACCGGCACACCGTGGAGATCGCCGACGCCACCGGGCTGCCGGTCATGCTGTACGACATCCCCGGTCGCAGCGGCGTCGCGCTGAGCCACGAGACGCTGGTCCGGCTGGGCGAACACCCGCGGATCGTCGCCAACAAGGACGCCAAGGGCGACCTCGGCGCCGCCGCCTGGGCCATCGCCCGCTCCGACCTCGCCTGGTACTCCGGTGACGACATCCTCAACCTGCCGCTGCTGTCGGTCGGAGCCGTCGGTGTCGTCAGCGTGGTCGGTCATGTGGTCGCCGGCGAGCTGCGGACCATGGTCGAGGCCTACCTGGCCGGCGATGTGGCCAAGGCCACGGCGGTCCACCAGCGCCTGCTGCCGGTGTTCACCGGTATCTTCCGCACCCAGGGCGTCATCCTCGCCAAGGCCGCGCTCGGGCTCCAGGGCCTGCCCGCCGGCCCGCTGCGGCTGCCCCTGGTCGGCGCGACTCCCGAGGAGATCGCCCAACTGAAGAAGGATCTCGCCGACGGCGGGGTAGACCTCTAACAGACACAGACGTGCGCGCCCCGGCTCGCCGGACCCTCACGGGCCCGCCGCTGGACCGGACCGAAGGCGCGAGAGCACCGACCTGGTAGGAAAACGACACTGAGAACGCACGCCATATGTCTCGCGGGGGAGGACCCCGGACATATGGCGTGCGTCGTGAGGAGAGTCTTTTGAGCCACCCGCATCCCGAACTCGGCGCGCCGCCGGCCCTGAAGGCGGGCGCCCTGCGCATCACCCCGCTCGGCGGTCTCGGCGAGATCGGCCGCAACATGACGGTCTTCGAATACGGGGACCGCATTCTCATCGTCGACTGCGGCGTCCTCTTCCCCGAGGACGAGCAGCCCGGCGTCGACCTGATCCTCCCGGACTTCAGCTACATCCGGGACCGCCTCGACAAGATCGACGGCATCGTCCTCACGCACGGCCACGAGGACCACATCGGCGCCGTCCCGTTCCTGCTCCGGGAGAACCCGGACATCCCGCTGATCGGGTCGAAGCTCACCCTCGCGCTGATCGAGGCCAAGCTCGCCGAGCACCGCATCCGCCCGTACGTGCTGGAGGTCGCCGAGGGCGACCGCGAGCGGATCGGCCCCTTCGACTGCCAGTTCATCGCGGTCAACCACTCCATCCCGGACGCGCTGGCCGTCGCCGTGCGCACGCCCGCCGGCATGGTCGTCGCCACCGGTGACTTCAAGATGGACCAGCTGCCGCTCGACGGCCGGCTCACCGACCTGCCGACCTTCGCCAAGCTGGCGGAGGAGGGCATGGACCTGCTGCTGGTGGACTCCACCAACGCCGAGGTCCCCGGCTTCATCCCGCACGAGCGGGACATCTCGGCCGCGCTGCGAAACGTTTTCGCGAACGCCGAGAAGCGCATCATCGTGGCCTCGTTCGCCAGCCACGTGCACCGCATCCAGCAGGTGCTGGACGCCGCGCACGAGTACAAGCGCAAGGTCGCCTTCGTCGGCCGCTCGATGGTCCGCAACATGGGCATCGCCCGCGACCTCGGGTACCTGAAGGTCCCCGGCAACATGGTCGTCGACGTCAAGCAGCTGGACGACCTGCCGGACAAGGAGGTCGTGCTGATCTGTACCGGCTCGCAGGGCGAGCCGATGGCCGCGCTGTCCCGGATGGCCAACCGCGACCACCAGATCCGCATCGTCGAGGGCGACACCGTCGTCCTGGCGTCCTCGCTCATCCCGGGCAACGAGAACGCCGTCTACCGGGTCATCAACGGCCTGACCCGCTGGGGCGCCAAGGTCGTGCACAAGGGCAACGCCAAGGTGCACGTCTCCGGCCACGCCTCGGCCGGCGAGCTGCTGTACTTCTTCAACATCTGCAAGCCGCGCAACCTCATGCCGGTGCACGGCGAGTGGCGCCACCTGCGGGCCGCGGCCGACCTCGGCATCGCGACCGGTGTCCCGCGCAACCGGGTGGTCATCGCGGAGGACGGCGTCTGCGTCGACCTGGAGGACGGTGTCGCCCGCATCGTCGGCAAGGTGCAGGCCGGCTACGTCTACGTCGACGGCTCCTCGGTCGGTGACATCACCGAGGCCTCGCTCAAGGACCGCCGGATCCTCGGCGAGGAGGGCTTCATCTCCTGCTTCGTGGTGGTCGACTCCGCCAACGGCAAGATCGTCGGCGGTCCGACCATCCAGGCCCGCGGCTCCGGCATCGACGACGCCGCGTTCGTCCCGGTCGCGGCCAGGCTGCAGGAGGCCCTCGACCGCTCGGCGAGCGACGGTGTCCTGGAGATCCGCCAGGTCCAGCAGCTCGTCCGCCGGACCATCGGCAAGTGGGTGGCCGACAACTACCGTCGCCGCCCGATGATCCTCCCGGTCGTGGTCGAGGTCTGAGCCCTCCCGGCCTGATTTGACGTGGGGCAACCCGGTGCGTAATGTTCTCCGGGTTGCCCCACGGGACGGCCCCCAGTCGAAGTCCTCGAAACGAAATTCGAGAACGGAGCGGGAAAACGGCCCGAGAAACTCTGATAGAGTTCGGGAGCGCCGAAAGGCCGAAGCGAATCGGACGAAAGAAACTCCGGAAAACGGAGCGGAAAACATCTGATAAGCTGGAAACACGAAAGAACGAAGCGCCCGGAGGGCCGGTGTGAAAGCCGCCCGATGGAA
>NZ_JBHVTL010000054.1:0-12125 GCF_042884635.1 Kitasatospora sp. NPDC058115
CGCCCCACATCCCCCGTCCGATACATCCGCTCCCCACCCACCCCGAACGGACACGCCACGAACCGCCCCGCCGTCAACCCCGCCCGACCCCAATACCCCCGCGCCAACCCCACACCCGCCACATACACCTCACCCACCACCCCCACCGGCACCGGATTCAAGAACCCGTCCAACACAAACACCCGGGTGTTGGCGAGCGGACGGCCGACCGGCACCGCCGCGGCCCGGGTCCGCCCCGGTCCGACCTCCGAGGCGAGCGCCCAGATCGTCGTCTCCGTCGGCCCGTAGACGTTGGTGAGCCGCCGGACCAGCGGACGCGTGGTGGCGGCGAGCGCGGGGTCGAGGGCTTCGCCGCCGAGCAGCACGTGGAGGCGGTCGGACAGGTCGGGGATCTCCTCGACGACCAGCTTCCACAGCGACGGGGTGACCTGAAGGACGGTGATGCCGTCCTCGGCGAGCATCGCGGCGAACCGGGCCGGCGAGGTGGTCTCCTCCCGGGTGGCCAGGTGGATCCGCGCTCCCCGGAGCAGCGGCAGCAGGAGGTCCACGGTGGAGGGGTCGAAGGTGTACGGGGCGACCGCCATCAGCCGGTCCTCGCCGGTCAGCCGCATCACCTGCTGCATGGCGAACAGGCCGTTGACGACGTTGTCGTGCCGGGTCTGGACGCCCTTGGGGGCGCCGGTGGATCCCGAGGTGTAGATGAGGTAGGCGAGGTTGGCCGGGGTGGCCCGCGGCGGCGGGGCGGTGACCGGCAGGCCGTCGTCGCCGCCGTCGTCCAGGCACAGCACGCTCCGGTGCTCCCCGGTGGGGAGCCGCTCGGCCAGGCCGCGCTGGGTGAGGACGACGGGCGCCGCGATGTCGTCCAGGATGAACGCCAGCCGTTCGCGCGGGTGGGCCGGGTCCAGCGGCACGTAGGCGCCGCCGGCCTTGAGGACGGCCAGCAGGCCGACGAGCAGCTGCGGGCCGCGCTCCAGGCACAGGCCCACCAGGGTCTCCGGTCCGACCCCGGCCCGGATCAGCCGGTGGGCGAGCCGGTTGGACCGCTCCTCCAGCTCGCGGTAGGAGAGCCGGCTCTCCCCGCAGACCAGCGCGATCCGTTCCGGTGTCGCGGCGGCCTGCCGGGACACCAGCTCGTGCACGCAGGCCTGCGGGACGGGCGCCCCGGTCCGGTTCCACTCGGTCAGCATCCGGTGCTGCTCGTCGGCGCCGAGCATCGGCAGCCGCGAGACGGCGGCCGCCGGGTCCGCCGCCGCCGCGGCGAGCAGGGCCAGGAAGTGGGTGGCCATCCGCTCGACGGTCGCCCGGTCGAAGAGGTCGGTGGCGTACTCCAGGACGCCGGTGAAGCCCGTCCCGGTCTCCGCCAGGTCGAGGGACAGGTCGAACTTGGCGACCCCGTAGGCCAGGGGCTGGACGTCGACCCGCAGCCCGGGCAGGTCCCAGCCGCCGGACCCGGCCGCGGTGTCCTGAAGGTTGAACATGACCTGGAACAGGGGCGTGCGGGAGAGGTCCCGGACCGGGGCCAGGTGCTCGACGAGCCGCTCGAACGGCAGGTCCTGGTGGTCGTAGGCGGCCAGCGCCCGTTCCCGGACCTGCGCCAGCAGCCGGGTGAACGACGGGTCGCCGGTCAGGTCCGCCCGCATCACCAGGGTGTTCACGAAGAAGCCGACGAGGGCCTCGGTCCCGTCGTGGTTGCGGCCCGCGACCGGTGTCCCGACCGCGACGTCCCGCTGTCCGCAGTAGTTGGCCAGCAGCACCTGGAACACCGCCAGCAGCCCCATGAACGGGGTGACCCGGTGCGCGGCGAACAGCTCCTTCAGCCGTGCGGACAGGGCCGCCGGGACGTCGAAGGACACCGTCGCCCCGCGCGCGGAGCGGACCGCCGGCCGGGGCCGGTCGGTGGGCAGCTCCACCGGCGCCAGGCCGTCCAGCTCCCCGATCCAGTGGGCCAGTTGCCCGGCGAGCACCGGCCCGTCCAGCCGGTCCCGCTGCCAGAGCGCGAAGTCGGGGTACTGGATCGGCAGTTCCGGCAGGTCGGGGGCCCGGCCGGCGCGGCGGGCGGCGTAGCACGCGCTCAGCTCGTCGGCGATGATGCCCAGCGACCATCCGTCGGCCACGATGTGATGGATCGTCAGCGCCAGCAGGTGGTCGTCCGGGCCCTGGCGGAAGAGCACGGCCCGGAACAGCGGGCCGTGTTCGAGATCCATCGGCGCCACCGCCGCGGCCGCGGCGCGGGCCGGATCCGCCGGCCCGTCGGCCACCCGCAGCACGTCCGGGTCGGGGTCGCGCACCAGTTGCACCGGTCGGCCGTCATGCTCGCGGAACACCGTCCGCAGGGACTCGTGCCGGGCCGCCAGGTCGGCCACCGCGGCGGACAGTGCCGCGACGTCCGGGGTGCCGGTCAGCCGCAGGACGACGGGGATCAGGTACTCGGCGCTGCCCGGCGCGAGCTGATCCAGGAACCACAGCCGCTGCTGGGCGAAGGAGACCGGCAGCAGGACGTCGTCTGGCATCTGTTACCCCTGATCCTGGAAGGAGATCCCGCCTCGGTGGCCGACCGTTCGTCATGCGTGTCCGGGCGCCCCGGCCGGGCCGCCCCCGTCGTTCTCGCCCGCCCGGCCGTCCGCGCCGTCCCGGCCGCCCGCGAGGCCGAGGTGTGCGGCCTGGGCGGCGATCGTCCGGTGGCGCAGGAGGTCCGCGACGCCGACGGCCGTCCCGGTCCGGTCGAGCAGGGCCCGCTGCAGCCTGATCGCGAGGAGCGAGTTGCCGCCGCAGGCGAAGAAGTCCCGGTCCGGGTCGGGCGGGGGGTTCCCGAAGACGTCCCCCCAGGCCGCCCGCACCTGTTGCAGGATCCGATGGTTCATCGCGCCAGTCCCCCCGTGGGATTCGGCGGGCACCGCTGCGGAGCCCGGTCCGGGTCAGCCCTGCCAGGCACGCCACAGGCCCGCGTAGGCGCCGTTCTTGGCGAGCAGTTCGTCATGGGTGCCGAACTCGGTGATCCGGCCCTCGTCGAGGACGGCGATCCGGTCGGCGTCCCGGGCCGTGTGCAGCCGGTGCACCACGGCGACCACGGTCCGGCCCGCCGTGACGGCGGCCAGCGACCGCTCCAGCTGCCGGGCGGCCTGGGGGTCCAGCAGCGAGGTCGCCTCGTCCAGCACGAGGACGTCCGGATCCGCGATGATCAGCCGGGCCAGCGCCAGTTGCTGCACCTTCGCCGGGTCCAGCGCCGCGTCCCCGCGCCCGACCGGGCCGTCCAGCCCGACGGTCCGCGCCCACTCCTGCGCTCCGACGGCGGCCAGGGCGGCGGTGATCTCCGCCTCCCCCGCCCCGGGCCGGCCGATGGTCAGGTTGTCGCGCAGCGTGCCGCGGAAGACGTGGTGCTCCTGGGTCACCAGGGCCACCGTGCCGCGCCGTCCGGCGGCCCCCGGCGCACCGAGGTCCCGGCCGCCGACGGTGATGCCGCCGCCGTGCGGCCGGTAGATCCCGGCCAGCAGCTTGGCGAGGGTGGACTTGCCGGCGCCCGAGGGGCCGACGACGGCCAGCCACTCGCCCTGCCGGACGGTCAGGTCGATGCCGCGCAGCACCTCGTGCTCCGGCCGGTAGGCGTAGCGCAGGTCCCGGACCTCGATGTCCCCCGCCCGCGGTGGCGGCACGGTGGCGGCGCCGGACGCGACGGCCGGCACGGCGGCGCCGGACGCGACGGCGGCGGGAGCGGCCGGTGCCGGGGCCGGCGTCCGGAACCGCGCGAGGCCCAGCAGCCGGGCCAGCGCGGCCCCCGCCGACTGGAGTTCGTCCATCCAGGAGACCAGCTGGTCCAGCGGGTTGAGCAGTTGCGAGGCGTACAGGGTGCCGGCGGTGACGGCGGCCAGGGACACCGTGCCGTGCAGGTAGAGCGTGCCGCCGACGATGAGCATCGCGGCCACCGGCAGGGAGTAGCTGGCGTCGCACAGCGGCAGGAGGACGTTGCGCAGCCGCAGCGTGTGGCGCTCGGCGGCGTAGGAGTCGGCGATGTCCCGGTTCAGCCGGTCCAGCCGCCGGCCGGTCAGCCGCAGGGCCTCGACGGTGCGGGCGCCCTCGACGGTCTCGGCCAGGCTCTCGGTCAGCCGGGAGTAGCCGGCGGCCTGGCGCAGGTAGCCCTCGTGCGCCCGCCGCAGGTACCACCGGGCGGTGACGAACAGCACCGGCACCGAGAGCAGGCCGGGCAGCAGCAGCAGCGGGCTGACCAGCAGCAGGGCGCCGAAGGTGAACCCGACCAGCCCGATCGAGATCATGGTCGCCGGGATCGCGGAGCGCACCGCGTTGGACATCAGGGAGACGTCCCGGGTGGTCCGGGTGATCAGGTCGCCGCCGTCCGCGTCCTCGACGATCTCCGGCGGCAGCGCCAGCAGGTCCGCCACGAACTCCTCGCGCAGCCCGGCGAGGACCTTCTCCCCGAGCGCGGCCGCGGCGTACCCGGCCAGTCGCACCAGGACGGCCTGGCCCGTCAGGCAGGCGATGATCAGCAGGACCGAGCGCAGCACCGTGTCGTGGCCGCGGGTGACGTCCGCGACCAGGTTGCCGAGCAGCCACGGGGCGAACAGCCCGACGACCGCCGAGAGCGCCTGGAGGCCGACCACCAGGGCGAATCCGGCGCGGTGGGTCCGGACGGCGTGCCACGCCCAGGCGCGCAGCTCGCGACGGGTGGCGACGGGGAGCGCGCTCATCCGACGGCCACCCGGCGGTCCACCAGGGACCGGTAGCGCGGATCGGCCAGCAGCGCTTCGTGCGACCCCTCGGCCGCCACCGCGCCGTCGAGCACCAGGACCACGCGGTCCGCCCGGTGCAGCAGCGGCACGCTGGTGGTGAGGACGAGGGTGGCGCGTCCCCGGCGCAGCGTGGCTATCCCCTCGGCCATCCGGCTCTCCGTGTGCGCGTCGACGGCGCTGGTCGGATCGATCAGGATCAACACCTCCGGATCGCAGCGCAGGGCACGTGCCAGCCGCAGGCGCTGCTGCTGGCCGCCGGAGAACTCCCGTCCGCCCGCGGCCACTTCGGTCTCCAGGTGGTCCGGCAGTGCGTCGACGATGTCCCGGGCGGCGGCCGCGTCGACGGCCGCCCGCAGCCGGTCGTCGGCGTCGGGGCCGTCCGGTGCCTCCGACCGGTCCGACGACTCCGACGGGCCGGGCGGGACGAGCTCGCGGCGCAGCGGTCCGGCGAACAGGTGCGCGTCGGCGGAGCCGACCAGGATGTGCTCACGGACGCCGGCCAGCGGCAGGCCGGCCAGCGGCTGCCCGGCGTACGTGGCGCCGGAGTCGGTGTAGCGTCCCAGCCGGTCGGCCAGGCCGATCGCGTCGGCCGGGGAGCAGACCACGGCGGTGAGCCCGTCGGCGGGCACCAGCAGGCCGGATTCGGGGTCGGCCAGCGGGCCGGGACCGGGCATCGCGCCCGTCCGCGGGCCCGGCGCGAGGTCGGGTTCGGTACCGAGCAGCCGGACGACGTTGGCGGCGGCGACATGGCCCTGCATGGCCGTCGAGACGGCGAGGGTCATCTGGTTGAGCGGAATGGTCAGGTAGCCGGCGTACCCGTAGAAGGCCACCATCTGTCCGGCGCTCAGGTGCCCGCCGAGCACCAGCTCCGCGGACAGCGCCACCACACCGGCGAGCAGCAGTCCGGGCAGGAGGGTCCTGGTCGCGCCGACCATCGCCGACGCCGCGGCCTGCCGCAGCGCGGTGGAGCGGAGTCGCTGCGATCCCGCGCGGTAGCGGGCGGCGAACGGCTCCTCGCCGCCGATGCCCCGCAGCACCCGCAGTCCGCGGACGATGTCGACGGCCTGGTCGGTGAGTTCGCGCTGCTGCGTGCGCAGCGCGGCCTGCCGGGTGCGCAGCACGCGGGCCAGCCGGGTGGTGACGACCAGGATGACCGGCACGGCGATCAGCACCAGCAGGCCGACCTGCCAGGACGCGGCCAGCATGAGCGCGGCGACGAGGACGGCCCCGACCACGCCGCCGGCGCCGCGGGCGCCGTACTGGAAGGTCGCGCCGATCAGTTCGATGTCCGAGACGCCGACGGTGACGAGGTCCCCGGCCGAGACCTTCCGGTCGACCGCCGAGCCCAGCTCGCAGGTCCGCCGGGTGACGAACTGCATGGTGCGGTAGCCGGGTTCGACCTTGGCCCGGAGCTCCAGGCGCTCCACCGCCATGGCGGACAGCGCCGTGCCGACGCCCAGTGCGAGCACCGCGAGGCCCCAGCCGACCAGGGCCGCCTGGTCCCGCGCGACCAGGCCGTCGTTGATGGCCTGCCCGATCATGGCCGGGGTCAGGGCCAGACCGCCCGCCCAGAGCATGTTGAAGACGGAGTCGAGCACGAGGACGCGCCGGTGCCGGGCGGCCAGCCACAGCAGATATCGCCACGGTCCGCGAATGTCCGGTACCCCGGGATCGGTATCGGGGAAGTTCCGCACCACTCAGCCCTCAATCTCCTCTGGAACCGGGATCGGTCGGCGCCGGCTCCGCACACGCACCATGTCGTCGAACGGTGCCGGTCTTCCCGCAGGCGGTCGTCGGCAGAGCCATTAACCATGGGGGGCGGATCGTCTGTCCATCCCCGGACGAGTCCGCGGCTGCGCGCCAGCATCATGACATGACGTCAGATCGGCGGGCACCGGTGGCTCTTCGTACCCCGTCCGGCCCGGCGCGCTCAGTCGCCGAGCCACGGCCGCCACTGCTCCTCGTCGAACAGCTGCGGGCGCCTCGCGCTCTGCTGCCGCCAGTACCGGCGGACCCCGGCCCGGGCGGTCGGCGCGGCCGGATCGGCACCGTCCGCCCCGGCCGCGGGCAGCGCCACGGAGGCCAGCGGGCCGATCCGGGCGCCCCGGCCGCCCTTGGCGTCGTGGGACCCGGTGCCCAGGTGGACGCCGCGCAGGCCGGTCTCGTAGCAGTACCGCAGCGACTCGTAGATCACCACGTTGAAGTAGGCGTAGGCGCGGGCCGGCACCGCCGGGTCGAACCCGGCCATCCGCAGGTGCAGCCGGTCCTCCCAGCGGTAGCAGAGCGCCACGCCCAGGACCGTCCGCCCGCGCCGGGCCTCGAACAGCACCCCCTGCTCGCCGAAGGCGGCGCACTGCCGCTCGAACCGGGTGCGCAGCGCCGCGCCGTCCTCGACGATCCCGTACTTCTCGTTGCCCCGCCGCGCGAACTCCACCACCAGGTCGAGCCGTTCCCGCGGATCGGTGCGGACCGTGCGCAGGCCCTCCGCGGCGAAGCCCCGCAGTTCCTTGCGCACGGTCCAGCGCCGGCTGGAGGTGAGCGCGGCGAGGTAGTCCCCGAAGCCCTCGCCGGGAACGTCGAGCCAGGCGTCCCCGCTGTAGCCGAGCACCGGGGCGAGGCCCTCGGCGGCGCCCGCGACCTGCCGCAGACCGCGCTCGTTCAGGTAGAGGAGGAAGGCGTGCTGCTGCTCCTCCTCCCGTGCCAGCAGGGCGAGTTCGTCGAGCAGCAGCGCCGCCGTGGCCCGCCGGCCGGCCTCGCCGAGCCGGTCGGCCAGCAGCAGTTCGTTGCTGTAGCCACTGCGGCTGCCGGCCACGCAGTACCGTCCGCCGCGCCCCGGGACGGCGGCGCGGAAGACCGAGCGCGGGTCGTAGTACGGGTTGGGCTCGTCGGCCGTCAGGTAGACCGGCAGGGCGCCGGCGAGCCCGGCGTCGTCGTGGACCAGCAGGTAGCGGCAGAGCCCCTCGGTCTCCTGCTCGACCAGCGTCAGCCACGCGTGCGAGGAGTACAGCCCGGCCCGGGCGGCCACCGGTGCCCAGCTCTGCGGCGGCACCGCCGCGAGCGTGTCGCACACCCGCACCGTCCGCCGCTGCCGCTCCGGTACCGCAGCGGCTGTCGATTCGGTCATGGACCCGCACCTCCCTGACGGAATTCCGGGGAAATCGCTTTTTCCGTCCCGCGCGCGACGCGGTCGGCAATCCGTTCCGCTTGCACGCCGGACCTTCTGTGACATCATCCGGCGGGGCGGGTTCCGAGCTGACTGGTCCTCACCCGCCATGGTTTCCACGGAGAGGCCGAGATGGCAAGAGTCCTCATAGGCAATGACTGGGACGGGAATCTGGGCGGCCACAGCGAAGGAGCCGTCTGGTGGGTGGACCATTTCATCTGGTTCGCCCGCGACCATGACGTCCTGGTGCTTCCGGCGATTCCCGAGGAGTCGTTCCTGACCTACGTGACCGGGCACACCGGCGTCGACCGGCGGACGCTCACCGTCGTCGTACCGCCCACCGCCTCGTCGTCCGCGTCGGGCATGCTCACCCCGGAGCAGCTCACCGATCCGCGGCTGGCCGCCGAGGTGCTGGCCGCACTCGGCGGCCGGCCGCCGGCGGAGGTGGTCCCGCTCTGGCCCGACGTGTCGGTGGCGGTGCTCGCCGAGCGGCTGGGCGACCCGGCCGCGCTGGCCGGGCACGCCTTCATTGGCCAGCGCGGCGGCGCCGTCGTCAGCAGCAAGGCGGTCTTCCGGGCCGCGGCGGCGGGCGCGGGCGCTCCGCTCTCCCCGGGCGCGGTGTGCGCCGACGCCCGGGCCGCCGAGGACGCGATCACCGCGCTGATCGAGCAGGGCCACAGCGTCATGGTGAAGCTGGAGTACGGCGCCGGCGGCGCGGGCAACGAGGTGCTGAGCCCGGTGGCGGGGATGCGGCCGGTCGGGGCCCGGCGGACCGTGCAGGTGACGGACCGGGCGGGGGTGCGCGCGTACCTGGCCGCCCACTGGGACTGGCTCACCGACGGCGGGGCGCACCTGGTGGTGGCCGAGCGCTACTTCAACGACAGCCGCGCCTACTACGCCGAGTTCCGCATCGAGGACGGCGGGGCCGTGTTCGGCGGGATCGGCGAGCTGATGCACGCCCCGCGCTACCTCAACGAGGTGACGCCGCCCGAGCTCGACGCCGAGCTGCAGGCCGAGCTGATCGAGGGCGGACGGAAGGTCTGCGCGCCGCTGCACGCGATGGGCTACCGGGGCTGGCTGAGCGCCGACGCGGTCATCACCCCGGACCGGCAGGTCCTGTTCACCGAGTGGAACGGCCGCATCACCAGCTCCACGCACTCCTACCACGTGCTCGGCGAGGTCGTGGTGGGGCCGGGCTACACCAAGGACCGGGTCCTGCTCACCAACGTGTGGCCGCGGGGCTGGGCCACCCCCTCGTTCGACGCGATGCGGGCCGCCGTCGCGGGCGCGGGGCTCGCCTACGACCCGGCCACCCGGACCGGGGTGCTGATCGTCAGCGGCTACGACGGGACCCGGCAGGGGGCGACGTACTGCACCGTGGCACCCGACCTGGACGAGGCCTGGGAGGTCAACCAGCGGCTCGGCGAGCTGTTCGCCCCCGCCTGAGAGGAACCCGCCATGAGGAGGAGAGCAGCATGACCCGGAACCCCACCGAGCCCGGCCCCCCGGCCCCCTCCGACGACAGCCCGGTCCGGCGGTTCCGCGCGGTCGTCGCCCGGTCCGGCGAACGGCTCGCCGTGCAGGGCCCCGCGGGCGCCTGGACCTACCGCGAGCTGGACGCCGTCTCCGACGCACTGGCCGCCCGGGTACGGGCGACCGCCGGTCCCGGAGCCCGGATCGGGCTGGTGCACGGCCACGACATCGGGCTGATCGCGGCGGTGCTGGCGGCGCTGAAGGCCGGCGCCGCCTACCTGCCGCTGGACCTCCAGCAGTCCCCGGCGCGGCTGTCCGCCGCCGTCGCCGCCGGCGGACCGGACCTGCTGCTGGCCGACGCCGCCCACGCCGGGGCGGCCGGGCGCCTGGCCGAGGGACGCCCGGTCCTGACGGCCACCGACGAGGGGGCTCCCCCGCCGCCGTTCGCGCCCGCGGACACCCCCGGGGCGCTCGCCCGCCTCCGGCCGCCCGCCGGGGCCGGCGCCGCGCCGCAGGGCCTGACCGGACGGGACCTGCTCACCCGGGCGCTGCGGTTCGCCGACCGGCTGGGCCTCACCGCCGAGGACCGGGTGCCGCTGCTCGCGCACGGCGCCGCCGACGGCCCGGCGCCGGAGCTGTTGGGCGCGCTGCTCACCGGTGCGAGCCTGCACCTGGTCGACCCGCGGGCCACGCCCCGGGCCACCCTGCTGGGCGAACTCGTCCGGCACCGGGCGACCGTGCTGGCGTGCACGCCCGACCTGCTGCGGCTCCTCCTCGTCCAGTCGGCGGCCGGTGCCCCGGTGCCCGGGCCGCGGGCCGTCCTGCTCGACGGGGAGGGGTTCACCGCGCGTGACGCGCAGCACGCCGCGCGGGCCTTCGCCGGGGCCGAGCTGCTCGGCGCCACCGGCGCCGACGGGGGCCCGGCGGACCCGTGGCGGCGGTCGGAGCCGGCCGAGGCGGAGGTGCTGCTCCGCGCCCACCCGACGGTCCGGCACGCCGCCGTACTGGCCGCCCCGGACGCCGCGCCCGGCCACCGGCTGATCGGGTACCTCACCTCGCCGGGCCCGCAGGCCGCGGCGCCCGGGGAACTGCTCCGCTACCTTCACTCGCTGCTGCCCGAGTACGCGGTGCCGACCCGGCTCGTCGTGCTGCCCCGGCTGCCGCTCGACCCGGCGGGCCGGCTCGACCCCGCACGGCTGCCCGCCCCCGCCGCGGCGGAGCAGGACGACAGCCCGCGGACGGCCCGGGAGCGCCGGATCGCCGCGCTCTGGTGCGAGGTCCTCGCCCGTCCGACCGCCACGCTCCGGGACCACTTCTTCGCCGCCGGGGGTGATTCCGCCCGGGTCATGCACCTGCTGGACCGGGTCCGGGCGGAGTACGGCGTGGACGTCCCGCTGCCGGCCTTCCTGGCCGATCCCACCCCGGCGACCCTGGCACGGCTGGTCGACGGCGCGCCGGCGCCGCAACATTCGCACACCACGGAGGAGGCAGGCCCATGCGCCTGAACAGCTACGACGGTTGGTCACCGCTCCAGGAAGTGATCGTCGGATCGGCCGAGAACTACACGACGCACGAGCAGGAACTGTCGTTCCGGCTGTTCTTCTACGACAACCTGGCCACCCAGCGGTCCTTCTACGACCAGCAGTACTACCCGGTGGTGGCCCCGCCCGAGGAGGGCGGCGGCCGCACGGCGGGCCCGCGGTCGACGATCAAGAGGCGGTACGTCGAGGAGCTGAACGAGGACGTCGAGGGCATCGCCCGGACCCTGCAGTCCCTCGGGGTCACGGTGCACCGGCCGATGCCGCTGGCCGAGGTGACCCGGGTGGAGACCCTCGCCTGGCCCGCCGCGGTCCTGCCGCCGCTGAACATCCGGGACAACACGCTCATCCTGGGCGACGAGATCGTCGAGACCCCGCCGCAGGTGCGCTCCCGGTACTTCGAGACGCAGCTGCTGAAGAAGGTCTTCCAGGGGTACTTCGAGCAGGGCGCCCGATGGACGGTGATGCCCCGGCCGGTGATGACGGACGCCTCCTTCGACCCGTCCTACGCCGAACGCTCGCCCGGCAGCCCGGCCGAGTTCATCCCCGAACCGCAGGCGTCGCCCTACGACCTGGGCTTCGAGATGATGATCGACGGTGCCCAGTGCCTGCGCCTCGGCCGGGACCTGATGGTCAACGTCTCGACCGCGAACCACGCCCTGGGGTGCGACTGGCTGGAGCGCCACCTGGAGGGCCGGTTCCGGATCCACCGCGTCGCGCTGACGGACAACCACATCGACAGCATGGTGCTCGCGCTGCGGCCGGGGAAGCTCCTGGTGCGCACGCCGCAGGTGGCGGAACTGCTGCCCGAGCCGCTGCGCAAGTGGGACATGATCTTCGCGCCCGAGCCGGAGGTCAACGCCTTCCCGACGTACGACGACGACGACCTGGTGCTCACCAGCCCGTACATCGACCTCAACGTCCTGTCGATCGACGAGGAGACGGTCCTGGTGAACGAGGCCTGCCCCGAGCTGCGGCGCACCCTGGAGCGGCACGGCTTCACCACCGTCCCGGTCCGCCACCGCCACCGGCGGCTGTTCGGCGGCGGGCTGCACTGCTTCACCCTGGACACCGTCCGCCGCGGCTCCGCCCCGGAGGACTACCTCGGCTGAGCGCGGGGGGGGGCCCGGGGGCCCCGGGCCCCCCCCCCCCCCCCCCCGCGCCCGGCCCCGCCCCCCCGGTGGGCGGCGCCCCC
Organism: Kitasatospora sp. NPDC058115; assembly: GCF_042884635.1. NCBI lineage: Bacteria > Bacillati > Actinomycetota > Actinomycetes > Kitasatosporales > Streptomycetaceae > Kitasatospora > Kitasatospora sp. NPDC058115. The sequence goes on from NZ_JBHVTL010000054.1 coordinate 12,112, forward strand.
GCCCCGCCCCCCCC
>NZ_JBHVTL010000054.1:12135-23886 GCF_042884635.1 Kitasatospora sp. NPDC058115
GTCCGAGGACCGGGCGCCCCCCACCGCCCCGCGGCGGCCGGCTCAGCCGGTCTCGTGCGGCGCCGGCTCGCGCGGCACCAGGCAACGGACCGGTTCCGGCTCCCGGGGAAGGTGCGGGACCCGTTCCAGCCCCGTCCGGATCCGCAGCCACGCCCACAGGTCGAGGTGCGGCTTGCGGCTGCGGTGCCGGAAGGTCTCCCCCGTGTCCTCCTGCGGGGTGGTGCGCAGCAGGACCTGCCCGCCCTCCAGTGCCGCGAGGATCTCCACCAGGCGGTCGATGGCCAGGTGGACCGCCCGGTCGTAGAGGTGCTCGTCGTTGTCCTGCGGGCGGATGCCGGGACGGACGACCTCTAGCAGCGCGCCGCCGTCCAGCCGGGCGGCGACGAGGTGCAGACTGGCGCCGATCCGCCGGTAGTCCTTGCGCAGGTAGGCGAAGAACACGCAGTGGTTGCCCTTGTACTCCGGCAGGTGGCCGCCGTGGATGTTGATCATCAGCCCGCCGGCCGCGACGGTCGCGGACCTGAGGTAGGTGGTCCCGCACACCACGGTCACGTCCGGGCGCAGCTCCTCCAGGTGGGCGGTGGCCTCCGCCGAGTTGATCCAGTCGACGCTCCGCACCCGCTCCGCGGGCGGGGCGTCGGCTCCGGTCAGCGCGGCGAAGTAGCGCCGCCGGTAGGCGGAGCGGCCGGTGAAGCGCTGGCGCCGGACCTGGTAGGCGCGGGCGAGGGCGTCGGTCCACGCACGCCGCGTCCAGAGCCGCCGCTGCTGCGCGGCGCCCGGCTCGACGATCACCCCCACGAGGTCCAGTTCGCGGGAGATCCGGGACACCAGGTAGGCGTGCTGCGGGTCGTCCGAGCAGAGCACGGCCACCCGCAGGCGCTCGCCGGGGGCGGCCGGCACGGCCTGCCACGTGTTCCCTCCCGTGCGGGTCAGCTTCATCGCGGCCCCCCGCCGGAGGAGACGGCGAGGGCGCGCCCGGAGGACCCGGCGCCGCCCGCCGCGGCGGGCCGCAGGAACCGGTCCAGCCGCTCGGGGTCGTACAGCTCGTGCATCGGGTGCGCCCGGCCCGCCAGCGCGGCCACCACGGCCCGGGCCACGCTCGGCGCCTGGGCGAAGCCGCCCGTGTTGTGGCCGCCGGTGACGACGCCGACGCCGCCCGCCACGGTCGGCACCGCCTCGAAGATCCCGAGGTTGGCCGCCGTCCAGGGTCTGACGCAGATCCGGCGGCTGCGCCGCAGGGAGCCGTCGCGGGAGGCCCGGGCGTGGGCCTCGGGGAAGAACGCCCGGCAGGTGTCCTCGACGGCGGCGAACATCGTCGCCAGCGCGGCGGGATCGGCGTCGGTGCCGTCCGCGCCGAGGTAGCCGTAGCCGGAGCCCACGACGAGGACGGGGCGGCCGCGCTCGTCGGTGCCCAGGGTCACGTTGGCGTCCTCGGTGAGGTGGCCGCGCCGGGCGATCTTGAGCGAGTGGCGCAGCTCCGGTCCGGGGTGCGGCAGGGTGAGCCAGACGCCCAGCACGCCGTGGATCCGGCCCTCGGAGCGGGTGCCGGCCAGCAGGTCGCCGCCGTGCGCCCCCGGCGAGAGCACGTAGTGGTCGGCGGTCACCAGGGCACCCGCGGCCCGCAGGCCGCCCATCCGGCCGCCGTCGGCCCACTCGATCCGCTCGACCGGGGTGGACCAGCCGAACTCCGCCCCGGCCTGCTCCAGACGGGAGACCATCCGGTCGAGGAGGCGGTGCACGTTGACCGTGAAGCCGGGGACCTCCAGCCCGCCGGCCAGGTCGGCGGTCGCGCCGGCGAGCCCGGGGTGGTGGCGGCGCACGTCGGCCGGTTCGAGCACGCGGCGCACCGCGTCGAGGCCGGTGTGCCGCAGGACCGACCGTTCGAACTGCTCCCGGTCGGTGTAGAGGCGCAGGATGCCCGGCCGGTGGCCGGTGTCCGCGAAGAGCTCGGGGTGCTCCTCGATCAGGGCGCGCCAGAGCCCGCGGCTCTCGCGGTTGAAGGAGAGGATGTCCGCGTCGTAGGTGCGGGCCAGCCGGGCCGGCACGCTCTCGAAGTCGCGGACCCAGTGCTCCTCGGCGGCGGAGAACGGCGCCGCCCTGACGTTCCAGCCCCGGGCGTCGAGGGAGCGGCGGAACACCCCGTTGACGGCGGGCCGGTCGGCGGAGGTCTTCGCGTGGTAGTCGTCGGCCTCGGTCAGGGTGAACATCCGGGCGTCGCCGCCGGCCCGGCTGCACCCGTAGGCGGACCAGTGCAGGTCCTTCCTCGGGTCGGGCCGCGCGTCCAGGATCCGCAGCCGGTGGCCGGCCCGCAGCAGGTACCAGGCGGTGACGAGGTTGACGATCCCGGCGCCGACCAGCACGACGTCCCGGCCGGGCGGGTGCGGCGGCGGCACCGGCGGGCCGCTCGTGCGGCGCTGCTCCCCGGGGGGCCGCGGCGCCGCCGTGGACGCCCGGTCCGCCGGGCCGGTTTCGAGGATGGGCATGGCAGGTCCCCCAGTGGGTTCGGGCGGTCAGCCGGTCCGCTCGACCGCGAGCGAGGTCCAGGAGTTCGGGCCGTCGCCGAAGGCCAGCACGTGGTCTCCCGGTCGGATCCGCCCGGTGTCAGCGCAGTGCGCCAGGGACACCAGGACGTCCGCGGAGAAGCAGTGCCCGAACTCGGCCACCGGGCCGATCAGCAGCCGGTCGACCGGTGCGCCCATCGCCGAGCAGAGGAACTGCTGGCTGATGGTGCGGTAGTTCGGGAAGAGCAGGTGGTCGAAGTCCGCCGGCTGCCGCCCGGTCCGCCGGGTGATCGCCCCGGTGGCCGTCACGGAGAGGGCCACCGTGCCCAGGATCCGGTCACCGTCCCCGCCCGGGGTCGCGGCGGGGGTGGCGGCGGCGGTGGCGGTCGACACCCCGTGCACCGCGTACCGGGGGCCGGGCGCGTCGAGCGGCTCGGCGCTGACCAGGCAGGCGGCGGCGCCGTCGCTGACGACGGAGAGCCGGTCGGCCTGGCTCCGGTCGCCGTCCAGCACCCGGTCGGCCAGCAGGACCAGCACCCGGCGGTGCGCGCCGGAGCCGACGGCCTGCTCGGCGAGGAGCAGGGCGGGGCCGAGGTTGCCGCAGTCGTGGCCCGACACCCGCAGGTACCGGATGCCGGGGAGGTCGAGCGAACGCGCCAGGTGCACCAGGGAGTCGCTGCTCGTGCGGTCGTTCTCGGTCACGTAGAGGAGCAGGTCGGGCGGCTGCGGGCAGGCCGCGAGGGTGCGGACGGCGGCGGCCTGCGCGAGCTGGTGGATCTCGCGGTCGCAGGCCCGGAAGTGGGCCAGGCCGGAGTCCGGGGCGAGCAGCTCGGCGTCGAGCTGTCCGGACAGTTCCGCGATGCCGTGCCGGTCGCCGTGTTCGTACGCGATGGCGCCGAGGTGCAGGTCGGTCATGGGGGAAGGTCTCTCCGTCCGCCGGTCCGCGGGGGACCGGGACGACGTCGGCGGGTCAGGTCCAGGTGACGACGGTGCGGTCGTCGGTGAACCCCATCAGAAAGGACAGGTTGGTGCGGTTGCCGGTGCTGGTGTCCACGGCGTGCACGAAGGAGCCGTTGAACACGTAGACGTCGCCGGGGCGGACGTCGAGGCGCAGCTCGTCGAAGCCGGCGAGGGTGTCCGCCGGGTAGGAGAACCCGGTGTGCTCGATCCCCAGCCGGCGCCGGCTGGCGGCGTCGGGGCGGATGTTCCACAGGACCAGCCGCCCGCCCTCCTCGTGCTCGACGCACATGTTGACGGCGCACACCTCGTGGTCCAGCACCCGCTGGATCTCGAAGCCGGCCTGCCGCGGGTCGGTGCACTGGGCGGCGTCCTCGTGGGGTTCGAGGGCGAACCTGCCCGCCTTGTCCCAGGCGCGGATCAGCGCCGGGCAGGCCTGGGCGCCCCCGTGCTCCGCGATCCGGAGCACGGCGTCCTGCCGGGCGAGCTCGGCGGCCAGCCCCGACCGGAAGGACCGCCAGGGCGAGTCCGGCACGTCGAGCACGTGCCGGACCTCCTCCAGGACCGCCGCGGTCTCGGCGAGGTACGTCCCGGTCGGCTTGTTCCAGTGGTAGGCGCCGACGTAGTGGGAGGGTTCGCCCTCGCGGTGCCGCCGGGCCGGGCTGGCCCAGAACCTCGCCACCGACTCCTTCCGGGCGGCCGGCGGGATGACGTCGCGGAAGACCACGCCGAGCCGCCTGCCGCGGAGCACGTCCACCACCGCGCCGGGGTCGAACGCGTCGCGTTCGTCGAGGCGGAAGAAGTCGGGGGCGGCCCTGGTCCCGGTGATCGGCCGGGTCCGTCGCCGCTGGTCGTGCGTCATGCCTTCGCCTCCCGTCGCACCGCGAACGCGTCGCCCACCACGTAGCCGTCCAGGCCGTGTTCCTCGCCGTAGCGGATCAGGTCGCTGGTCCGGTTGATGAAGCCGCGCCCGGAGAAGTTGAGCGAGGTGTTGCAGAGCACGCTGAAGCCGGTGAGCTCGCGGAACGCCGTGAGCAGCGAGGCCATCCGGGGATTCTGCTCCGGGGTCACCGTCTGCGCCCGGGCGGTGCCGTCGACGTGTGTGACGGCCTGCAGCTCGTCGGAGACCACCTGGCTGAAGTAGAGCATGTGGGGGTCGGGGATCGAGCCGCGGAACCAGCGGCCGGCGTCCTCCTCCAGGCAGATCGGCGCGATCGGGCGGTAGCCCTCCCGCTGCTTGATCCGGTTCAGCCGGGCCGTCGTCTCCCGGGTGAACGGGGCCGCCAGGACCGACCTGTTGCCGAGCGCGCGCGGGCCCATCTCCCAGCGCCCCTGGGCCCAGCCCAGCACCTTGCCGTCGGCCAGCGCCCCGGCCACCTCGGCGAAGTCCAGCGGCCGGACGTCGAAGAGCGCCGGGTCGAAGCCGGTGTCCTCGACGAAGGGGTCCCCGGCGTAGACGTCCCAGGAGACCGCGGCCGAGCCGGTGTAGTGGAGCTGCGCGTCGATCGCCGTGCCGAGGGCCGAGCCGCTGTCGTTCGGGCAGGGCGGCACGAACACCTCGGGGAAGAGCCCGCACTCGCGCCAGCGGCGGTTCCACTCGCAGTTGAGCGCGCAGCCGCCCGAGATCAGCAGCGGGTAGCCCTCGGTGAGCGCGCTCTCGGCGTAGCGGTGGAAGCGGTCGAAGATGGCGTCCGACAGCTTCGCCGCCAGGTTGCGGTACTCCTGGGAGTCCACGCCGATGTTGTGGAAGGGCGACCAGGTCAGCTCGTCCTTCGCCAGCCGCAGGATGATCTGCTCCTGGTCGAGGATGACGTCGATGAGCCGCTGCTCGTCCGCGGTCGTCGCGGTCCGCTGCGCGAAGCCCGTCAGGGCCATCTGCTTCCCGGCGTCCTGGAGCCGGAGCAGGCCCTTGTTCGCCGGGAAGTGCGGGTCGGCGAGCGCGAACAGGTAGGCGTACTTGTTGCCCGGGTCGGCCAGGACGTGGCGCAGGTGGGTGACCTCGCCGGCCTCGTCGATCAGGTAGAACGACCCGATGTTCCCCTCCCACACCAGGCAGTAGCAGGGCTGCCCGGGCGGGAAGGGGGAGAGACCGAACGCGGTCATGATGTGCGACCGCTCGTGCGTGGAGGAGAAGATCCGCACGTCCTGGCCGAAGAACCTGGCCCGCTCGTCGGAGACCGCGCCCGGCCCCACGCCGAAGTAGCCGGTCCGGGACGGGGGTTCCACCGAGTGGTTGCCCTTGACCCAGCCCCCGACCGCCAGCGCGTCGGGCAGCCGCCCCAGCCGTTCGGCCGCGAGCAGCAGCACCTCGGCGGTCAGCCGGTCGTAGCGGGGGTACGAGTCCTTCTCCGCCTCCAGGGAGAAGAGCAGCCGCCCGTCCTCGATCGCGGCTATCGCGCCGTCGTGACCTTCCTTGAAACCCAGAATCAGCATTCCTGCCCACCTCCGAGCGGCCGGCCGGCACCACTGCCGGCCAGGGCCGTGCGATCGAGCTTTCCGTTGTGCGTCAGGGGGAACTCGTCCAGCAGGACGAACCGGGAGGGCACCATGAAGTCCGGCAGCCGGTCGGCCGCGTGGGCCCGCAGGCCGTGCTCGGTCGCCGTGGCGGCCGTCTCCCGGTGCGTCGTCAGATAGGCGATCAGGCGCCGGTCCGCCGGATCGTCGCCGACCGCGACGACGACGGCCCGGCTGACCGCCGGGTGCGCCGCGAGCACGGCCTCCACCTCGGCGGGCTCGACCCGCACGCCGCGGATCTTCACCTGTCCGTCCACCCGGCCGACGAACTCCAGGGGCCGGTCGGCGTGCCACCGCACCAGGTCGCCGGTGCGGTACATCCGGCCGCCCGGGTGGCCGAAGGGGTCGGCGACGAACCGCTCGGCGGTGGCGCCGGGGCGGCCGAGGTAGCCGTGGGCCAGTCCCTCCCCCGCGGCGTACAGCTCACCGACCTCCCCGTCGGGGACCGGCCGCAGCCGCTCGTCCAGCACGTGGACGCGCTTGCCGCGCAGGCTCCGGCCGATCGGCACCGAGGCCCGGGCCGCGCTGTCCGCGGTGACCCGGTGCGTCGTCACGAAGACCATGCACTCGACCGGCCCGTAGCCGTTGACGAAGCGCAGCCGGGGGTGGGCGGCGGCCAGCCGTGCGGCGTGCCCGGGCGAGAGCCGCTCGCCGCCGACGAGCAGGTCGGTGAGGCCCGCGAGGGCCGCCGGGTACGCGTCCATGATCACGTGGAACAGGACGGTCGGGAGGTTCATGGTGGTGATGCCGTGCCGGGCGACGAGCTGCGCCATCCGGATCGGATCGGGGCTCCCCGGGTGGAAGACGCAGGAGCCGCCGGAGAGCAGCGGGCCCCAGAGCTCCAGGGCGAACGCGTCCCAGGAGACCGGCGCGCACTGCAGCCAGACGGTGTCGGGGCCGAACCGCGTGTAGTCCTGGCCGGCGACGGTGCCGACGATCGCCCGGTGGGGCGCGGCGACGCCCTTCGGCCGCCCGGTGGAACCGGAGGTGAAGATGACGCAGGCCAGGTCGGCGGGCCGGGCGCCCCCGGCGCCCCGGGGCAGCGCCCGGCCGGAGCCCCCGGTCGGCGCGACGAAGACCGCCGTGCCGCCGAGCCGCCGGACCTGCGCCGCGTCCTGCGCGACCACGGCCACAGGCCGGGTGTCCTCGACCATGCCGCGCAGCCGGTGCACCGGGAAGTCCGGGTCCAGCATCACGTACCCGGCCCCGGCCTTCAGCGCGGCGAGGATCGCCACCGCCGCCCCGGTGCCGCGCTCCAGGTGGACGCCCACCAGGGAACCGCGCCGCACGCCCGCGTCCACGAGCCGCCGGGCCAGTCGGTCCGCCCGCAGGTCCAGTTCGCCGTAGCTGAGCCGGTCGTCCCCGGCGGCCACCGCCGGCGCGTCGGGCGCGGCGGCGGCCAGGTCCTCGAAGATCTCGTGCAGGCACCGCGCGGCCGGCTCCGCGGTGTCCGGGCCCGGGCCGGCTCCCCCGTCGTCACGCATCCTGACCGGCCGTCGGAACGCCGCCGTCCGGGGCCGGGGCCCGGCGGGAGATCGGTGGCAGCGGATCCGGCCGGGCGACGGTGCGGATCCTGCGGGCGACTCCCGCCGCGGTGGGTTCGTCGAAGAACTCGCGGAGCCCGAACCTGACGCCGAGCACCGAACGGATCCGGCTGACCAGCCGGGTCGCCGCCAGCGAGTGCCCGCCGAGATCGAAGAAGTCCTCGTCGGGCCGGACCGACTCCCGCTTCAGCACCTCGGCGAACAGGCCGCACAGGGTCTCCTCGACCGGTGTGCGCGCCTGCTGCTCCGCCGCCGGGGGCTGCCGGTCCGCGGGCGCCGGCGTCCGGCTCGCGCCGGTCGCGCCGGTCGCGCCGCTCGCGCCGGACCGGGCCGGGGGGCGGGTCCGGTCCGCCGGGAACGCGATGTCGACCTGGTCGAGCGGGGCGTCGGGCGCCGCCACCACGGCTTCGAGCAGCAGCAGCAGACTGCGGGTCAGCAGTTCCGCGGTCGGCGGGTCGAACAGGTCCACGGCGTAGGCCAGGGTGCCCTCGATGCCGCCCGGGCCGCCGTCGGCGGCCCGGACCTGGTTCAGGTCGAAGACGAGGTCCAGCGACCCGGCGTCGGTGTCGATGCTCGTGTGGCGGGCACGGACGCCCGTCAGACGAAGGTCGTTCGCCACGCCGTCGTAGCAGGCGAGCGCGACCTGGCAGAGCGGGTGGCGGTCGACGGCGCGCTCCGGGTTGAGCGCGTGCACGACCTTCTCGAACGGCAGCTCCTGGTGCTCGTAGGCGGCCAGGTCGGTGTCCCGGACGCGGCCCAGCAGCCGGCGGAAGCTCGGGTTGCCGCCCGTGTCCACCCGCAGCACCACGGTGTTCACGAAGAAGCCGACCAGGTCGGCGAGGGCGTCGTCGGGGCGGTCGGCCACCGTGGTGCGCACCGGTACGTCCGTCCCGGCGCCCAGCCGGGTCAGCAGCGCGGCCACCGCGGCGTGCAGCACCATGAACGCGGTGGCCCCGCCCTCCCGGGCCAGCTCCAGCAGTCCGCCGTGCAGCCCGGCCGGTACCCGGAACGACACCGTGCCGAGCGCCCGGCTGCGCACCGGCGGCCGCGGCCGGTCGGTGGGCAGCGCCAACTCCTCGGGAATTCCGGCGAGTTCGGCCTTCCAGTAGGCCAGGTGCCGGGACATCGCGCTCTGCGGGTCCGCCTCGTCGCCGAGCACCGCGCGCTGCCAGGCCGCGTACTGGGCGTACTGGACGGGCAGCGGCTCCCAGCGTGGCTCCCCTCCCGCGAGCCGGGCCTCGTAGGCCAGCGCGAGGTCGCGCCAGAGCGGCCCCGCCGACCAGGCGTCCCAGGCGATGTGGTGGAGCACCACGACCAGCACGTGTTCCGCCGGCCCGGCGGCGAACAGCCACGCGCGCAGCGGCGGATCCACCGTCAGGTCGAACCCCCGCCCGGCGACCTCGGCCACCGCCGCGCTCAACTCCCGCTCGTCCGGCGCGGCCCGCACCAGGTGCGGCCGGCCCCGCGCGGGTGCGAGCACCTGCTGGTACGGCCCGTCCTCGCCCAGCGGGAAGACCGTGCGCAGCACCTCGTGCCGGACCGCCACGTCACCGAGCGCCGCCTCCAGGGCCGCCGCGTCCAGCGGGCCCGACAGCCGGAACGTCTCGGCCGAGTTGTGGGCCGCCGACAGCCCCTCCACCTGGTTCAGGAACCACAACCGCTCCTGCGCGAACGACAGCGGCGCCCCGGCCACGGCCCCTCCCTCTCCTGCTGCTGACATCGGACCGGTCAGGACGACCGGGTTGCGGTGGCCCGCATCTCCCGCACGAGGCTCGCCGGCCTCAGGTCCGTCCAGTTCTCCTCGATGAAGTCGAGGCAGGTCGTCCGGTCCGCCGCCGGGTGGGCGATCCGCCAGCCGTCGGGTGTCCCGGCGAACTCGGGCCAGAGGGAGAACTGCCCCTCGTCGTTGACCAGCACCACATAGGTGGCTTCAGGATCGTCGAACGGATTCATCGCCCCCACCTTTCCGAACGCCCGGTTGTCCCGGTCACTAAAACCCGCCGGTCCGGGCGTGCACAAGCGATGCCGCCCGGGAGTTGGCCGCACCCCCGGCCTTCGGCGGCGGTGCTCCGGCCGGTTCGGTGCGCCTGCGCTGTGCAACCGTCAGAATCTGCCGGTTGCACACCATCGGTGTGTTCCCGCGCGGGGCACGGCCCGGGGTGCGCGGGCTACGATCGAGGAACCCGACCCGAGCCGCGGCAGGATCCGACCGGAAACCCGCGGAGAACCTTCCGGGCCTTCCGTTCACTCCCGTCCATGGCCACTTGAGCATTGGGGACGACGATGATCAAAATCGGTCTGGTGAACATGCCGTTCGCCGATTGGCGGCGGCCGTCCTTCGCGCTGAGCCAGCTGTCCGCACTGACGCGGCGGGAATTCGGCGACGACGTCGACATCGAGGTGCACTACCTCAACCAGGAGTTCGTCGGCTATTTCGGCGCCGAGATGTACGACGAACTGTCGCAGGACATCGAGCACTTCACCAGCGGCTTGGGCGACTGGCTGTTCCGGCAGGTGGCGTTCCCGGAATCACCGGACAACACCGAGGAGTACTTCCGCCGGTACTACCGCGGCGACCGCTGGCAGGACTTCCGGGAACACCTGCTCGACCGGCGTCGCGGGATGGCGGACTTCTGCGCCGACCTGGTGGACCGCCACCGGCTCGACGCGACCGACGTCGTCGGGTTCACCTCGATGTTCGCCCAGAACACCGCCAGCATCGCGCTCGCGCGCCTGGTCAAGGAGCGCAACCCCGGCACCGTGACGGTCATGGGCGGCGCGAACTGCGAACCGCCCATGGGGGCGGAGCTCATCGCGCACGCGCCGGCGCTCGACTACGTCTTCTCCGGCCCGGCCCTGACGTCCTTCCCCGAGCTGGTCAGGTGCCTGCTCGACGGCGACCGCGGCCGGGCGGACGAGCTGCGCGGCGTCCTCTCCCGGTCCAACCACACCGACCCGAGGCGCGCGTCCGCGATCGGCGCGGACCGGAGCATCGACGACTTCTTCGAGCCGGACTACTCCGACTTCGCCGGGGCGCTCGCCCGGAACCCGGAGATCGGGCGGCTGATCGAGCGGGGGAGCAAACCGGTCCTGTTCTTCGAGACCTCACGCGGCTGCTGGTGGGGCGAACGGTCCCACTGCACGTTCTGCGGCCTCAACGGCTCGACCATGGAATTCCGGAGCATGGACGCCGAGCTCGCCACCCGGCAGTTCCAGTGGCTCTTCGGCCACGCGTCGTGGTGCACCACCTACGAGTGCACCGACAACATCATGCCGCGCAGCTACCCCAAGGCCGTCTTCGAGAAGCTCGACCCCCCGGCGGGCACGTCCATCTTCTACGAGATCAAGCTGCCCGTTCCGGAGGCGGATCTGCAACGCATGGCGCGGGCCGGCGTGAACCGCCTGCAGCCGGGCATCGAGGCGCTCTCCACCGACATCCTCACCCTGATGCGCAAGGGCACCACCGCGTTCCAGAACCTGCAGTTCCTGAAGAGCTGCCGGCGGTTCGGCATCGAGCCGCTCTGGAACCTCCTCACCGGTTTCCCCGGCGAATCCGCGACGGTGTACGAGAAGTACGAGCGGGACATTCCGCTGCTCGCCCACCTGCCGCCGCCCTCGGGCGCCCATCTGATCCGATTCGACCGCTACAGCCCCTATTTCATGAATCCCGACGAGTTCGGGCTGCAGCTCCAGCCGCTGGACTTCTACCGGCTGGTCTACCCGTTCGGCGAGGAGAGCATCACCAGGCTCGCCTACTTCTTCTCCGACGAGAACCTCTCGCCCTACGCGCTGGACGCGATCGAGTGGCTGGAGCCGATCAACCGGCTGATCGAGACGTGGCAGGCGCAGTGGGACGGCGGGGAGCCGGTGCCGCAGCTCTGCCTGTCCACCGGCCCGGACGGCCGGCCGCAGGTGCTCGACACCCGGACCGGCCCGCTGCGGACCCACGAACTCGACGAGCCGGACGCGGCGATCCTGCGCAAGCTGTCGTCGCCGATGCGCACGACCCGGCTGGCCCCGGCCCTCGGCCTCGCCGAGGACGAGACGGACCGCCGTCTGGCGTTCCTGCGGGAGCGGGGCCTGCTGTTCGAGGAGGGCGACCGGGTGCTGAGCCTGGTGACGCTCGAAGCCTCGGCCGCGGAGTCGGCGGTGGCGGCCGGACTGGAGCTCCTCGACTAGGAACGCGCCCGACGCGATGGGGCCGTACCCGCCGACCGGCGGGTACGGCCCCATCG
>NZ_JBHVTL010000055.1:0-21159 GCF_042884635.1 Kitasatospora sp. NPDC058115
GTTCCCCCCGGCCCGGGGGGAACCGACGGGCCTCCGTCGTGTGCCGCGTCACTTGCCGGAGCGGCCGATCTCCCAGAAGCGGAAGAAGCCGGTGGTGTCGACGGTGGACTCCACGCCGGTGATGTTGGAGCGCGAGGTGAAGAACGCCTTGTTCTGGAACAGCGGGATGAGCGGGGCGTTGGTGGCGACGATGCCCTGGATCTGGGCGTAGGCGCCGGTCGCGGCGGCCCGGTCGGTCTGCTTGAGGGTGTCCGGCACCAGCTTCTGGCTGATCTGCGGGTCGTCCCAGCCGTGGTGGTAGGCACCGCCCTCGACGATCAGCGGGGCGACGTAGTTGTCCGGGTCCGGGTAGTCCGCGAACCAGCCGATCGTGTACAGCTGGTACTTGCCCTCGTTCCAGCCCTTCTTGTAGGTCTCCCAGTCCGGCTCCTGCTGGACGGTGATCTGGAACAGCCCGCCGGCCTCCAGCTGCTTCTTCAGCGCCTCGGGCTCGGCGGCCTCGGCGCGCGAGCGCGACCAGGTGAGGGTGAGCTTGACCGGGGTCTGCACCTTGGCGGCGGCGAGGATCGCCTTGGCCTTGGCGACGTCCTGGTCGCCGTAGCGGTCGAAGAAGGCCGTGCTGTGGCCGGTGACGCCGGCCGGGACCATCGAGTACAGCGGCTGGACGGTGCGCGCGAAGACGTCGCGGGCCAGCGCCTTGCGGTCGATCAGCTGGGCGGCGGCCTGGCGGACGGCGAGGTTGCCGCCGGTCGCGTCCTTGGTGTTGAAGACCAGGTAGCGGGTGTCGTTGCTGTCGCCCTCGACGACGTGCAGGTCGGTCTTGCCGCCCTGCTGGTCGGAGAGGATCTGGGCCGCGGTGTTCGGCTCCAGGCTGTTGTCGGCGAGGTCGACCTCGCCGTTGTCCAGCGCGGACTTGAGGTCGGCCGGCTTGTCGAAGTAGCGCAGGGTGAACTTCTTGTTCCGCAGCTTGGCGTCGCCGGTGTACTTGTCGTTCGGCAGGAGCACGACCTTCGCCGGGCCGCCCTTGGCCATCGCCTCGACCGAGTCGATCTTGTACGGGCCGGACCCGATCTGCTTGTCGTTGGGCAGCGCCTTGTCGACCGGGTAGACCTCCTGGTCGACGATGGCGCCGGCCGGGCCGGCCAGCTTGGCCGGGAGGGTGGCGTCGGGCTGGTTGAGGTGGAAGACCACCTCGGTGTCGCTGGGCGCCTCGACGGACTTGATCGACGAGAGCAGGGCGGCCGGGCCGCCCGGGTCGTTGATCTTCAGGGTCCGCTGGACCGAGTGGACGACGTCGGCGGCGGTGAGCGCGTGGCCGTTGGAGAACTTCAGCCCGGTCTTCAGCGTGCAGTGGTACTGGGTGGCGTCACCGGCGGTGAACTCGCAGGACTGCGCGGCGTCCGGGCTGGGCGCGCTGGAGGCGGCCGGGTAGCTCAGCAGCGACTGGAAGGTGTTGCGCATCAGCAGCCAGGAGCCGGCGTCGTAGGCGACGGCCGGGTCCAGGGCGGTGGTCAGCGCGGTGGTGCCCATGGTGATGGACTTGTCGCCGTCCCCCTTGACGGCGTTGGTGACCGAGCCGCAGCCGGCCACCGAGGCGGCGACGATTCCGGCGCAGCCGAGCACGGCCAGTCGTTCAGCTGAAGTCTTCACGGGTCGCGTCCTTCTGGGTGCGGTCCGGCTGCGACCGCGGGCACGACGGGGGTGCCCGTCAGCGGCGGTGCCTGGGCTCGGGGGTGGAACGAACCCGAGTAGCGTGCCATATCGAACACGCACCCCCGGCACCCGCGCAGGTGACGGTTGGGACACGGCCGCGGGGCTCTGGTCAGGCCTGTCCGACGAGTTGTCAGGCAATGCCCGTTTTCTCCCGTGCCGCTCCCCCGGCCCGGCCGCGTCCGTCCGCTTACCGGTGGGTCCTGCCGCTCCGCAATGAGACGACAATCACACCCGCGAGGTCACCAGAGAGCGCAGCAGCTCCAGATCGACCTGCTCCAGCGAGGAGACCACCAGACGCCCCGGCGCCGGCTCGATCGGCGCCACCGAGGGCACCGCGATCACCGGGCAGCCGGCCGCCTCGGCGGCCCGCACCCCGGTCGGCGCGTCCTCGACCACCACGCAGCGGGCCGGGTCGGCACCCAGCCTGCGGGCCGCCTCCAGGTACGGGTCCGGGTGCGGCTTGGTGCGCGGCACCTCGTCCCCGGCGACCGAGAACGCGAAGTGCTCGGCACCCAGCGAACGCAGCACGATGTCGATGATGTGCCGATGCGAGGCGGACACCAGCGCGGCCGGCACGCCGTGCGCGGCCAGCGTGTTGAGCAGCCGCTCGGCGCCCGGCATCAGCGGCACCCCGCCGCCCAGCAGGTCGACGAAGCGCTGGTTGATCAGCACGGTCAGGTCGGCCGGCGACAGGTCCACCCCGGTGCTGCTCAGCAGGTGGTCGATCACCCGGGTCATCGGGCCGCCGACCACGTGGGCGCGGTCCTCGGCGCTCAGCTGGTGGCCCAGGTCGGCGAAGAGCGAGAACTCGGCCTGCCACCAGAAGTCCTCGGTGTCGACCAGCGTCCCGTCCATGTCCAGCAGCACCGCCTGGAGGCCCCGGTCGTCGCCGCCGAGGGTCTGGGTGGCGGTGGAGATGGTGGTCATGGCGGGATCCTTCCGTCCGTGCCCGGATCGGCCCCGGGGATGGCACGGGCCGGCCCGCAGGTGAGCGGACCGGCCCGTTCAGGGTCATCAAGAATACGCCCGGACCGCCCGGATCGGGCGAACGATGCGCAACACGGGCGTTACCGGGCGTTGAAGTACTTCGCCTCGGGGTGGTGGATCACGATCGCGTCGGTGGACTGCTCCGGGTGCAGCTGGAACTCCTCGGAGAGCACCACGCCGATCCGCTCGGGCTTCAGCAGCTCGGCGATCTTGGCGCGGTCCTCCAGCTCCGGGCAGGCCCCGTAGCCCAGCGAGAACCGGGCGCCGCGGTACTTGAGCGCGAACATGTCCCGGACGTCCTGCGGGTCCTCGTCGCCGAAGCCCAGCTCGTAGCGGACCCGGGCGTGCCAGAACTCGGCCAGCGCCTCGGCCAGCTGGACGGACAGGCCGTGCAGCTCCAGGTAGTCGCGGTAGGAGTTGTTCGCGAACAGCTCGTTGGCCGCCTCGGAGATCCGGTTGCCCATGGTGACCACCTGCAGCCCGAGGACGTCGCGCACCCCGGCCTCCTCCGGGCGGAAGAAGTCCGCCAGGCACAGCCGGCGCCCGCGCCGCTGGCGCGGGAAGGTGAAGCGGGTCCGCTCGGTGCCGTCCTCGTGGAAGACGATCAGGTCGTCGCCCTTGGAGTTCGCCGGGTAGTAGCCGTAGACCACGGCCGCCTCCAGCCAGCCCTCGGTCTGCAGCCGGTCCAGCCACATCCGCAGCCGCGGACGGCCCTCGGTCTCCACCAGCTCCTCGTAGGACGGCCCCTCGCCGCTGCGCGCCGCCTTGAGGCCCCACTGGCCCTTGAACAGCGCGTCCTCGTCCAGCCAGGAGGCGTAGTCCGCGAACGGCACGCCCTTGACGATCCGGTCGCCCCAGAAGGGCGGCTCGGGCACCCGGTTGTCCACCGCCACGTCGGAGCGGATCTGGCCGAGGTTGACCTCCTCCGGCTCCTCGACCTCCACCCGGGCGTGGCGGCGCTGCTTGAGCTCCGGCAGGACGGCGCCGGGCACGCCGCGCTTGACCGCGATCAGCGCGTCCATCAGCCGCAGGCCCTCGAAGGCGTCCCGGGCGTAGCGGACCTCGCCCTCGTAGATCTCGTGCAGGTCCTGCTCGACGTAGGCGCGGGTCAGCGCCGCGCCGCCGAGGATCACCGGGAACTGGGCCGCCAGCCTGCGCTGGTTCAGCTCCTCCAGGTTCTCCTTCATGATCACGGTGGACTTGACCAGCAGGCCGGACATCCCGATGACGTCCGCCCTGTGCTCCTGCGCGGCGTCCAGGATCGCCGAGACCGGCTGCTTGATGCCCAGGTTGACCACGTTGTAGCCGTTGTTGGACAGGATGATGTCGACCAGGTTCTTGCCGATGTCGTGGACGTCGCCCTTCACGGTGGCCAGCACGATGGTGCCCTTGCCCTCCGCGTCGGACTTCTCCATGTACGGCTCCAGGTGCGCCACCGCGGTCTTCATCACCTCGGCGGACTGCAGCACGAACGGCAGCTGCATCTGGCCGGAGCCGAACAGCTCGCCGACCACCTTCATGCCGGACAGCAGGGTCTCGTTGATGATCTCCAGCGCCGGGCGGGCCGTCAGCGCCTCGTCCAGGTCGGCCTCCAGGCCGTTGCGCTCACCGTCGATGATCCGGCGCTGGAGGCGCTCCTCCAGCGGCAGCGCGGCCAGCTCCTCCGCCTTGGACGCCTTGACCGAGGCCGAGGAGACGCCCTCGAACAGCTCCAGCAGGCGCTGCAGCGGGTCGTAGCCCTCGCGGCGGCGGTCGTAGACCAGGTCGAGCGCGGCCTCGCGCTGCTCCTCCGGGATCCGCGAGATCGGCAGGATCTTGGAGGCGTGCACGATCGCCGAGTCCAGGCCGGCCTCCACGCACTCGTGCAGGAAGACCGAGTTGAGGACGACCCGGGCGGCCGGGTTGAGGCCGAAGGAGATGTTGGACAGGCCCAGCGTGGTCTGCACCGCCGGGCGGCGGCGCTTCAGCTCGCGGATCGCCTCGATGGTCTCGATGCCGTCCCGGCGGGACTCCTCCTGGCCGGTGGCCAGGGTGAAGGTCAGGCAGTCGACCAGGATCGAGCCCTCGTCGATGCCGTAGTCCGCGGTGAGCTCGGCGATCAGCCGCTCGGCGATCTCCACCTTCTTGCCGGCGGTGCGGGCCTGGCCCTCCTCGTCGATGGTGAGCGCGATCAGGCCGGCGCCGTGCTCGCGGGCCAGCGAGGCGATCCGGCCGAAGCGCGACTCCGGGGCGTTGCCGTCCTCGTAGTTGACCGAGTTGAGCACCGCGCGGCCGCCCAGCGCCTCCAGGCCCGCCCGCAGCACCGGGGGCTCGGTGGAGTCCAGCACGATCGGCAGCGTCGAGGCGGTGGCCAGCCGGCCGGCGATCTCCTTCATGTCGGCGACGCCGTCGCGCCCGACGTAGTCCACGCACAGGTCCAGCAGGTGGGAGCCGTCGCGGATCTGGTCGCGGGCGATCTCCACGCAGGCCTGCCAGTCGCCGGCCAGCATCGACTCGCGGAACTTCTTGGAGCCGTTGGCGTTGGTGCGCTCGCCGATCGCCAGGTACGAGGTGTCCTGGCGGAACGGCACCGACTGGTACAGCGAGGCGGCGGACGGCTCCGGGCGCGGGTCGCGCGCGGCGACCGGACGGCCCTGCACCCGCTCCACCACCTGGCGCAGGTGCTCGGGCGTGGTGCCGCAACAGCCGCCGACCAGCGACAGCCCGTACTCGCGGGTGAAGACGTCGTGCGCGTCGGCCAGCTCGGCCGGGCTCAGCGGGTAGTGCGCGCCGTCCTTGCCCAGCACCGGCAGACCGGCGTTCGGCATGCAGGACAGGCCGATCCGGGCGTTCTTCGCCAGGTAGCGCAGGTGCTCGCTCATCTCGGCCGGGCCGGTGGCGCAGTTCAGGCCGATGTAGTCGACGCCCAGCGGCTCCAGGGCGGTCAGCGCGGCGCCGATCTCCGAGCCGAGCAGCATGGTGCCGGTGGTCTCCACGGTCACCTGGACCAGCACCGGCAGGTCCACGCCCGCCTCGGCCAGCGCCTGCTTCGAGCCGAGGATCGCGGCCTTGGTCTGCAGCAGGTCCTGGCTGGTCTCCACCAGCAGCGCGTCCGCGCCGCCGGCGATCAGGCCGGCCGCGTTCTGCCGGAAGCCCTCGCGCAGCGTCTCGTACGGCGCGTGGCCGAGCGTCGGCAGCTTGGTGCCGGGGCCGATCGAGCCGAGCACCCAGCGCAGCCGGCCGTCCTCGGCGCCGTGCGCGTCGGCGGCCTCGCGGGCCAGCCGGGCGCCGGCCTCGGAGAGCTCGAAGACCCGCTCGGCGATGTCGTACTCGCCGAGCGCGGAGTGGTTGGCGCCGAAGGTGTTGGTCTCCACGCAGTCCACGCCCACCGCGAAGTAGGCGTCGTGCACCGAGCGGACGATGTCGGGCCGGGTGAGGTTGAGGACCTCGTTGCAGCCCTCCAGGTTCTGGAAGTCCTCCAACGTGGGGTCCTGCGCCTGGAGCATCGTTCCCATCGCCCCGTCGGCGACCACCACACGGGTGGCGAGTGCCTCGCGCAGCGCGTTCGCGCGGCTCTGCTGGGTGACGGACGGGGTGGCTGCGGTGGCCATGGGGCTTCTCCCTGGGTGCGACGGCTGTCGGCTTTGCGAACCCGCTGAATCGGGAACGCACGTGGCCAGGGTATCCGGCCTCCGCCCGGGGGTGACCACCCGTTCCGTATCCTGAGCGTTCGGCCGGCAGGGGGGAACCAACGGTATGACCGCATGGCGGACGGTGATTCGAGACGGGGCGCGCGGGGCGCTGCGCCGCACCGGGGCCCGGGCGGCGGCGCTGCGGGCCCGCTGGCGCCGCTGGTCGCGGTGGCGGAAGGCGCTGGTGGTGGCGGGTGCGCTGCTCGCCGTGGTGGCCGTGCCGGTCGGCTCCGCGGCGCTCGCGCTGCGGCTGCAGTACGTCGGCGACCCCTCCCCCGAGGCCCGCACCCGGGGCCGTGACGCGGTGTGGCTGGGACACGCCTGGGTCGACGGCCGGAAGGGTGACGCCGACATCGCCGGACTCGCCCGGCGGCTGGCCGGCACCGGGATCCGCGACCTGTACGTGCACACCGGTCCGCTGGAGCACGACGGCTCGCTGCCGCCCGCCGTGCACCCCCGGGCGCGCTGGTTCACCGACGCCGTGCACCGGGCGCTGCCCGGGATCCGGGTGCAGGGCTGGCTGGGCGACGAGGTGAAGCCGGAGAAGGACGCGCTCGACCTGGAGGACGCCGCCACCCGCGCCCGGGTCACCGCCTCCGCCGTCCAGGTGCTGGACCAGGGCTTCGACGGCGTGCACTTCGACATGGAGCCGATCCGGCCCGGCTCGAAGGGCTGGCTCGACCTGCTGGAGCGGGTCCGTCCGGTCACCGCCGGGCGCGGCGCCGTGCTGTCGGTGGCCGCCCCGCAGATCGACCCGCTGCCGTACCAGCACGACGTGGGCATCGCGCTCACCGGCCACGGCAAGTGGTGGGACCAGGCGTACTTCGCCGCCACCGCACGCCGGGTCGACCAGATCGCGGTGATGACCTACGACTCCAGCATGCCGACCGAGGGGCTCTACGGCGGCTACAACGCCTACCAGACCGAACTCGCCCTGGAGGCCACCCCGGAGGACGTCGACCTGCTGATGGGCCTGCCGTTCTACTGGGAGGACGAGTGGGGCCACTGGGGGAGCGCCGAGACGGTGACCGCCGGGATCCGCGGCATCCGGCTGGGCCTCGGGCGGTACGACCTGCACCGGCGCAACTTCGGCGTCGGCCTGTACGTGGACTTCGCCGCCACCGAGCAGAACTGGGCCGGCTACCGGCGCGACTGGGTGCGGTAGGGGCTATCCGGCCATCCGGTCGGCGAGCGCGGCCAGGAAGCGGTGGACGGCGGCGCCCTCGCCCGTCACGTAGTGCGAGACGCCCCGGTACAGCGGCTGGTACACCTCGCCGCGTTCGGTGACGGTGAGGGTGCAGCCGCTTCCGGCCGCGGTCAGCGCGAACGTCCAGGTGCCGCCGTACGGCAGGCCGGGGTCGGCGATGCCGGTCACCAGACGGTGCGGGGCCTCACTCTCCACCACCTCGTGGACGGTGTGCCCGTGCCGGCCGTCCTCCCGCCAGCGCGGGCGGCCGGCGGCGGTCGCGGGCAGCCGCTCGACGTGCGCCACGTCCGGGCGCCAGGCCGGGAAGAGGTCGACGTCCGTCAGCACGTCCCAGACCTCGCGGGGCGGCCGCGCCAGCTCCAGGCCGCCCCCGCTGACGTGCTCCACGGGCAGCCGCCGCCCCGCGGCCCACAGCGCCGCCACCGCGCCGGCCGCGCCCGCCACCAGCGCCGCCGCCCCGGCCGCCGTCCACCGCCGTCCGCTCATCCGCCGGCTCCTCGCAGCCGTGCCGCCCGGCGCGGTTCCGTCGCCCGCCTCCGGGCCCCGCCTCCCATCATCGCGCCGTCCGCGGGCCACGGCACGGGCAGCCGGCGGGCGGCCCCGGATAACCGGTGGATCGTGGCCGCCGGCTCGCACAGACTGTCCCGGTGGCCCGGCGGAACGGCGCTTCAAAGCCCGTAGGCTGGGCAGGTAGGGAACCATGGAGCGAGGCGTTCCATGGGTGACGAGAGGTTCGACCGTCGGCATCGGCCCGCCGGCGCCCGGGCAGTCCCGGCCGGGCGGGGCGGAAGCGGCCGACCGGAGGGAGACACTGGGTGATCGAGCTGGAAGATGTTCCCGAGTTGATCGACCCGGTGATGGTCTGCGCCTTCGAGGGGTGGAACGACGCGGGCGACGCCGCTTCCGCGGCTCTGGCGCATCTGGACGAGACCTGGGGCGGCAAGGTGTTCGCCGCGCTCGACGCGGAGGACTACTACGACTTCCAGGTCAACCGGCCGACCGTCTGGCTGGACGGCGGGGTGCGCCGGATCACCTGGCCGACCACCAGGCTCTCGGTGGTCCGGGTCAGCGAGCCCAAGACCCGGGACGTCGTCCTGGTGCGCGGCATCGAGCCGAGCATGCGGTGGCGCTCGTTCTGCAACGAACTGCTCGGCTTCGCGCACGAGCTGGGCGTCGAGCTGGTGGTGATCCTGGGCGCGCTGCTCGGCGACACCCCGCACAGCCGCCCGGTGCCGGTCAGCGGCGTCACCTCGGACCCCGAGCTGGCCCGCCGGCTCGAACTGGAGGAGAGCCGCTACGAGGGGCCGACCGGGATCGTCGGGGTGCTGCAGGAGGCCTGCACGCACGCCGGGGTGCCGGCGGTGACGCTCTGGGCGGCGGTGCCGCACTACGTCGCGCAGCCGCCGAACCCGAAGGCCACCCTGGCGCTGGTCAACAAGCTGGAGGACCTGCTGGACCTGCGGATCCCGCCGGGCGAGCTCGGCGAGGACGCCCGGGCCTGGCAGCTGGGCGTGGACCAGCTGGCCGCCGAGGACAGCGAGGTCGCCGAGTACGTCCAGCAGCTGGAGGAGGCGCAGGACACCGCCGAGCTGCCGGAGGCCTCGGGCGACGCGATCGCCCGCGAGTTCGAGCGCTACCTGCGGCGCCGGGAGAACGTGGGGCCGACCGGCGAGAAGCCGGTCGCCGGGCACGCCACCGCGGAGCGGCCCGCCGACCCGGAGCCGCCGTCCGCCCGGGAGAGCCAGGACGGCGCCGAGGAGGAGTGAGCCGCCCCGGCCCACCGCGGACGCACGACGAAGGGGCGCCCGGGACCGCACTGGTCCCGGGCGCCCCTTGCGGTGTCCCCTACGGGGCCGCGTCCGTCACAGGGCCACGCCGAGCAGCGCGTCCACGGTGCGGGTGACCAGGCCGGGGGCGCCGGTGTCGTCGCCGCCGCCGGCCTGCTGGGCGGCCGCCCAGCGGTCCACCGCGGCCAGCGCGGCGGGCGCGTCGAGGTCCTCGGCGAGCGCCGCGCGGACCTCGGCGAGCAGCTGCCCGGCGGCCGGCCCGTCCGGCCGGGAGACGGCCGCGCGCCAGCGGGCGAGCCGCTCGACGGCCTCGTCGAGGGTGGCCTTGGTCCACTCCCAGTCCTCGCGGTAGTGGTGCGAGAGCAGGGCGAGGCGGATCGCGGCCGGGTCGACGCCCTCGCGGCGCAGCGCCGAGACGAAGACCAGGTTGCCGCGGGACTTGGACATCTTGTGGCCGTCCAGGCCGACCATGCCGGCGTGCACGTACGCCCTGGCGTACGGGTGGCCGCCGGTGGCGACCTGGGCGTGCGAGGCGCCCATCTCGTGGTGCGGGAAGGATAGGTCGCTGCCGCCGCCCTGGATGTCGAAGGACATGCCGAGGTACTGCAGCGCGATGGCGACGCACTCGATGTGCCAGCCGGGGCGGCCGTGGCCGAGCTCGGTGTCCCAGGCGGGCTCGCCGGGGCGGGCGGCCAGCCAGAGCAGGGCGTCCAGCGGGTGGCGCTTGCCGGGGCGGTCCGGGTCCCCGCCGCGCTCGGCGAAGACCGGGCGCATGGCCTCGCGGGTGAGGCCGGAGACCTCGCCGAACCGCGGGTCGGACTCGACCGAGAAGTAGACGTCGCCGTCCAGCTCGTAGGCGGCCCCGCTCGCCAGCAGCTTCTGGACCAGCGGGACGATCCACGGGATGGACTCGACGGCGCCGATGTAGTGGGCCGGCGGGAGCAGCCGCAGGGCGGTCATGTCCTCGCGGAAGAGCGCGGTCTCGCGCTCGGCGAGGGCCACCCAGTCCTGGCCGGTCTCGACCGCGCGCTGCAGCAGGGGGTCGTCGACGTCGGTGACGTTCTGCACGTAGAGGACGTCGTGGCCGGCGTCCTTCCACACCCGCTGCACCAGGTCGAAGGCGTTGTAGGTGGCGGCGTGGCCCATGTGGGTCGCGTCGTAGGGCGTGATGCCGCAGACGTAGATCCGGGCGGTGCCGTCCTGCGGCACGACCTCCCGGATGCCTCCCGTCGCGGTGTCGTGGATACGGAGGGGGAGCCCCTGACCAGGCAGGGCGGGAACCTCGGAGGCGGGCCAGGCATGCATGGCATTGACTTTAACCGCGAGAACATTTGAAAGCCTAACCAGTCGCCAAGATCGACTGGATTCGCTTCCCCGTGCGGCCCGGGCCGTCCCGGAACGACGGTGCCCGGCGCCGTCGGGCGCCGGGCAACGGCCCGGATCCGCCCCGCGCACGGCCTCGCGGGGCGGATCGGGCGGACGGGCCGCCCGGTCGGCCCTGCCGCCGACCGGGCGTCCGTGACCCTCCGGTCACACGGCCGGAGCCGCTACAACCGCTGCCAGAGGGCCGGCACGTTCGGCGGCTCCCACCCGACGAAGGCGGTGTGCGCCTGGAGGCACACGTAGGAGACGCCGGCATAGGTGACGCGGTCGCCCGGCTTGTAGGCGGTGCCCGCGGCCCAGGTTCCGCCGCCGCCGGTCTGGGTCGGCGTCGGCGTGGTGGGCGTGGTGGTCGGGGTGCCCGACGGGGTCGGGGTCTGCGCCACGTTGAGCACGAAGTCGTACGTGCCCTCCTTGGCGGACCCGACCTGGCGGACGTTCATCAGCAGCCGGGCGTCGTAGATGGTGTCCGTGCTGTTGCGCGGCTCGCCCGGGAAGTACAGCTGGGTGGTGATCACCGGCCGGCCCGGCGCCTGGAGCTTGACGTGGATGTGCCGGGTGCGGCCCGGGTAGAGGCCGGGCACGATCGTGGTGAGGCTGAAGGCGCCCTGGGCGTTGGTGAACTGGTGCCCGCGGAAGGTGAAGCCGGCGTTGTCGTAGTTGCCGTTCACGTCGGCCTGCCAGAAGTCCATCAGGACGTTGTTGATCGGCTGGCAGGCCCGGCCGAAGACGTAGCCGCTGACGGTGAGCCGGGTGCCCGGCGTGCTGTCGGTGATGAGCGAGGTGCGCAGCGGGGAGTTGGGCTTGAAGTAGGGGCCCTCGGTCTGCTCGATGGTGGGGGCGTCGCCGTCGTGGCACTCGGGGGTGAGGTCCAGCAGTTCGCCGCTGCCGACCCGGTCGCGGGCCAGGGCGACGCCTCCGCCGACCAGCAGCGGAGCGGTGCCGAGCACGGCGGCGGCCCTGAGGACGGTCTTGCGGCTGATCCGGCGGTCGATCGGACCGTCCGTCCCGGTGAGAGGCTCTTCGGACGCGGGCATGCGCCGACTCCTTCGGTGTGAGTGTGGGGGATCTGGTGGTTCCGTCCGGGGACGGCCCTTGCCATGGTGGGGGCATGACAAGGACCGGGCCGGCGGGCCGCCCGCTCGCGCCGGGCGGTCCGCCGGTGGCCAGCAGTCAAACTACGGGGCGCCCGGAGCCGCCGCGATGGACGTGATCCGGGGATCGTGGTGATTTCCTCCGACCTTCGCCCGGAATTCGCCCGGCGTCATCCCGGTCTCCCGGCGGAAGAACCGGCAGAAGTACGCCGGATCACCGAATCCGGCCTCCCTGGACACCTGCCGCACCGTCAGTTCCGTGCAGGCCAGGAGCCGTTTGGCCTCCAGCGTCTGCTGCTGGCGGATCAGCCGGCCCGGGGTGCGGCCGGTCGCCTGCTTGACCATCGCCTGCAGGTGCCCCGAGGAGACGCCCAGCTCGTGCGCACAGGACGCGACCGAGCGCTGCACCCCGCCCGGGGTGGCGATCAGCCGGGTGAAGGCGGCCGCGAGGTCCCCGGTGCGGCCGGGCAGCGCGCCCGGGCCGCCGGGCGTACAGGCCCGCAGGGCGCGCACCACGAGGATGTGCAGGCTGGCCCGCAGCACGCCCGGGTAGCCCGCCGGGCG
The DNA here is from genome assembly GCF_042884635.1 of Kitasatospora sp. NPDC058115. NCBI lineage: Bacteria > Bacillati > Actinomycetota > Actinomycetes > Kitasatosporales > Streptomycetaceae > Kitasatospora > Kitasatospora sp. NPDC058115. The sequence continues at coordinate 12,404 of NZ_JBHVTL010000055.1, forward strand.
GGCCCGGTACTCGGCCTCCATGTCGGCGAGCAGCCCGGCGATCGGGGCGGCCTGGTCGCCCAGGCGCACCGCCGGACGGGAGGCCAGGGTGCGCAGCGCGGCGAGGTCCTGCGGGTGGGAGAGCAGGAAGTCCTCGTTGAACAGCACGACCTGCCCGGTGAGGTCGTCCGCGTCCGCCCAGTAGTGCACCTGGCCGGGGGCGATCACGCACAACTGCGGGGGCTGCACCGGCCGCTGGACCAGGTCCAGGACGTGGGCGCCGCGCCCGCCGGTGACGAAGACGATCTCGTAGAAGGCGTGCCGGTGGGGAAAGCCGGCCCGGGACAGCGGGCCGATGGCGTCGAAACTGCCGATCGCGAACGGGAGCAGATGCGGCAGCGGGACCTGGAGGCGGTGCAGCGGCAGGTCCAGGTGGGGGGTGGTCCGTCGCTCGTCCATCGTCGCAGTGTGGGGCCCCGACGGGGCACCGGTCCAGACCATTACCGGCTGAGCGGGCCGATGGACCGTCGGATCCGGGGGGCGGCCCGCCTTCGAACCCTCGGTCCGGCGGGCCGCCCGGCCGTCAGATCGGCGGCCAGGGGATGGACGGCCAGTCCTCGGAGGGCAGCGGATGGGTGCCGGTGGCGAGCAGCGCGGCCACCCGGGCCCGGGCGGCGTCCAGTTCGGCGGCGGTCAGGTGCGGGGCCAGCCGCTCCCCCAGCGCGCCGTCCAGCTGCCCGGCCAGCCCGGCCAGCACCTCGGCCGCCTCGGCGGGCAGCGGCTGCCCGGCCCAGCCCCAGAGCAGGGTGCGCAGCTTGCCCTCGGTGTTGAAGGTGACGCCGTGGTCGATGCCGTAGAGCCGGCCGTCGGCGGCCGGGATCAGGTGGCCGCCCTTGCGGTCGGCGTTGTTGAGCACGGCGTCCAGCACCGCGAGCCGGCGCAGCCGCACGTCGTCGGGGTGGACCAGCAGCGCGGTGCGCCCGTCGCCGACCTCGGCCCGGACGATCGGCAGCCAGCCGTCCTCGGGGCCGCCCGGGTCCTGGAGCGCGAGCAACGGGGCGGCGTGCGGGTCGGGCTCGACCCACAGCTGCACCATGCCGGGGCCGTGCGGGCCCTCGCGCAGCACGGTGGGCGGGACCAGGCCCCAGCCGGTGGCGGCGGACACCTCGTAGGCGGCGACCTCGCGGCCGGCCAGGGTGCCGTCCGGGAAGTCCCAGAGCGGGCGCTCCCCGGCGACCGGCTTGTAGACGGCCTGAGCCGCGCGGCCGTCGGCGGCGGTGACGGTGCAGTAGAGGGCCGCGTTGGAGGCGTCGGTGAGCCGGCCGTGCACGGTCAGCGCGCCCTCGCGCAGCAGCCGCAGCGCGCCGGGCGCGTCGGCCGCGAGGGCGGCGGCCTCGGCGGGGTCGGACCGCGGCGGCTCCGGCGGCTCCGGCAGGTCCGCGGGCCGGGCGGCCGGCGGGTTCAGCGCCGGTACCCGTTCGCGCGCGGGCACAGGTGGCCCTCCGGGTCGAGCGGCAGGTTGCAGAACGGGCAGGGCTTGCGGCCGGCCGCGACGAGGTCCAGCGCCCGCTTGGCGAACACCCGGGCCATCGCACCGGACAGGCGCACCCGCAGCATGTCGGGGCCGTTCTCGTCGTCCTCGAAGACGGCGGCGCCCTCGTCCTCGCCCTCCTCGTCCTCGACCAGCGCCTGGGCCTCGACGACCAGGCAGCCGTCCACGCTGTCCCAGGCGAGGGCCATCGTGCCGACCCGGAACTCCTGCTCCAGCGGCAGGTCCAGCGGCGCGGTGTCGAGCAGGTCCTGCGGGGCGGCGGCCGGGATGGTGGCCTCGCCGCCGCTGCGGCGCAGCGCCTCGTCGAGGACCTCCTCGATCCGCTCGGCGAGCGCGGCGACCTGGGTCTTCTCCAGCAGCACGCTGGTGATCCGCCCACGGGCGCTGGCCTGCAGGTAGAACGCCCGGGCGCCGGGCTGGCCGACGGTGCCGGCCACGAACCGTTCGGGCTGGTCGTAGAAGAAGACCTGACGGGTCACGCTCTCGCTCCGGGTCGTATCGATCGTCGTGGGCGTCCGCGGACGCCGCTGGGGTCGGTCGGGGGTCGGGGCTGGGTGGTCCGGGGCGCCCGGGCCGGCGGCGCGGGCACCCACTGGTCACCCTACGACCTCCGGGGCCGCACCGGGGAGCCGAGGCCCGGGCGGACGGTTCAGGCCGTCCCGGTGGAGCCGCCGACGACCGCGTCCCCGCTCCGGGCGCCCGGGGCGGCGGGCCGCGGGGCGAGCGCGGCGAGGTCGCCGGTGTCGCCCATCCGCAGGACGAAGGGCCGGCGCGCGGTGTAGCGGATCGCGGTGACCGAGCACGGGTCGACGTTGATCCGCTGGAAGTGGTCGAGGTGCAGGCCGAGCGCGTCGGCCACCACCGCCTTGATCACGTCGCCGTGGGAGCAGGCGAGCCAGACCGCGTCCTCGCCGTGCTCGGCGGCGACCTTCTCGTTCCACTCGCGGACCGCGTTCACGGTGCGGTGGCTCAGCTCGCGCAGCGACTCGCCGCCGGGGAAGGCGGCGGCCGCGGCGTGGTCCTGGACGGTGCGCCACAGCGGTTCCTCGGCCAGCTCGGCCAGCGGCCGGCCGGTCCACTCGCCGTAGTGGCACTCGCCGAGCCGCTCGTCCAGCGCGGGGCCCGAGAGGCCGGGGCGCGCGGCGAGCAGCGGCTCCAGGGTCTGCCGGCAGCGCTCCAGCGGGCTGCTGACCACCTGGGCCAGCGGGACCGGGTCGAGCCGGCCGGCGAGCGCGGCGGCCTGCGCGCGGCCGGTGTCGTCGAGCTCCACCCCGGGCGTCCAACCGGCCAGGATTCCGGCGGTGTTCGCGGTGGAGCGGCCGTGGCGGACGAGCAGCAGGGTGGGCATGGGGCCTACCCTACGGCCTTCCCCGCCGGGGCGGGCCGGCGCCCGGGGCCCGGCCGGGAGCCGGACCGGGAGGTGCGCCCCCGTCGCGGCGGATGTTTCGCACCGGCGCGAGAGGTGACAATGGCCCGCATGATCGTCCATTGCGCCATCTACCGCGACGGCCGACCGGTCGCGACGCCCGCGGACCCCGCCGGCAGCCTCGCCGCCGCGCGGAAGGCGGGCCCGGGCGGCTTCGTCTGGATAGGCCTGTTCGAGCCCACCGCCGAGGAACTCGACCGGGTCGGAGCCGAGTTCGGCCTGCACCCGCTGGCCGTCGAGGACGCGGTCGGCGCCCACCAGCGCCCCAAGGTGGAGGCGTACCAGGACTCGCTGTTCGTGGCGCTCAAGACGCTCGGCTACCACCCCGGCGGCCACGCGGTGACCAGCGGCGAGGTGATGCTCTTCGTCGGCAACGACTTCGTGATGACCGTCCGGCACGGCGCCGACAGCCCGCTGGGCACGCTGCGCTCGGAGCTGGAGCAGCAGCCGGAGGTGCTGAAGTTCGGGCCGAGCGCGGTCCTGCACTCGGTCTGCGACAGGGTGGTGGACGGCTACGTGGACGTCGCCGTCGGCATCCAGGCCGACCTCGACGAGCTGGAGGCGGACGTCTTCGCCCCCGGCCGGGTGGGCCGCGACATCGCCGGCCGGATCTACGGCTACAAGCGGCAGCTGGTGACCGTCCGCCGGGCCACCGGGCCGCTGGCCGACCCGATGCTGCGGCTGGAGCGCGGCGGCGTGCCGTATGTCCGGGCCGAGGCGCTGCCCTACCTGCGGGACGTCTCCGACCACCTGGCCCGCACCAACGACCAGGTGGAGGCGATGGACCGGCTGCTGTCGGACATCCTGTCGGCCAACCTGGCGCAGGTCAGCGTGCAGCAGAACAACGACATGCGGAAGATCTCGGCCTGGGCGGCGCTGGCCGCCGTGCCGACGATGATCGCCGGCGTGTACGGGATGAACTTCGAGCACATGCCCGAGCTGCACCAGCCCTGGGGCTATCCGGCGGCGGTCTCGCTGATGGTGGTGGTCTGCGTGGTGCTGCACCGGGTGTTCAAGCGGCACGACTGGCTCTGACCCGCCCCGCCCCGCGTGGTGCTGCTGCGGGGCGGGGCGGGGCGGCGGCCGCCGGGTCAGGCGAGGCCGGCGCGCTCCAGGGCCTCGACGCCGGTGCGCAGCGCCGTGATCCGCTCGTCGAGGGTGAAGCCGGCCGGGGCCAGGGTGAGGGTGGTGACGCCCGCGTCGGCGTAGGCCTGCATCCGGTCGGCGATCCGGGCGGTGTCGCCGATCAGCGAGGTGGCGTCGATCAGCTCGCGCGGCACGGCGGCGGCCGCGCCCGCGTGGTCCCTGGCCAGGTAGCGTTCCTGGACCTCGTCGGCGGCCTGCTCGTGGCCCATCCGGCGGGCGAGCTGGTTGTAGAAGTTCTTCTCCTTGCTGCCCATGCCGCCGATGTAGAGCGCGGTGTAGGCGCGCTGCGAGTCGATCCCGGCCTCGATGTCCTCGCCGACGGCGATGGCGACGGTCGGGCAGACGTCGAAGCCCTCGAACTCCTTGCCCGGCTCGGCCCCGGCCTTGGCACGGCCGGCCTTCAGCGGGTCCAGCGAGAGGGCGGCGTGCGCGGGGTCGAAGAAGATGCCGAGCCAGCCGTCGGCGATCTCGCCGGTCTGCTCCAGGTTCTTCGGGCCGATCGCGGCGATGTACAGCGGGATGCGCTCGCGCACCGGGTGCACGGTGAGCTTGATCGGCTTGCCGGGGCCGCCGGGCAGCGGCAGCGTCCAGTGGGCGCCCTCGTGGACCAGCCGCTCGCGGGACATCGCCTTGCGGATGATCTCCACGTACTCGCGGGTGCGGGCCAGCGGCTTGTCGAACTTCACGCCGTACCAGCCCTCGGAGACCTGCGGGCCGGAGACGCCGAGGCCCAGCCGGAAGCGGCCGCCGGAGAGGGTGTCCAGGGTGGCGGCGGTCATCGCGGTCATCGCCGGGGTGCGGGCCGGGATCTGGAAGATGGCCGAGCCGACGTCGATCCGCTCGGTCCTGGCGGCGACGAAGGAGAGCACGGTGGCCGCGTCCGAGCCGTAGGCCTCGGCCGCCCAGCAGACCGCGTAGCCGAGCCGGTCCGCCTCCTGGGCGACGGCGATGTTGTCGGCGTCCATGCCGAGTCCCCAGTAGCCGAGGTTGATGCCGAGTCGCATGGGCACTGCCTTCCAGTCGGGTTGCTCGGGAGCGCGAGGACGCGTCCGCGCGACATGCTACTGGCCAGTAGCAGTGGCGCGGGTCACATTCCGGCCCCCGGCCGGCGCGCTCCCGTCCGGTGCGGCCGACGATGATCGTCCTGCGGGTCTGCACACCTGCCCGTTCACCGGCCGCTACGCTCAGCCGACGTGGGGCGCCGCGTCCCACCTGCGGGTTTGCCCCCCACGCGCACGCCGCCCCGCAGCGTTGTGCCACCGCACCTTCGGCCAGTGAGAGGGCCCGTCCGATGGAAAAGCGTCACCTCGGCCGCACCGGGCTGCAGGTCTCCCGGCTCGGCCTCGGCACCATGACCTGGGGCCGCGACACCGACGAGCAGGAGGCCGCCGAACAGCTCAAGGAGTTCGTCGACGCCGGCGGCAACCTCGTCGACACCGCCGACGTCTACGCCGACGGCGACGCCGAGTACCTGCTCTCCCGGCTCACCGACACCCTCGTCCCCCGCTCCGAGCTGGTGATCGCCACCAAGGCGGGCAGCGTCCCGGCCTCCGGGCGCCGCTTCGACGGCTCGCGCGGCCATCTGCTCGCCGCGCTCGACGCCTCGCTGCGCCGGCTGGGCACCGACCACGTCGACTTCTGGCAGGTGCACGCCTTCGACCCGGCCACCCCGGTCGAGGAGACCCTGAGCGCCCTGGACATCGCCGTCTCCTCCGGCCGGGCCCGCTACGTGGGGGTCTGCGACTTCAGCGGCTGGCAGCTCGCCAAGGCCGCCACCTGGCAGCACGCCCACCACGGCCGGGTCCCGCTGGCCGGGGTGCAGCTGGAGTACTCGCTGCTCCAGCGCGGCATCGAGCGCGAGGCACTGCCCGCCGCCCTGGACACGGGGGTCGGTCTGCTGGCCGGCTCCCCGCTCGGGCGCGGCGTGCTCACCGGCAAGTACCGGCACGGCCTGCCGCAGGACTCGCGCGGCGCCTCGCCCTACCTGTCCGGATTCGTCCAGCCCTACCTCGGGGAGCGCGCCCGGCGGATCGTGGACGCCGTCGCGACCGCCGCCGACGGGCTCGCCAGCAGCCCGCTGGCGGTCGCGCTCGCCTGGGTCCGGGACCGCCCCGGGGTGACGAGCGCGCTGGTCGGGGCCCGGACCGTCGGGCAGCTGCAGGCGGCGCTGTCGGTGGAGGCGCTTACGCTTCCGGAGGAGATCCGCGGTGCGCTCGACGACATCTCGGCGCCGGTCCACCGCTACCCCGACCAGGGGTGGAGCGAGCTGTGACGCCCGTCCACCCCCGCGACCCGAGCCTGCCCGAACCGACCGACCGCCGGACCGGCCGCCATCCGCGGCCCCGGACCGGCCCGACCCGGCCGACCGCCCGCACCACGGGCGGGCGGCGCCCAGCATGTGGAGTTGAGCTTTTGTGGAGCGGACGATGACTGACGCGCAGAACGGCGCTCCGGAGGAGACCCCGGTGGGCGCGGGCGTCGTTCCCGGGCAGGGGTCGCCCGAGCCGGAGGCGGCGACGCCGGAGGCGGCGGGCGCGCCGGCGGGCAGCGGACCCGCGGGTGCCGAACCGGCCGACCCGGCGGACCGGGCCGCGGCCGTCGCGGCGCTGGCGGAGCGGGTGCGGTCGGTCGGCCGGTCCGCCGGGGACGCCGACGCCCCGGCGTCCGGGGCCCCGGACGCGGGCGCGCCCGCCGGTCCGGCGACCGACGAGCAGCGCGCGCAGGCGCTCGCGGACACCGCCGCGGTGCTGGCCGAGGGCGGCGCCCCGGCCCCGCTGGCCGCCGTCGCCGTGGCGGTGTTCGGCGACGGCGCGGCCGGGCAGCTCCGCGAGGACCCGTGGGCCGTGCTCGCCCTGCCCGGCGTCCGCCCGGAGCACGCCGACGGCTTCGCCCGCGGCCTGCTCGGCCCGGCCGCCGGCCCCGGCGACAAGCGGCGCGCCCAGGCCCTGGTGGGCTGGCTGCTGGAGCAGGCCACCCTGCGCGGGCACTCGGCCCTGGAGGTCGCCGAGGTGGCCGCCGGGCTGGAGCGCCTCGGCGTGCCGGACGCGGCCGCCGCCATCCAGGCCGCCGTCCTCGACGGCCGGGCGATGCCGTTCCAGGAGGAGCTCACCGGCGCCGAGGCGCACGCGGCGGGCGGGGGCGACGAGGACGAGCCGCCGACCCGCACCCTGCTCGCCCTGGAGCGGCTGGCGCTGGCCGAGGAGAGCCTGGCCGACGGCCTGGTCCGGCTGATGTCCACCTTCGTGCCGGGCGAGGACCCGGCGGAGGACTCCGCGGACGACTCCGCCGGGGACTCCGCGGACGCTTCCGCCGGGGACTCCGTGGAGGACGACGCCGCCGACGCCGGGACCGGTGACGCCCCGGAGACCGCGGAGCCCACCGAGGAGGCGCCCGCCGCCCCCGGGCCGGCCGCCTGGGAGGCCTCGGCGGCCGCCGCCCCGTCCTCCTCCGCGGCCGCCCTGATCCGGGCCGCCGCCGAGAGCGCGCTCGTCCTGCACACCGGCGGCGAGGCCGCCCGCGCCGAACCGGCCGCCCTGCTGGCCGCCGCGACCGGCCTCGGTCTGCGGGCCTGGGCCGCCACCTGGACCGACCAGGGCCGGGACGCCTTTTCCGCGCTCGCCCCGCTCGCCGACGCCGCCGCCCCGGCGCCCGTCGCCACCCTGGCCGAGCTGCTCGCCGGCGCGGCCGGCCCCGGCCGGTCCGCCGACGGCACGCTCGCGCTGGACGTGCTGATCGTGCTGGACGCCCCGCTGCTGGACGTCGAGCTGGCCGCCACCCTGCTGGAGTCGCTGGCCGACGGCACCCGCCTGGTGCTCAGCGGCGACCCGGGCCAGCTCTGGTCGGCCGGCCCCGGCCGCTTCTTCGCCGACCTGCTCGCCGCCAGGGCCTGCCCGGCCGTCGCCTCCCGCACCCCCGACTTCGGCCCGATCGGCGAGCTGGTCTCCGGCGTCGGCATCGGCGAGCTCCAGCCGGTCGAGGCGCCCGACAAGGAGGTGGTCATCCTGACCGCCAAGGACGGCGCCGAGGCCGTCCACCGCGCCGTCCAGCTGCTCACCGACTCCATCCCGCGCGCCCTCGGCATCCCCTCCGAGCAGGTCGTGCTGCTCACCCCCGGGCACGGCGGCGGGGGCGGCACCCGGGCGCTGAACGCCGCCGCCAAGGCCCGGCTCAACCCGGGCCCGGGCCGCTTCGGCGGTTTCGACCCCGGCGACCGGGTCGCCGACTCCCCCGCGCCCGGCCACACCCGGCTGGCCCGGGTGCTCGACGGCGACGCCGCCGGCCTGCACCTGGAGTACCCGGACGGCTCGCGCCGCACCGTCCCGCCCGCCGAGGCCGGAAAGCTGCGGCACGGCTGGGCGCTGACCGTCCACCAGGCGGTCGGCCGCCGCTGGCCGGGCGCGGTGGTGGTGCTCCCGGACGACGCGGGCGCCGCGCTCACCCGGCAGTGGGTGTACACGGCGTTCGGCCGCGGCGAGCGTCACCTCTCGGTGGTCCACGCCGCCGGCCCGGCGCTCCCGCAGGCCGTCGCCGAGCGCCCGGCCGCGCCCCGCACCACCCGGCTGCGGGCGATCCTCGCGGAGAACGCGGCCGAGCCCTTCTGACCCCGGCCCGGGTGCCGGAACGGCCGGAGGGCCCCCACGGACGCGTGGGGGC
>NZ_JBHVTL010000056.1:0-18573 GCF_042884635.1 Kitasatospora sp. NPDC058115
CCACTTGAGCCCGATGGTACCGGGTGATCGCGCTATCCGCGCAACACCCACCCCACGAACTTCGGCCACCGCGCCGGACAACGCCCCCGCCACCCCGGCGGTAGAGCGTCCGGCCGACGGTGGCCGCACGCGTGTTCCCACCCTTGAGGGTGAACGCGCCCGCGCCCGGGCGCGCCGGGACGCCCGACGGGCGAAGGACGCCCCCGCCGCCGCTCCGGCCGTCAAGCTCACCGCCGCGGAGCGCGCCGTCGCCCTCCAAGCCCTGGAACAGAAGCACCACGCCGCCCTCACCGCCGGCCGCGCCAATCGCGCCGAGCGCCGGGCCGAGCAGCAGGCCGCCGCCCGCGCCGCCCGCGACCTCGCCGCCGCCCTGCGCGCCGCAGGCATCACCGCGACCCCAGCCCCCGCCCCCAGCCACCCCACCAAGGGCCAGGGACGGGCTGTCAGCGCCCTGAACGGCGGCTCGGGTTCGAACCGAGAGAGTTACGTTTCCGCCGCAGCTCAGGGGCCGTCAGGGGGCGCCGCCGAGGGCGGGTGCGGCCAGCTGACCAAGGGTGCGGACGCCCGGCTGAACAGCCTGATCAAGAAGGGTGACGCCCGGCTCCGCCTGCTCGACGGCATCCAGCGGATCACCGGCCTGCCCAGCCTGGAGAAGTGCCAGGTGGTGCCGCTCGGCGACGCGGTCGGGTTCCACGGGAACGAGGGCACCGGGCGGGCGGCCACGTTCAGCGGCCTGGTGCGGTGCGGCTCGGTCTGGTCCTGCCCGCCGTGCGCCGCCGCGATCCGGGCCAAGAGGTCCGCTGAGCTGGAGGTTTTCGCCGTTGCCTGGCTGGAGGCCGGACGCGGGATCTACATGGCCACCCTCACCGCCCCGCACTGGAAGCATGTCCGCCTGCTCACCCAGTTCGGCAAGTTCGCCGAGGGCTGGCGGGGCGTCGGACAGGGAGCGTGGTGGACCGGACGCGCCGTTGTGCGCGACAAGGCGCCGGTGCCGTGGGCCCGTCGCCACGACTACGACGACCTGCCCAAGGACATCGAGCCGCGCGAGGTCGACGGCGAGCTGGTCGTCTGGCGGCAGGGCTGGAAGGCCCGCCGGGGCATCCGGGGCGTCACCCGCACCATCGAGGTCACCCACGGGGCGAACGGGTGGCACTCCCACCTGCACGTCCTGCTGTGGACCACGGAGCCCGCGACCCGGAAGCAGGCCGACGTGCTCCAGGAGGAGCTGTACAAGCGGTGGGCGGCTCGCTGCAAGGCCGTTGGCCTGCCCACCCCGGACCGCGAGCACGGCGTCCGGGTGGACCCCGCGATCCGCCAGGCGGACGGCTCGATGCCGCTCGGCCTGATCAAGTACCTGGCCAAGGTTCAGGACCGGGACGTCGTGACGAAGGAGGTCACCGCCCGGCCGCTCGCCAACGAAATGACCAGGTCAGACGACAAGTTGGCTCGTGGAGCGAAGGGCCGCACCCCCTTCCAGCTCGCCGAACTGGCCATCGCCGGGGACGAGAAGGCGCTCGGCCTGTGGCGGGAGTACGAGCAGGCAACCCGCGGCCGGCAGTGCCTCACCTGGACCGAGGGCTTCAAGGCCGAGCTGGCGGCGCTCGCCGGGGTCGACCTGGACGAGCGGGACGACGAGGAGCTGCCCGCTGCCGAGGACGATGAGAAGCACCGCGACCTGCCCGACCTGGCCATCCGGGGCACCGCGTACCGCTCCAGCGTCGCCCTCCGGACCGGTGGCCGCGCCGACCTCAAGATGGCCTGGCACACCGGCAAGATGCCCGGTCTCCTCGCTCAGCTCCTGGAGTGGGGCCTTCAGCCCGGCCCCGACTTCTGGAAGCCCGAGCAGCCGCTCGGCCGGGACGCGGGCATGACGAAGGAGCAGGTCGAACGCCGCAGGCGGCAGAAGGCCGAGCAGCAGGCCCGGCACGAGCGGCTGCGGCAGGAGCGGGAGGGCAACCCCGAGCGCTGGGCTGCTGCCGTGGAGAAGCGCCGCGCCACGATCGCCGTCCGCGCGGCCGAGCAGGCCGCGGTGGTCCAGCCCGAGCTGGTCGACCACGACACCCTCGCCGAGGCGGAACAGCGAGGCCGAGCCCAGGCCGCCGAGCGGTTCCGTGCCGCCCGCCGGGCCGCTCGCGGTACCGACCCGACTGCCTCCGACGCCATCCACCGGAGCCTCAAGGACCGCGGCCTCATCACCGTCTGATCCGCAGCGGACCCCAGCGTCAACCCGCCGCAACCAACCCCAGCCACCCAAAGGAGTGACCATGACCCACCGCCGCCCCCTCGGCCCTGGCGTCGACCGCGACCACCAGGACGTCGCCGACCCCGTCGCGCACCGCCCCGGCCGGACCGCTGCCGAGCGGGCCGCCGACGTCGCGCCCCCGCCTCCGCAGGCGGACCTGCCGAACCAGGCACCGACCGGCCGCCGCACCCTCGCCGTCCGCGAACCGTAAATCCTTCGGCGGCCGCCGCCGAGCTCCGCCCCTCCTCCCGCAAATCCTGCGGCAGGACGGGCGGAGCAATGAAGCTTAAGAGGCGGCAGATGGGCGAGTTATCTAGCATGATTGCCCGCATGGGATCGACGGTGCAGTTCACGGTGGCGGTGGCGGAGGAGCGGCTCCAGCTGCTCGACCTGGTGGCCGATATGGCGGCCCGGGAGGAGCGGGCCTGGCTCGCCGAACAGCGTGAGGGGCACGTCGGTCTGCGCGGCGGGAAGCTCGCGCAGGCCCGTCGGGCCACGAGGGAGAAGCTCGCCGAGCAGAGAGAGGCTGGAGCTCTGGCGGGGAGCCGGGACTGGCTGTTGGTGCCCGGGGTCCGAGCCGAGCTGGCCGCTCGTGGTTGGGACCGTGACTGGCCGCCGATTCCGTCGGGGGCGCTTGCCGCCGGACGACGCTGGGGTACTGCTCCAGCCCGGTACGAAGGCAGCCACGATGAAGGGGAGACGAAGTTCCTCGGCCGGCTCGGGCTGAGGCTCCCGGGCGAGGTAGGTGAACGGCTCCAGCGGGCCTGTTACTGGCACAACGCGGAAATCGAACGGCAGCTCCAGGAGTGGGCCGACCAGTGGGGCGATGGCCCTGAGGTCATCATGCGAGAGTCCGCGCGTGAGAACGGGGGGGTGACCGTTCTCGCCGGAATGCTCGCGGCGCTTGCCCCGACCCCGACAGCGGACGAGATGGACCGACGGGCCGAGCTCCGAGCCAAGGTCGTCACCACCGGTGACATCCTGCGTGCGGCACTGGACCGCGCGGTTGACGAGGCTCCCGAGCGGGCCCGCCGAGAGCACACCAGGCTTCGCATCGCCGTCACCCAAGCCCGGCACGAGGTTGACCGAGCCCGTCAGTGTGCGGCGTGGGCCCAAGCCGAATGGGAACTGGCTGAGTCCCTGGACAAGGTAGACGATGCGGCGAAGGCGAAGAAGGAAGCCGGCTTCTGGCTGGCCATGGCCACTCAGCACCGCTTCGACGAGGCTCGGTTTGCGGCCCAGGCAGACCAAGTCGCGAAACTCCTCAACGAACTCAAGACCTCGCCTGCCTGAATCGCAGAGCCCCGGACCTCCCGATGGTCTGGGGCTTGCTCATGAATTCGATCAATCTTGCTAGATTACCTGCCCATTGGCGATCAATCTTGCTAGATTACCCGATTCCGCCCAGTGCTCAAGAAAGGGCGCACGGTGCGTCCGGAATTACCTGTGCGCCTCTCGGTATCGGAAAACCTCAAACTCATCAACATTTATGGATGTACCTGTTTGTCCCTCTTTGTCCTTTCGCGGAGCACTGTTACCGGCGCTGTGGCAAAGGTCACATCTGGGGGTTATCTGTGATCGCAGCAGGCCCCTGACCTGCTGTTCCACCGGTGTCGGAGCGTTCATGTATAAGCCCTCGGAAGGGGTGCTCGTAACCACCAGATCGGGGGCTATGGCAAGAGTGACTTGCGCTCAGACTTAGTAGTCTTTGGTACGCGTAAGGGGCCCTCGCGGCGATTGCTTGGCGGCTGGCCGAGAAGACCCCTTATCGCGAAGCCAACCCAGCTCGCTCAAGAGGAAAGGACTGGTCTTCAGGTGGAGCTTAACGCGTCCGCAGACGGCCAAGAGGAGGGCCGCGACAAGGCGGCCCCGGTTGCAGTGGAGCTCTCGGACGGTGAAGACCGCCGAGAAGAAGGGCTGCGGCGACGGTTGCGCTGGCCGCGGCGTCACCTGCGGATCTTCGGGATCAACCTGGTGCGGGGCGCGGGCTACGCCTGCGGCACCGGCCTGGTGGCCGGCGTGATGTGGTGGATCCAGAGCCGCTGACGGCCGGGCGGCCGGCCCTCTCCGTGGTCGGCCGCACCACCTAGGAACGGTCCTAGGTGGTGCACCCAAACGTCGCCGGTCACCGTCAGATCTGACGGTTGGCCGCACCCCACACTGTCGGTTGCCGTTACCGTCCGAGGCTGGGCCCGGACTGGTGCTGGGTCGGCGGCTCGTACCGGTACTCGTACTGGGCCCGCTCGGCGGCGCGGGCCTGCTCGGCAGCCCGCCGGGCGTTGGCCGTGCGGATCGCCGCAGCGCGCTCCACGGCCTCCTCGGTGCGGCGCCCGGCGGGCAGGTGCTCGCGCAGTGCGGCCTCCTCGCGCAGGCCGGCCGCACGCTCGTCGAGCTGCTCGGCACTGCGCCGCTGCCCGGCCGCGTCGCGCACCAGCCGCTGGTACTGCCCGACGTCGCGGCGCTCCAGGCGCTCGGCGAGGCCGGGCAGCTTCGCCCGCTCGTCGGCGATCCGTTGCTCGGAGATCCCGTAGCCGCTGCCGCCGGCGGACACAACCTCGGCCGTGGCCCGGTGCTGCAGTTCCTTGCCCTGGGCGCGCAGGTCGACGGCCTGCTGCAGCAGCGGCTGGATCTGCGCGGTGCGGTCGCTGACCCGCCGCCGCAGGGCGTCGGCGGCCTCCAGCATCCCCCCGCGCTGCAGGAGGACGGCCGAGCGCTTCAGCGCGGCGCGCTCGCGGATTCGGCCCTCGGCCCGCATCTCCTCGCGGTTCGTGGCGTACATCTCGGCGGTGCGCGCGTCGACCTCGGCGGCGGCCTGGACGGCGGCGCCGGCCTCGGCGAGCAGCTGCTCGGCGGCGTCGAGGTGGGCCGTGACCTTCGCGACGAGCAGGCGGCCGGGCGCCTGCTCGGTACCCAGCAGCGAGCCGAGCCGGTCGGCCTGGACGTCGAGGCCGTGCGCGGTGGCCCGGGCCTGCGAGGCCTCGCGCTCGGCATGCTCGGCGCCCGGCACCAACGCGCCGGTCGCCACACCGCCGAACGGGCGCTCGCGCCAGCCCGGCACAGGCGGTGCGGCCCGTTCGGGCTCGGCCGACAGCACGGGGCCGGTGCGGAAGCCGCCCTCAGGTCGTTGCGCCGACGGCTCGTGACGAGGCGCCGGGACGTCGGCCACCGCCTGGTGCTCGTCGACCTGGCGGCCGCGGTCGGCGGCGATCTCGTCGACGACCATCACGTCCTCGCCGTCCCGCTCCAGCAGGCGCCCGTACGCGGCCACCGCCCGGTCCAGGCGCTCCGCGCCGCTGTGGGGGTCGCCGAGCGTGATCCGGGTGACGTCGTCCTCCAGCTCCTCCAGGGGGAGGACGAGATGGGTCTCCTGGCGGGCCCGGGACAGCGCCGGGTAGAGGCTGTGGGCGTCGGCGCCCCGGCCTGACGCAATCGTGACCTCGGACGTCAGGCCCTGGGCCGAGCCGATCGTCATCGCGTAGCCGTGGGTCAGCCGGCCCTCGGCTACGTCGCCGCGGCTCATCCACGCGGCGTCGGTGCGCTGTCCGCCGGCGCCGTCCGGACGGCGCCACTCCACCAGCACACCGCGCCGCGCGTCTACCGCCAGCGCCACACCCCGGAACCCGTTCAGAACATCCGGCTCGTCGCCGCGACGGGACCGGTAGTCGTTGCGGCGCACGTGCACCAGGTCCCCGGCCGCGAACTCCACGGGACCGCCGTCCGGCGCGCGGAAGACCAGGCCGCGGTCGAGTTCGCCGGCAGCCACCCGCAGCGCTCGGGCCCTGGCGTTCAAGTCGGCGACGTCCGCCCGGCGGGCCGCCAGCAGCAGCAGCTCGGCGACCTGGCCGTGGGGGTCGCCCGCCCACCGGGTCCGGGCGGTGTCCCACGCGCGGAGCATGGAAGTGTGGGCCTCATCGAGGGTGTCGACGGCGTGGACGCGCCCGTGCCCGGCCAGCATCGCCAGCGCGCTGGTGCGCCCACCGTCCCGCCACGTCCGCAGCGCGGCCCGCTCGACCAGGTCGACCTGGCGGCGGTTCTCGCCGAGGACCAGGCCCTCGACGATCTGGTGGATCCGGCTGAAGCCGCCGCCGACCCCGACCGCCCGCAGCTGCGCCGGGTCGCCGATCGCCACCACCTTGGTGCCGGTCTCGTAGGCGTGCCGCAGCAGCGCGGCCAGCGCCCGGTCGTCGACCATCGCGGCCTCGTCGATCACGAGGACGCCGACGCCCTCCAGGCCGCGGCCGCCGGAGATGTCGCGGGTCCACGCGGCGATGGTCCGCGAGTCGATCCCGGCCTCGGCCGCGAGGTTCGCCGCAGCTACGGCCGCCGTCGAGGCGCCGACCACGGCGAGGCCGGCGGCTTCCCACCCGGTCCGCGCCGCCTGCATCAACGTCGTTTTCCCGGCCCCGGCGACGCCGATCACCGCGTCAGCGCCGTGCCCGGCGGTCAGCAGCCGCACGATCACCTCGCGCTGCTGTTCGGAGAACCGGAACGGCCGGTCCGCCGTCGACCGGGCGAGTTCGGCGGTGGCGATCGTCAGCTCGGCGGCCGCCGGGGTGAGCTGGGCCAGGCCCCGGCCGTAGCCGGTCGCAGTCGTCCTGATGATCGTGCTCTCGGCCAGCAGTACCGACTGGTGGGTGTAGCGCTGGCGGTGCACTTGGTGGTGCCGGTCGGAGTCCCGCAGCCGCACCGCGTGCCGGTCGACGGCGAGCACCTCGTCGACGAGCTGGGTGAGCTGCTCGACCGACTCCAGGCGCGGCAGCGTCTGCACGACCGCGGTCATCACCTGGGTGTGGCCGACGACCTTCTTCGACGCCACCAGCCCGTGGTCCGGGTCCTCCCAAATCTGGGAGGCGATCTGGGCGGGGGTGGGCAGCACCGGTCCGTTGGGCCCGCGGCCGCTGCCAGTGGGGGAGGGGCCGCTGGGCCCGGGCAGCGCATCGCGCACCATCGTGTCGACCGCCACGCCCGCCCGCTGCAGGGCGCTCTGGCGCTCGTCGTCGTCCAGGCCGGACAGGTCGCCGGCCGTCACCGCCACCGCCCGCGCCCGCCAGCTCACGCGCTCCACGGCCTGGTCGCCGTCGACCTTGGCCTCGGCGGTGCGCCGCGCCGCGCTCTTCTGCTGGTCGCGGCTCGCCTCGGGGCCGGCCTCGGCGACAACCTGGGCATGGCGGCGTGAGAACGCGGTCCGCAGCGCCTCGTCGACCCCGACGAGTTCCCACGCACCGGTGCTCGGCGAACGCTCGAACCGGGCGCCGTGCCGCTCGGTCAGCCGGGCGCGCAGGCGGGCCTCGGTGATCTCGTTGACCAGGTGCGCGTGCCGCAGCAGGTCCTCCGCGCCCGCGGCGATCGTGCGCCACTTCCCGTCGAAGCCCTTCGCCATGTGTGCCAGGTTCACGTGCACGTGCAGGTGCGGGTCGCCGACCGCGCCGTCGACCGGCCGCGCGCTGCGGTGCAGCGTGGTCCATCCGAGGAACCCGGAGGTGGCGACCCGCTCGGCACGCTGGCCGTCGCCGTGATGGCCGGCCATCCCGTACGCCGTCCACTCCTCCAGCGCGGCGACCGCCTCGCCGACCGAGGCCAGGAACTCCTCCTCCAGCTGCGCCGCCAGTTCGTCACCGGCCAGCGCCCACGCGGTCGAGATGCTCTTCGGCAGGTCCAGCACCAGGTCGACGCCGCGGAGGCCGACGTCAACATGCCGGGCGGCGAACGGCCGAGCCTCAGCCACGACGTCGGCGCCGTACAGTTCCTCGGCGGAAAGGCCGGCGGCGGAGGCCAGGCGCTCGACGTCGGCGAGCGGCAGCAGGTGCCGCTCGCCCTCGCGGCGCACGCCCCGCTCGGCGCGGGCCAGACGCTCGGCGAGCGGGCCGCCGCCCAGGTACGCGGCCGCAGTGGCCCCGGCCGACTCGGCGAGCGAGGCCAGGGCGCCAGTCAGGACGTGCGCAGGCAGTTTGCCGCGCGGGTCGAGGACCCGCTTGCGCTTCACGAGCTGGTCGCCGGTGCGCCAGTCCCGACCGTCCATCAGCGCGCGGGCCGCGTCCGGGTCGACGGCCCCGCCGGCGGTCAGGCCGAGCTCCACCAGGCCGCCGCCGATCCACCGCAGATCCCGGTCGGAGGCGAGCCGGTACTCGACCTGCGCGTCGTGCTGGGCGTCGCACCCGCAGTCGCGGGACAGCCGGTAGTCGACCTGCTCAGGGGCCCGGATCGGCGTCACCCACCCCACCGCTGGCACCCCCCTCCGCCGCCGCGCCCCGCCCCGGCGGACCATGATCGTGTATCGAAGATACCTGGAGTGCTGTTCAGTACCTAGAGGGTGGTCACGTGCCCTTTGGCGACCAATCTTGCTAGATTGCCTGGCCTGGACAGCGCGGGCACGGTACCAGCGTCCGGCGTTGCCTGGCGGGCGTAGGTGGGGCAGGGGCTAGCGTGTCGCCCATGCTGATTGCCTCCGTGAACTTCAAGCCGGGTACGGGGAAGACGACCACCAGTGGCTGGCTGGCCTCGGCGATGCACGAGCGCCGTGAGACGCCTCTGGTGGTCGGCGTGGACGCCGACCGTTCGCGGGGCTGGGCCGACTGGAACGAGGCCGCTCCCTTCCCCTTCCCGGTGCACTTCTGTGCCCGGCCGCAGGCCGACATCCTGATCCCCGAGCTGGTGCCGGCCGGGCACGACGTGGTGGTCGACTGCCCGCAGGCCGAGGACCACGCCGACATCGTCATGGCGGTGCTGCGCCTGGCCGACGTCGTCGTGGTCCCGGCGAGTACGAGCAGCTTCGAGCTGCCCCGCACGATCGACACGGCGCGGTTCCTGGAGCGGGCCCGTCAGGAGACGGGTCGGGCCCTGCCTGCGGTCGTGTCCCTGAACCGGGTCGACCCCGGTGACCAGAAGTGGACCTGGCAGGTGCGTGAGGACCTGGCCTCGATGGGCTTCACCGTGTTGGTCACAGAGATCCCGCCGCACAGGAAGTACATCAAGAGCTGGGGCACGCAGATCAAGGCGCGGATGACCCACTACGACCGGGTCCTGACGGAGATCAGGAACATGAAGCTGGGAGACCGATGACCACGCCCGCGACACAGCACCGCAACCGCCGACCCGACCGGCCGGACCGGTCGGCGGTCACCTTGGTCCAGGACCTGCCTGACCTCGCCGATGTCGCGGAGGGCACTGGCGCGCTCACCGCGATCGAGCGGGCGAACCTGGCGGCGGCCGAGACGGCGATCGACACCTTCCACGCCGCCGGCTGGGCGGCCGGGCAGGCGCTTGCTGTCATCGCCAAGGGGAACCTGCACCGCGACACCCACTCGACCTTCCCCGAGTACCTCTGGGAGCGGTGGGGCCTCAAGCCCTCGCCCGCCTACCGCCTGATGGAGGGCTGGCGCCTGGCGGCATGCCTTGCTCCGGCGACCGCCGGGCGCGGAGTGACTGGCAGCCACGTCACTAGCCTCCTGCCGGTGGTGAAGCGCTACGGCGCCGGCCGCGACGAGGACGGCCGTGACGAGCTCGGCGAGACGACAGCCGAGGCGGTGTTCGCCGGGGCTCAGGACGCGGTGCGGGAGTCGGCGCTGGACCGTAAGGTGACGGCCGAGCTCCTTGACGTGGCGGTGGCCGCGCTACCCGAGGCGGCCGAACTGCCCGACGACCTTGCGGAGCGGCAGAAGGCGGTCCGCGAGGCGGCGCGCGAGGCCGTGGCCTCCCGAATTGGGGAGCCCGCCCGGGGTGGGGACCGGACGTCGAAGAAGAAGGCCGGCCCGCTGCGCCTGGCGGTGCCGGTGCCGGAGGAGCTGACGGCCGAGCTGGACGACTGGACGAGCCAGCTGTCGGCAGGCCTCGGCATGACGCTGTCCAGGGACGCCGTGGCCGCGCGGATCCTGGAGCTCGCCTTGGAGGACCCGGACGCCCTGGTGGCCGTGGCCCAGCGGATCGAGTCCGGGTCGGCCGAGTTGGTCGGAGCGGCCCGGAGATGGACGTGGACCCCGGCCGGGACGGCGCGCGGGTACATCCGGATCGCCGAGCACCGGGCGAAGGGCCACAAGGCGGGGAAGAACGAGCCAGCGATCGTCTGCTCGGAGCGGGGCGAGGACGCCTGCGAGGAGACCCCGGTGTGGCGGGTCGTCAACCGTCCGGTCGGTAAGACGGCCCTCCCGACAACCCTGCACTTCTGCGACGAGCACCTGCCGGGGGACTGCAGCCCGCCCGGTCGCTGGAACGGCTGACAGTCATTGCGGGGCTCGGACGACGGATGCCGGGCCCCGTAGGGAGGGCGCTCGGGGCGATCGATTTCAATCTCGCAAGATTGAACGAGGCGTTGACGTTCATGGTGTTCATGGAGTCTGTCCTTCAGGAAGAAGAGGTTCGCGGAGAAGGGCACCATGGTCCCTTCAAGGGCACCATGGACGCCTTCAAGGGCAGCACGGACACCTTCAGCGACACCATGGACGCCTTCAAGGGCAGCACGGACACCTTCAGCGACACCATGGACGCCTTCAAGGGCAGCACGGACACCTTCAAGAGTCCTTGCTAAGGTGGGTGTGAACCAAGACGAGCAAATGCAACTCACTGCTCGGGTGTAGTCGACCTCGACAGGTGTCGAGGGCAAAAGAAGAGCGGGACCGCCCACTTGATCAGGGAAGACGGTCCCGCTGGATGCATCGCTACGAGACGGCTGGGGTCCGACCCCCGGCCGCGAGGGCCGGGGTCCGACCCCCGGCCTTCTCGTTTTTCATGGTCACCACGGCCAGTGGTTGATGGCGAGCCCGATGAAGGGCCCCGCCACCCCGAGCGCTGATCCCACCCACTTTTTGCGGGCAGCCTTCGAGTGGATCTCCTCGATCCGCTCGATCCGCTCGGTCAACCTCTCCAGCCGATCAATGACCGCGTCCAACGCCTCGTCGCGGTGCTCCACCCACGGCCCCGATCCTTCCCCGTCGTCCGGCGGTTCGTTCTCGGGTCCGTGCCCAGGCCTCTGGCCCATGGTGGAGATCCTTTCTCCCAACGCCATCACAGCCCTTGAGGGGGCCGAGTGGATCCGGCATCCGCGGACGGTTGCCGGGCGTCCAGCTGGGCACGCCCGGCTGGGGGGAAAGATCCGGTGCCTACTCTACCCGGATGTGCTGGCTCAGACGGGCTCCTAGGCGCCGTGCATGGTCACCACCGCCCTCACCTGCCGGTACGTCAGTTCCCGGCGCTCTCAAAGTCCGAGGTCGGAAGCTGACCACGCCGCCAAGGACGTGTTCACCGCCATGGCGGCCCCTAGAAGTGATGGATCTTTTTGCGGCCCCACGCGGTCTTGCTCTACTTGGGGTAGTGCGGGGGAAGCGGCGTCCTGTTTGCCTCCGGCATCGATTCGTTACCGCAGACCGCGTGCCGTCCGTAGAGGTAGTGGAACTCAACGCGTGCAGAACCGTGCGAGATTGCCCGGCCCGACTGGGGCGGCGGTGGCCGGCCATCGTCCTTGACCCACGGGTCGGGGCTCGCATTGGAGGGTGCAAGCACCGCCGGTCGCCGGCCTTCTTGCGCTCGGCCCGCCGCCCGCCTTCCCCAGGGGTCGGGCTGTGCGGGGGGTTCCCTCGGTGGGCGGCGGGCTCGTCCCCGAGCACGGGTTCTCGGGGGGTGCCAAGGATCGGGCTTGCCCGACCGCGTAGCGGCGCCGGAGGCGTCCTTGGCGCCCCCCGGGGTTCCGTGCTGGCCTGTGGCGCCGTCCACCGAGGGAACCCCCCGCCGGGTCGACCCGCCACCACCCGCCCACCCGCACAAGATCACGAAGCCCCGTCCCCTTGGAGGTGGCCCGCCGGAGGCAAGATCGGTGAGGCGAGCGGGCCGCTCCCTCGGGCGGGAGGCCGGTGCTTGCACCCACGGTGACTTTGTCTGAGACTGAGACGCATGGACGAGAGTGTGGATCGGGCGCAGGCCGAGGCGGCGCTGGAGGGTCCGGGCGCCGCGCGGATTCGGGCGAAGAGACTGCTGGGCTTGGCCGACGATGACCTGAGGCCGCTGGTGTCGGCGGCGGTGAAGGCGGGCGTGCCGCTGCGCCGGATCGCGGCGCTCACAGGGCTCACCACCAACACGGTGATGCTGTGGGGGAAGAGGGAGGACGGATAGGGCCGCACCCAAAGACGTCTCCGTCTCACACTGAGACGAAAGCGAGGGCCCGTCACCGGCTGGTGGCGGGCCCTCGCCATGCTCGACGGGGACGGCGCGACCCCTTCCCGGACGGCTGTAGTCGGCCCTGTAGTTGGGCGTGTAGTCGGGCGTGTAGTCGGGTAGTCGTCGCAGGTCAGCGGGCGGGTGTAGTCGAGCGGGCGGGGCCTTGGGCGGACCCGGGGGAGAGGGGCCGGAAGGGGCCGCCGGAGCAACGCCTGAGCCCCCGTCCGGCGAACCGGACGGGGGCTCAGGGGAGGCGCTGGAAGGCGGGTGTCAGACGGCCTCGGGGGTGAGGTCGCGGGCGGGCTGGGGAGGGAGGCGCGGGGAGCGCCCGAGGGAGGCGGTCATGGAGGAGGCGGTGAAGCCCGGGGAGGGGGTCCGGCCGGACACCCTGATCCCGCGCTCGACGGGGAGGCCGGCGGCCCGCACGAGGGCGCCGAACTCGCGGGCGTCGTGGGTCGGGTAGTGGCCGTGGCGCTGGAGGCTTTCGAGGGCCTCCGCGAGGTGGACGTGACCGCGCCCCTCGTCGGTCAGGGCGCGCAGGGCGACCATGTGCTCGATGGTGGTGAAAAGGTCGGCGGCGGAGAGGGCCGCGGGCGGGGCGGGGGCGGGTGCGTCGGCCTCCTCCCCGGCTGCCTCTTCCTCGGCGGGGACGGACGCCGCGACGTCCTGCTCGGCCTTTGCCTTCGACGGGGTCTTCGAGGCGGAGGGGGCGTGGATGAGCGCGGCGATCCACCACCCCCCGACGAGCAGGCCGATCCCGGGCCGGACCCAGGGGCCGACGAGGGACCAGATGAGCGGGCCGCCGACGATCAGCATCAGCGCTGCCGCGCCGGCGGAATCGCCGAGCTTGCTGCGCTTGGCCTTGCGGTCGGCCTTGGCGCGCTCCAGCTCGACCTGGCGGGCAGCCACCTCCGCTGCCTCCTGGGCCTGGATCATCGCGGCGCGCTTGGCCGGGTCGGCCTCCGCGACCAGCCTCTTGGCCAGCGCGGCCTCGGCCGCCTCGGCGGCCAGGGCGGCGATCTCGGCCTGCTTGGCGATGAGCGCGGAGGCCTCGGCGCGCCGCTTGTGGTGGGGCGCCATCAGCCTGCGCACGAGGACCGGCGTCCCGGCGGCCAGGCCGGTGAATGGGTACAGGATGGTGGAGACGACGGTCTCGGTGGGGAAGATCTTCTCGGTCATGGCGGTCAGCCGATGATCGCGTTGATGATGCCGCTGAGGACGGACGCGGGGATGGCCCAGAATCCGCCGGCGGAGGCGTAGAGGGACGGGGCGATCGCCCCGCACAGGGCGTCCTTCCACGGCCGGGGCTTGAGCCCGAACACGGCGATGGTGAGGACGGCGGCGGTCGCGCCGGTCTGCCAGTCGCCCAGCGCCGCGTTGCCCTGGAGCGAGGCGCCGAGCTGCTCGCCGATCCCGCTGAGCTGCTGGAACGCGGTGCCCGCGTTGGCGCTCAGCAGGCCGATGCCGAAGGCCCAGTAGGGCACGTGGTCGTCGTCGACCTTGATCTTGTTCTTGCCGCGGATGCCGACGTAGAGGTACATGGTGGTGACGGTGGCGGCGCCGCCGGCGCCCATCGCGATGAGGCTGCTCATGATGGTGTGCTCCTTTGGCGAAGGTCAGTAGAGGGGCAGTGCGGTGAAGACGGGGTCGAGGCCGAGCGCGACGGCGAGGCCGGAGGCGACCGGGATGCGCAGGGCGACGAGGGTGATCAGCGGGAAGGGGCCGGTGACCTCGGAGACGCGCTGGCGGCCCCGGTCGCGGACCTGGAGGTCGAGGGCCCAGCCGAAGGTGGCGACCAGCAGGCCGACGAACGGCCCGCCCGGGGCGATCAGCGACACGAAGCCGGTCGCGTAGCCGCCGGTGGCGCTGATCGCGGTGAGGACGCACCAGCGGCGGAAGCGCCGGGTGCGGTCGGAGGGACCGGCGACGCGGGCGGCCCGGCGGCGCTGGCGGCGGGCCCGGGTGCGGGCCTCGCGCCGGTCGGCGAGCTGCTGCTGGCGGTGGCGACGGGTGCGCTGCTCGGGGGTCTCCCCCCGGGCGGCCAGGACGGCGTCCTCCTGGGCGCGGGCCCGCCGACGCTGCAGCTCGTGCTCGGCCTGGCGTCGCTGGGCGCGCTCGTCGGGGGTCTCGCCGATCCGGTCGGCGAGCAGGTCGACCAGGCCGACGAGGTCGTGGCGCTGGTGTCCGTGGTCGAAGGCGTCCTCGACGGCGTGGCGCTTGGCCTGCTGCTCGGCGGTTTCGCCGGCGGCGGCGAGCTGGGCGTCGCGCAGGGCGCGCTGGGAGTTGACCAGGGCCTCGTACTGGACCTGCTCGCGGGCGTGCCGCTGGGCCTCGGTCTCGGTCAGGAGCTGGCCGACCTGCTGGCCGACCTGCTCGGCGATGTGCGGGACCTGCTGGGTGAGGATCTGGCCGACCGGGGCCCAGAACGCCTGTGCGGCGGCTTCGAAGGAGGGCCGGGCGCCCTGGTCGCCGCCGAGCGGGACGGGGGTGTGCACGGGGGTGGGGCCGTCCTTGCGCCACCACTCCGGGGCGTTGACCGGCTCGGCGGTGGCCGGGCCGGTCGGGGCCTGGGGCGGGACGGTCGGCGGCGCCGAGGGCATCGGCGGCGCGGTGGGCTGCGGTGGAACCGGCGGGGTGGTCGAGGTGGTGGGGCCGGAGTCGACGAGTCTCTGCAGGACGTCGGCGAGGTCGCCGTCCCAGTCGCCGTTGTGCGGGGTGGTCACCGGTTCCACCCCCCGCGGCGGGCCAGCAGGCGGATGCAGTAGTAGGTGAGCGCCGCGTCCCCGCCGAGCAGGAGCAGGCAGATCAGGTTGCCGATCACGTGCGTTTCTCCAGGTCAGAGAGGGTGCCCACCCCGCACACCGGAGGGTGTTCGGGTCGGTGTGCGGGTGGGCACCGGGGAGAGGGGTCAGACGGAGGTGCGGCCGAGCTGGGCGCGGCTGTGGGTGGTGCGCGGGGCGAGGAGCTGGCGGCCGTTGGCGCGGGCCTCGTCGTAGTCGGCGCCGGTCCAGATCCGGCCGTCGGCGTCGACGTGGTCGGGCGTCGAGGTCCGGGTCGCCGGCTTCGTCTCGGTGCGGCGGAACATCAGCGCCGCCCCCCGATCCGGCCGACGAGGACGAACGGCTCGCCGTCAACCACGCACATCGCGGTGAACTCGCTGGCGCTGGCCCCGCCGCTCTTGGCGTCGGTGACGACCAGGCGCGAGCACCAGGACTCGCGGATCAGGCCGCTGACCACGTCGATCGGCACGGGGTCGGCGACGCGGTAGGCGACGCCGTCGCGGTGGACGGTGCCCACCAGCGGCAGGGAGGAGATCGGCTTGCTCACTTCGCACCGCCGCTCTTGCCGACCAGGCGGGAGAGCAGGCGGCCGGCCGCCCCGGCGGCACGGGCGATGTCCTCGGGGGTGATCGGGGGGACGCGGGTAGCGTCGGGCATGGCTGGTCCCTTCATGCAGGGGTTGGCCTGAGCCCCCGTCGGGTCGCATCCGGCGGGGGCTTCTTGCACCACTGAAGGTAGACCAAAACGCCGGTTTGCACTACCCCCTTGGTAGAGCACGCCTTCGTGTTCTACCGTTTGGGGTAGCGCGAGCAGAACAAGCGCTCGCAGGAGGAGAAGGGATTGCCATGGCCGGATACGCCGAGATCGCCGGGCATTTCCGCAGGCTGATCGAGTCGGGGGAGCTGAAGCCGGGCGACCGGCTGCCGCCCCTCAGGGAGGTGATGCAGCAGTTTCAGGTAGCGCAACAGACTGCAAGCAGGGGGTACGCCAAGCTGCGGTCCGAGGGTTTGACCACCGCTACTACGGGTGGCGGGACGGTTGTTGCGCCGTACGGCAGTAACAACATCGCGGCTCGTGTCGCCGCGCACGCGGCCACCGGACGAGCCCTCGGGGACGGGGAGAGCAGCCGAATCCTGGAGGTCGGCACGGTGCCGGCGGACGAGACCGTGGCCCATCGCCTCGGTGTCGAGCCTGGGACTCCCGTTCACGTCCGTCGGCGTGTCGTCAGCCGTGGAGGTGTGCCCGTGCACTACTCCTCGTCCTACTACCCGGCGTACGTCATCGAAGCCGTCCCCGAACTGACCGAGCCGGTTTCGACGGGGGCCAGCCGTGAGCTGGCGGCCGAGCGGTTGGGCGTTCCGCAGGCCCAGGTGCTGGAGGAGATCAGCCCCCGGCTTGCGACCGTGCCGGAGGCGGAGGCGCTGGGCCTCACCGGCCAAGTGATCGTCAACCAGATCGTGCGCACGGTGTGGCTGGCGGACTCCCGGACCGTGGAGGTCGGAGTCAAGATCACCGCGACGGTGCTGCGGTACTCCACCGCCCTGTAGCAGGGCATGAAGAAGGGCCGGACCCGGATGAGCCCCGGGGCCGGCCCCCATCAATCAGTGATCCACGGAGGTTCCCCGTGTCCCACACCACGCAGTATGACCGACCGCACACCATCAGCCGTCCGACGGCTGGCCTGTTCGTCGTCCTGTTCCTCATCTGCGCCGGAGTCGGCGGGGCCGGCGCGTTCGGCACCTACAGCAACGCGAAGGCGGCGCTCGGCGACGACTCCGGCCGGGCGTTGTCGCTCGTCGCCGGAGGGGAGGGAGTCCTCCTGGTGCTCGGTGTCGCCATGCTCGGCCTGACCCTGATCCAGCGCCCGTACCCGGCCGCACTGCGCTACGCCCTGATCGCAGTGCCCGTGGCTGCGGCGGTAGCGGGTGTGGCCAACGCGCACACGTTGGGCGACGCCGCCGCCTACGCGATCTCCCCCATGGCCATGACCGCCGCCGCCGAGCTGTCCGGCCTGCTGGCCCGCTCGATCGTGGTGCACCGCAGCGGGGTGGACGCCGAGGCCCAGCGCCGTGCCGCCGACGCCACCCGGCGCCTGGCCTACCACCGGGCCCGCGCCGCTGGCCACCCCGACGAGAAGAAGCGCGCCCGTTCGGAGCGCGCCGCCTGGCGGCTCGCCGCACGGGTCGGCGAGGGTGACCTGGCGCTCGGCGCGGACCTGGCCGACGTGCAGCGCGAACGGCTGACCATCGCCGCCGACGATGCGCTCGGCGGGATGTTCACCCTGGTCGCCGCCGCACCCGCGCCGCAGGCCGCCGGACCCGCGCCGCACCTCGCCGCGCAGGTCAGCGCCCCTGCGGCCGGACCCGCCGCCGCACCCGCGCCGCACCCCGCCGCACTGCCGCAGCAGGCCGCCGCACCCGCGCCGCACACTGCGGCGGCCACGCTCGCCGACGTCTGCTCCGTCGCGGGCATCGCCGTCCCGACCCCCGGCGACACCATGACCGACGACCAGGTCGCCGCCGTCCTGCGCTGGCTGCGCTACTCCACCAACCCGCCGATGAGTGGCCGCGCCGCCTTCACCGCCTTCCGCGCCGCCGGGTTCATCGCCGCCGACGCCAAGCTTCGCGAGATCTGGAACGGGCTCGACAGCACCGCCCCCTGAACCAGCTCCTCCCGTCACCAGGAATCCGAGAGGATCGACCCCATGAGCACCGACAACAACCTCCTCGGCGCCATCACCGAGCAGGACATGACCCGCTGGCAGATCCAGGGCGCGACGGCGCTCGCCAAGCTGCTGAACAACGCGTTCCATGAGGGGCTCCCCGCGATCGACTGGCAGCTCGCCACCGGCAGCGCGCTCGTCGGCCGAATCGCCCGGCCCAGCCAGACGCCGGCCGAGCAGCGCGCCGCCTTCGAGGCCTGGTCGGCCTACCTCATGGTCGACGGGCAGGAGCGCACCAGCTCCACCGGCCGGACCACTTTGCACGCCCAGGCCAAGCGCCACCCCGCCTACGACGTCGACATCACCCTGATCACCGAGTTCTACGCGGACGAGGCCTGCCCCGACATCGCCCCCCAGTAGGCCATCAGGAACAACAAGGGCCGGTCCGCCACAGCGGACCGGCCCCGTTCAGGTCAGCTAGGTCACAACAAGCACTTTGGCGCGGCGGGTCACGTTGCGCTCAGAAGTACGGCATGATCTGTCGTCAACGGTCCTGAAAATGCAAGAGACCGGGTGGTGGAACACCCGGCCTCTCTGGTGATCAGGTCCTATCCAAAAAGTTCGCTTGCCGGCGAGAACACAGGAACCTGACCACTTGAGCCCGATGGTACCGGGTGATCGCGCTATCCGCGCAACACCCACCCCACGAACTTCGGCCACCGCGCCGGACAACGCCCCCGCCACCC
>NZ_JBHVTL010000057.1:0-18429 GCF_042884635.1 Kitasatospora sp. NPDC058115
CGGGGCTGGGTTGGCGGTGGGACGGCGGGGTGGGCGGGGGGGGGCCCCCCGGGCGCGCCGGCGGGGGCCCCCGCCCCCCTCCCCCTCCCTCCCTCCGCCCTTCCCGCTCCCGCACCCACCACCCCGCTATCCAGTTGTCCCATTGCGCCCACACGACACGACCGCGTCGGGCGGTGGGCGGTACCCCTGGTCGGGTGCAGTGGTGGGGCCGCGTCCGGCTACCGCCACTGCGGAGAGGGGCCACTGGACGGCGGCGCCGACCGTCCAGGAACCACTCGCCGTCCCTCACGCCACCGGCGTCGGAACCACCTCCCCCGTCGGCGGGTCGAGCTGGAACACCAGCAGCCCGTCCTCCGCCTCCTCCGGGCGCTCGCCCGCGATCCGCCGCACGGCGTCCCGCAGTTCGCCGACCAGCTGGGTGCACTCCGCCCCGGCGTCGACGCCGTCGATGCACGCCCAGTAGAGGCTCTCGGTGCCGGCCCCGCAGGCCAGCACGACCAACGTCTCCCCGATGTCCCTCAGCAGCCCGCCGAGTTCGTCCAGCATCGGCCCGAGCTCGCCGAGGTCGCCGAGCCTTCGGGCCCGACTGCCGGGCCCGAAGGCCGACGCCCCCGCCACATCCCCCGTCGCATGGTCCAGGCAGCACGCGGCGTGCAGCGCCGCCTCGGACAACTGCTGCCCGAGCCCGGCGAGTTCACCATCCTCGTCCCGCACGAGCCGGGCGCCCACCGCCTCGGCGAGCAGGGCCGCCTGCCGGGCCTCGGCCAGCACGTCCGGGATGTTCCTGGTCTCCGCCAGGGCGTGCCGGGCGGTCTTGATCAGTCGCAGCGCCTCCATGCCGCGCCCTCCTTCCGTCACTCGCGCGGCGCCCTGCCGTGCGGTCACGGTGAGAGAGTGCGCCGGGACGGAAGGGCCTGCACGGGCAGACGGGAAAGCTGTGGACAACCCGGGGGGTGTGGACAACTCCCGTCCCCCACAAGGCCTAGGAGGCGCCCTCCGGGTTGACGCCGCCGTCCCCGGCCGCAGGAGCGCCGGGGACCGGGAAGCGCAGCTCGTTCCGCTCGATCTTGGCCGCCAGGGCCGGCAGCGGATCGACCCCCACCGCCGTGCAGAACTGCAGCAGGTAGGCGAGCACGTCGGCCACCTCGTCCCGCACCCGGTGGGCGCGGTCCGGGTCGGCCATCACCGCGGACGCCTGCTCGGGCGTGAGCCACTGGAAGATCTCCAGCAGCTCACCCGCCTCCACGGTCAGCGCCGCGGCGAGGTTCTTGGGCGTGTGGAAGGGCTCCCAGCGCCGGGCGGCGGCGAAGTCCAACAGCCGCTGCCGCAGCTCTTCCAGGGTGGGGGCGAGGTCTTCCGTCTCTCGTTCGTTCACCCGTCCAGGTCTACCGCATCACCGGCCACCGGACGGAGCGTCGGCGACGGCGACGGGGCCGCGGAGACGTCCCGCACCGCCTGGGCCGGCACCCGCGCCGTCTCCGGCCGCAGCACCGTCAGCCCCGAACCGGGATCGCGCCGGCACTCCACCACCGCCGCCCCGGCGGGCAGCTCGCCCGCCCCGCCCAGCGCGTCCCGCGCCGCAGCCGGCTCCTGGAGCGTGGCCAGCACCCGCAGCTGGTTGCGCCCCGCCATGTCCCGGGCGAGCCGCAGCAGCGACGCGGTCTGGTCGGTGCCGAGCCCCGCGCCGAGGTCGTCGGCGAGCACGGTGAGCTGCCGCTGCGCCCACGGCACCTCGGCCGCCACGTCGAGGTCCAGCACCCCGGCGCCGGTGAGCAGCACCGCGGCGAACGCCAGGTGGCGCAGCATCCCGTCGGAGGCCTGGTCGGCGCCGGTGCGCCCGAGGAGGCCCTCGTCGAACACGGCGAGCACCCGCTGCTCGGCGCCGCTGCCGCGGTGGGCGAGGTCGAGGCCGAGCAGCGGGTGCGGGGCGGCGGACTGGACGACGCGCAGCAGTTGCCCGTAGCGGCGGGTGCACTCGTTGCTGAGCCGGGCGATGACGGCGGAGATGTTGGCGGCGGTGCTGAGCAGCCGGGCCTGCGGGTCGGGGCGGGCCCAGCCGCGCATCAGGGCGGGCACGGGGTGGACGGGGAAGACCTCGCGCAGCGCGGTGAGGAGCTGTTCGGCGGCGGCGAGGACCTTGCGTTCGCCCGGCGAGGAGCCGGCGACCCGCAGCGGGATCTGGGCGGTGATCAGCGTGCCGCTGGGGAACGGGGCGCGGATGTCGCCCTGGCGGGTGTCGTTGTGCCAGCTGACGTTGACGCGGCCCTTGCGCACGTCCTGTTCGCCGGTCTCGACGAGGGTCTGGCCGTCGAGGGTGAGCTTCTCCCGGGCGACGCGGACCGGCCCGTCGGTGCGGATGACGAGTTCGAGGCCGATCGGCCCGTCCGGGGAGCGGACGGTGCAGCCGAGGATGAGGGCGTTGCGGCCGTGCGGCACGCAGCCGTCGAGGCCGCCGCGCACGGGTTTGGCGAGGGGGCCGGTGGTGCCGGGCCGTCCGTCGAGGGAGGTGCCGATCTCCTCGCCGAGGGCGAGCCGGGAGAGGACGGCGAGGGCGTCGAGCGCATTGGACTTGCCGACGCCGGCGGGGCCGTGCAGCACGGTGAGGGGCGCGAGCGGGAGGCTCGCGCGCCGGTAGGACTTGAACGAGGCGAGGCGGATCTCCTCGACGATCGGGCGCCGGACGGTCGGCACGCCGGGGTCCGGACTGCGCTGCTGCGGGTGGGCCGGCACGGCGGGCCGGGTGGCGTCGCGGTTCACCCGTGGGACGTTAGCGGCCGGTCGGGGGGCAGAAACGTGCCTGCCCGGCAGATTCATCCCATCGGGGTGACGGCGGCGCGCGGCGCCGGGCACGCGCCGCCCACCGGCGCGCGGGCCCGGCCCGGCGCCGCGCGGGCCCGCTTCGGTTCCTGTCGGAGCCCCGGTTCGGTGCCGGTGGGCGCCGCGGTCCGGGGCCGGTGGGCGGCCCCCGGTCCGGGGCCGGCCGGAGCCCGGTTCAGCGCCGGTAGGCGGCGACGGTGACGGACGCCGTCACCTCGACCGGCTCCGGCAGCGCGGCGAGCCGCTGCGCCAGCCGGGCCGGATCGGTGTGCCAGGCGCTCGGCCCCATCCCGACCACGGTCCGCACGTCCTCGGCGGACAGCCGCAGCGTGAACTCCACCTCGCGCTGCCCGGCCGGTGACAGGTGGGGGCCGAGTTTCTCGTCGATGCGCCGCTGCTTCTCCTCGTCGACCGACAGCAGCCCCAGCCCGGTGACGAGTTCACGCAGGTGGCGCGAGGTGGGCGCGACGAGCAGCAGGGTGCCGCCGGGCCGCAGCACCCGGCGCAGCTCGGGGCCGTTGCGCGGGGCGAACACGTTGAGGACGAGGCCCGCGGAGGCGTCGAGCAGCGGCAGCGGGCGCCAGGCATCGCAGACCACGGCGCCGATCCGGGGGTGGGCCCTGGCGGCGCGGCGCAGCGCGTACTTGGAGATGTCGAGGGCGGCGCCGGGCCGGCCGGGCAGGGCATCGAGGACGTGCGCGAGGTAGTGGCCGGTGCCGGCGCCGAGGTCGGCGACGAGGCCTTCGGGGTGGGCGGCCGCGGCAGCTTCGGCGAGGGCGTCGGCGATCGGCCGGTAGTGGCCGGCGGCGAGGAAGTCGCTGCGGGCGGCGACCATGGCGGCGGTGTCGCCGGTGCCGGTGTGGGCGTCGCCGGCGAGCAGGCTGACGTAGCCCTGTTTGGCGACGTCGTGGCTGTGGCCGGCGGGGCAGCGCAGGGTGCGCCCGTCGAGGGTGAGCGGCTGCGCGCAGTGCGGGCAGGCCAGGTAGGGCTCGATGTCCTGCAGCAAGGGTCCGTCTTCTTTCGCGGCCCGGTCGTGGGCTCCGGCCGGGGGTGCCAGCCTAACGAGCGGCGGCGTCCGGTTGCGCATCCGCCGGGTCGCCCTCGCGCGGGCCGGGGAGGGCGGACGGAGCGGGCGGGGACGGCCGGCCGGCCTCGGCGGCCCGCAGGGCGAGCGCGGCCAGGGCCTCGGGCGCGCCGGCCTGCCCCCGGATGCCGGGGAAGGCGTTGACGTCGACGACGACCGGTTCGTCCGGGCCGTCGAGCAGGTCGACGCCGTAGACGTCGAGGCCGAAGACCTCGCCGACGCGCAGCGCGAGCCGGGCGCGCTCGGCGGGCAGGTCGTGCGGTCCGAACGCGTCCCCGCCGTGCGGCGGCCGGGCGGGGCCGGGGTCGGCGAGTTCGGAGCGCCGGCGGGTGCAGAACAGTTGCCCGGCGACGACCCAGAGCTTCTGGTCCCAGCCGGTGCTGGGCAGGTAGGGCTGGGCGACGACGGCCTCGCCGGGCCACTGCTCGGCGAGGGCGCGCAGCCGGGCGAGGTCGTCGGCGCGGGCGACGAGGTCGTCGCGGCGGCTGTGGCGGCTCTTGACGACCAGCGGGAGGGCGAGGTCGCCGGCTTCGGCGGCGGCGAGCAGCGCGGCGGGGCTGTCGGCGGTGCGGGTGGGAGCGAAGGGCAGGCCGGCCCGCCGGGCGAGGTCGGCCATGGCGGTGCGGTCCTGGCACAGGGCGGTGGCGGCGGCCGGGTTGACGACGGGGGCGCCGCGTTCCTCCAGTGACCGGGCGAGGGCGAGGGCCGCGGGGGTGCGGGCCTTGAGCAGGTAGACGTCGGCGGGCGGAGCGTCGCCCGCGGCGGGCGGGTGCGCCGGGTCGAGCGCCTCGACGCGGTGGCCGCGCGCGGTCAGCAGGGCGCCGGCCGCGGCGAGCAGCGGGTGGTCCGGGGCGGAGGTGATCAGGCCGATCCTCACAGCGTGCCGCCGACGCCCACGCCGCCGACGCCGAGCCCGGCGGCCGCGCCGCCGCCCTGGGCGGGCATCCGCACGGCCCGTGTGCCGAGCCCGACCGGCTCCAGTCCGGTGGTGTCCAGTGCCACGGCCGGCGCGGTGACCGCGGTGCCGGTGCGGGCCAGCCGCAGGACCGCCCGGGAGACCCGTGCGACCGCGTCCGGGACCTTCCGGAAGCTCGGGAAGTCGTTGATGTCGACGACCACCGGCCCGTCCGGGCCGAGCAGCACGTCGACGCCGTACAGGTCGAGTCCGAACACCTCGCCGACCTGCGCGGCGATCCGCGCGACCTCGGCCGGCAGCGGCACCTGGCGTTCCCTCACCCCCTGGTCGGGGTTGAGCGGCGAGCACCGCTCGGTGGCGTAGAGCTCGCCGTCGACGCAGTACACCTTGAGGTCGGTGCCGGAGTTGGGCACGTAGGGCTGGGCGATGAGCAGCCCCTCGCCGGCCAGCAGCGGGCCGAGTTCGGCGAGGTGCCCGGGGTCGCGGACGAGGCGCACGGCCCGTCCTGAGCTGCCGTCGGCGGGTTTGACGACCAGGGGGTACTCGGCCGCCGGGATCTCGGCGAGCCGTTCCCAGCGGGCGGCGGCGTAGGTGACGGGGACGGGCAGGCCGCGGGTGCGGGCAATGACGGAGGCGAGGGCCTTGTCGCGCACGCCGCGGATCGAGCGGACGTCGTTGACGGTGGTGAGGCCGACGGCGGCGGCGGCCTCCAGCAGGGTGAGGCCGGGCCCACCGGAGACGGTCTTGAGCACCCAGGCGTCGTGGCTTCCGGCGCGGACCGCCTCGGAGATCGCCATCAGCGAGTCGCCGGGCCGCAGCACGTCCACCCGGTGCCCCCACGCGGTGAGTTGGCGTACGACGTCGAGCGGCATGCCGTCGTGCCGGTAGTGCTCCTCCACCAGAAAGCAGAGCCTCATGACCCAGTCATCCCCCTCGCTTCGCCCAGCGCGGACGTCCGCCGTTCCCGTCCGGCAGAGCTGTAAAGGCCCCAGGATGTCATGGGGTCCGTACACAAGATCGCCCGGCCTGTAAGCGTTCGGCAACAATCGCACGGAAATGCCCGGGCCCGGCGGGTGCCGCCGGGCCTCACATGCCTGGCGGGAAGGGGCCAGGCCTGCTTGGATGCACGGCGTGACCTCTGACGATCTTGCAGCCGACGACACCTCCGCCGCCGCCGGGCCGGGCCGGGATCTCCTCCAGGAGATCGAGCGCTACTACGACGCGGTCCCGCGGGCCGCCGCGCGCGTCGAGGACTTCGGCCCGCTCAGCCTGTTCGTGCGCGAGGGCGCCGGCTGGCCGTACTACGCGCGCCCGGCGCTGGGCCACCGGGGCCCGGCCGCCACCGCCGGGGACGTCCGACGGGTGCTGGCGCGCCAGCGCGAGCTGGGGCTGCCGGAGGCCTTCGAGTGGGTGGCGGAGCACGATCCGCTGCTGCGCGCGGCGGTGGAGGAGGCGGGGCTGGTGGTGCACGAGCACCCGCTGCTGGTGCTGGACGCGCGGCAGGACGTCGCGCAGGCCCCGGGCGCCGTGCCGCAGGGGGTGTCGGTGCGGGTGCTGGCCGCCGACGATCCGGCGCTCGCGCACGCGGTGGCCGTCCCGCACCTGGCGTTCGAGGAGCCGGGCACCGGTGTGGGCGGCGCCGGGGCGGCGGAACTCGCCGCGAGGGCCGGGGTGCTGGGGTCCGACGGCACCGCGGAGCGGATCGCCGCGCGGATCGCCTCGGGGCACACGGTGCTCGCCGCGGCCTTCGAGGGCGGCACGCCGCTCTGCGCGGGACAGCACAACCCGGTCGGCGCGGTCACCGAGGTGGCGGGCGTGGGCACGCTGCCCTCGGCGCGCCGGCGCGGGCTGGGGCAGGCGGTCACCGCGGCGCTGGTCGCGCACGCCCGGGCCCACGGGGTGCGCACGGTGTTCCTGTCCGCGGCCGACGAGGACGTGGCCCGGATCTACCGGCGGGCGGGTTTCCGTCCGTTCGCGACCGCGCTGATCGCCGAGCCGGCCGGGACCGGCTGAGCGGCGTCCGCTCACTCCGTGTCGTCGTCGTCCTCGCCGCTGACCTCCTCGTCCTCGGCCTCGTCCACCACCCAGGCGGCCAGCCGGTCCGCCACGCCGGAGACGGTCAGCCGCCCCTCGCGGATGGCCCGGGCGAGGCTGCGCACCTCGCGGGCCGTGGTCGCCACCGTGCAGCCGCTGGCCACCAGGTAGGCGTAGGCGACGGCGGTGGCGAACAGTTCGTTGGTCTTCTCCAGCGCCGGCACCCGAATCAGCTGGTGCATGAGGGCGGCGGCGCGGTCCTGCGGTTCGGGGTAGACGGAGATGTCGAAGATCTCGGCCTGGTGCCGGGCGACGGCGGCCAGCAGCGATCCGTAGTCGGTGACCTGCGGGTCACCGGGCGTGTACTGCTCGGCGGTCATGAGCAGCCACGAGAGGTCGACCTCCAGCTTCAACGGCGCACGTCCTGGAGGTCGGCCCCGCCCCGCTGCTCGCCGAACTCGGCGAGGAACGCCGTCTCGTACTCCTTCATGAACTGGGCGGCCGCGTCGACGAACACCCGCCCGGCCTCGCCCATGTCCTGCTGGACCAGGCGCTCGATGTACTGGTTCATGCTGATCCCCTGCTGCTCCGCCCGTTCCCGGGCCATCTCCGCGGTGGTGGCGTCCACCCGGACGTTCAGCTGCTTCTTACCCATGAACCTCAAGCTAGCGCTGAAGTGCTAGCACAACAAGGGCGCGCGCGGCCCCCGCGCACGCCCGCCGCCGCGCCCGGCACCCGCCGGGAGGGAGACTTGAAGAGTTCTTCACCTTCGGAGACTCTGAAGTGCCCCGAGCAATCCCTCAAGCGGCACCGACCGGTGTGGAGGCCGGCAATGACAGCCATGTTCGACCAGGAGCTGCGCGAGCAGCTCGCCCAGGCCCGCAAGGAACTCGCGGCCGCCCGGGCCGAAGGGGACGCCGACGGCGTCCAGGCGTACGAGGGCCGGATCGCCGCACTGATCCGCCTCGCCGCCCAGCACGGCATCACCCTGCCGCACGAGCCCCGGGAGCAGGAACACCCCCTGCCCTGAGCCCGCCCTCGGCACCCGGCGACGAGAGGCGGCCGGCGGCGCACGACGGACGGAGGCGGCGCCCGGGATTCCCGGGCGCCGCCTCCGTCGGTCGTCGGCGCGTCACTCGCCCCCGGCCGGCTCCAGGATCGCCACGCACTCGAAGTGGTGGGTCATCGGGAACAGGTCGAAGGCCCGCAGCGAGACCGGCCGGTAGCCGCCCTCGCGGAAGAAGCCGAGGTCCCGGGCGAGGGCCGCCGGGTCGCAGGCGACGTAGGCGATGCGGCGGGCGCCGAGCCCGGCCAGGTGGGCGACGGTCTCGCGCCCGGCCCCCGCGCGCGGCGGGTCGAGCACGATGAGGTCGGTCTCGGTGATGCCGGTGCGCGGCAGCAGCGACTCCACCCGGTCGCACTCGATCCGGACGTTCTCCACCGCGGCCAGGTTGTGCCGGGCGTCGGCCACCGCCTGCTTGCCCGACTCGATGCCGAGCACCGCGCCGTCCTCGCCGACCCGGTCGGCCAGCGCGCCCGCGAACAGGCCCACCCCGCAGTACAGGTCGAGCGCGTTCTCGCCCCACTGCGGGTCCAGGCCGTCGAGGACGGCGTCGACCAGGGTGTCCGGCGCCTCGGGGTGGATCTGCCAGAAACCGCCGTTGCTGACCCGCCAGGTCCGCCCGGCGGCGCGCTCGCGCACGAAGCCGCGCCCGTGCACCTTGTGGGTGTTGCCCTGCTCGTCGATGCGGGCGATGGAGACCGGGCGGTCCAGCTCGACCAGCGGCAGCTGGGCGCCCGGCGCCGGGGTGAGCACCACCTGGCGGTCCGAGGAGCCGGAGGCGGCGATCACCTCGACCGAGACGACGCCCGGCCAGTCGCGGGACTCCACGCCCAGCTCGGTGACGCCCTCGGCGGCGATCAGGCAGCGGTCGACCGGCTGGACGTCGTGCGAGCGGTGCTTGCGCAGCCCGGCCCTGCCGCCGGCCGGGTCGACCGCGTACTGGACGCGGGTGCGCCAGGCCGGCACCTGGCCGGCCGGCAGCTTGCCGCCGACCGGCTCGACGCTGCCGTCCCAGCCGGCCTCGTCCGGGGTCAGGCCGGCCAGCTTGGCCAGCTGCTCGGTCAGCACCTGCACCTTGAGCTTGCGCTGGCCGCCCGGCGTCACGTGCTGCCAGTCGCAGCCGCCGCACTTGCCGGGCCCGGCGAACGGGCACGGCGGGGTGATCCGCTCCTTGGCGGGCTCCAGCACCTCCACCGCGTCGGCCCGCAGGAAGCGGGAGGTGGTGGTGCCCTCGGTGACCTGCGCGATCACCTTCTCGCCCGGCAGCGCGTGCCGGACGAACAGCACCCGGCCCTCGTGCCGGGCCACGCAGTGCCCGCCGCCGTGTGCGACGGGGCCGACCTCGACCTCGTAGCGCTCGCCGACCAGCGGGTCGCCGGTGGGGGCCTTCGGCGCCCTGGGGGCGCCGGCGGCCTTGGGGGCGGCCTCGGCCCGGGGGGAGCGGGTGGCGTTGCGCAGCGCCCGGGGCGGGCGCACGGCCTGCTTGCGAGGGCGCGCGCCGCCCTCCTGCCGTGCACCACCCTCCGGGCGCTCGGCACGCTCGGCACGCGCGCCGCGCTCCGGGCGCGACGGCTGCTCCGCGCGCTCCGAGCCGCGCTCCGAGGTGCGCTCAGGAGCACGCCCCGGGGCGCGCTCCTCCGGCGCGAGCGGCGCCGTCCGCGCGGTGAACCCGTCGCGGTCGGTCGCCTCCGGGCGCGACGGCTTGCCCCAGCGCGGCCGGGCGACCTGCCCGGGCTTGGCGGAGGCACCGCCCTTGCGGGCACCCTTGCCCGAGGAGCCATGGGAACGAGACGGGGTGTTGCGGGTCACTGGGAGGAGTCCTTCGCGCTGCGATCGGCCGGGCCGGCGGGCTTCGCCGAGACTTCCGACTTTACGGCCTTGGGCGCCCGGGGCTCACCACGCCGGACGGAACCCGGCGCCGACCAGGCCTTCTGCGGCTTGCGCCGCTCCGAGGACTCCAGCTGCCACGGCACCGAGGTCACCATCACGCCCGGCTTGAACAGCAGCCGGCCCTTCAGCCGCAGCGCGCTCTGGTTGTGCAGCAGGTGCTCGTACCAGTGGCCGACCACGTACTCGGGGATGTAGACCGACACCACGTCGCGCGGGCTGCTGCGGCGCAGGTTCTTCACGTAGTCCAGGACCGGCCCGGTGATCTCGCGGTACGGCGAGTCCAGCACCTTCAGCGGCACCTCGATCCCGCGCTCGTCCCACTCCGCGCGCAGCGCCGCCGTGTCCGCCGGGTCGACGTTCACGGTCACCGCCTCCAGGGTGTGCGCCCGCGCGAGCCGCGCGTACGCCAGCGCCCGCAGCGCCGGCTTGTGCAGCTTGGAGACCAGCACGATCGCGTGCACCCGGGTGGGCAGCACCACGTCGTCCGGCTCCTCCGCGGCGACCAGCTCCGCGGAGACCCGGTCGTAGTGCCGGCGGATCGCCTTCATCATCACGAACAGCACGACCATCGCCGCGATGGCGATCCAGGCGTGGCTGATCTTGGTGGCGAGCACGACGATCAGCACCGCCATGGTCATCACCAGGCCGAAGGTGTTGATCGCCCGGCTGCGCTGCATGTGGCGGCGCTTGGCCGGGTCGGTCTCGGTGCGCAGGTTCCTGGTCCAGTGCCGGATCATGCCGGACTGGCTCATGTTGAACGACACGAAGACGCCGACGATGTACAGCTGGATCAGCCGGGTCGGGTCCGCGTCGAAGGCGATGATGAACAGGATCGCGGCCAGCGCCAGCAGGATGATGCCGTTGGAGAAGGCCAGCCGGTCGCCGCGGGTGTGCAGCTGGCGCGGCAGGTAGCGGTCCTGGGCCAGGATCGAGCCCAGCACCGGGAAGCCGTTGAACGCGGTGTTGGCGGCCAGCACCAGGATCAGCCCGGTGACGGCGGCGACGAAGTAGAAGCCCGGCGTGAAGTTCGAGAACACCGCCTCGCTGATCTGGGCCAGCGCGGTCTTCTGGTGGTAGTCGCCGGGCGCGCCGACCAGCTGGTGGGACTCCTCGGCCATCTGGACGCCGGTCAGCCGCGCCAGCCAGATGATGCCCATGAACATCACGACCGCGATGGTCGCCATCATCAGCAGGGTGGTCGCCGCGTTCTTGCTCTTCGGCTTGCGGAACGCCGGCACGCCGTTGGAGATCGCCTCCACGCCGGTCAGCGCCGCACAGCCCGAGGAGAACGCCTTGAGCAGCAGGAACACCATGGCGAACCCGGCCAGGTTCTCGTTGCCCGGGGTCGCCTCCAGGTGGAAGCCCGAGCTCTCCGAGGGCATGTCCTGCCCCATCCCGAAGTGCCGGACCACCCCGTACACCACCATGCCGAGCACGCCGATCATGAAGGCGTAGGTCGGAACGGCGAAGGCCGTGCCGGACTCCCGGACACCGCGCAGGTTCATCCCCATCAGCAGGATGACCACGACGACCGACAGGGTCAGCTCGTGGCCGCGCAGCGCGGGCACCGCCGACACCACGTTGGCCACGCCCGAGGTGGTGGAGACCGCCACGGTGAGGATGTAGTCGACCATCAGCGCGCTCGCGACCACCAGGCCGGAGTTCGGGCCGTGGTTCACGGTGGCGACCTCGTAGTCGCCGCCGCCGCTCGGGTACGCGTGCACGTTCTGCCGGTACGAGGCCACCACCGCGAGCATGACGATGGCGACCACGACGCCGATCTGCCACGAGAAGTGGATGGCGGAGGCGCCCGCCAGGGAGAGGGTCAGCAGGATCTCCTCGGGCGCGTACGCGACCGAGGAGAGCGCGTCCGAGGCGAAGACGGGCAGCGCGATGCGCTTGGGGAGCAGCGTCTCCCCCAGCTTGTCGCTGCGCAACGCACGCCCGATGAGGATGCGTTTCGGAAGGTCAGTCGGCATAGGCACGTTAAGGAATCGTAGGGGCAGTGCGGCGTCCGGTCCGACGGACGCCCCCCGTTCGTGCCCCCCTTCGTCGCGACTGTGTTCGGTGGACCGGCTAGCGTGTCGGATACGAGCAGGCGGGCAACACTGTGGTTGTCGTGCCGAGCCCCACGAGGACGCCCACCCCCGAGAGCGGGGCGGGGAAACGGAGATCGAACGGTGTTTGCGCAGGTCATGGCCCCAATAGGACGGGTGAGGTAGCGCCGGTGCACATCGTCATCATGGGCTGCGGCCGGGTGGGCTCCGCACTCGCCCGCGCGCTGGAGAAACAGGGCCACTCGGTGGCCGTGGTCGACCAGGACCCGACGGCCTTCCGCCGGCTGGGCGCCGGGTTCAACGGGCGCCGGGTGACCGGGGTCGGCTTCGACCAGGACACCCTGAAGGAGGCGGGCATCGAGGAGGCGGGTGCCTTCGCCGCCGTCTCCAGCGGTGACAACTCCAACATCATCGCCGCCCGGGTGGCCCGGGAGAACTTCGGTGTGGAGAACGTCGCGGCCCGGATCTACGACCCCCGGCGTGCCGAGGTCTACCAGCGCCTGGGCATCCCCACCGTCGCCACCGTCCGCTGGACGGCCGACCAGATGCTGCGCCGGCTGCTGCCGAGCGGCGCCGAGCCGCTCTGGCAGGACCCGAGCGGAGCCGTCCAGCTCGCCGAGGTCGCCTACGCCCCGGAGTGGGTGGGCCACCGGGTGAGCGAGCTGGAGGCCGCCTCCGGCTCCCGGGTGTCGTTCGTCACCCGGCTCGGCGAGGGCGTGCTGCCCTCGCCCCAGATGGTGGTGCAGGAGGGCGACCTGGTGCACGTGATGCTGCGCCGGGCCGACCTGACGGCGGTCGAGGCCGCGTTCGCGCAGGGCCCGCAGAAGGAAGGTCACTGATGCGAGTCGCCATTGCCGGGGCCGGCGCCGTCGGCCGCTCGATCGCGGGCGAGCTGCTGGAGAACGGCCACGAGGTCCTGCTGATCGACAAGAACCCGAACTCCATCTCGGTGGAGCGGGTGCCCATGGCCGAGTGGCTGCTGGCCGACGCCTGCGAGATCACCTCGCTGGACGAGGCCGCGCTGCAGCGCTGCCACGTGGTGATCGCCGCCACCGGTGACGACAAGGTCAACCTCGTCGTCTCGCTGCTCGCGAAGACCGAGTACGGCGTGCCGCGGGTGGTCGCCCGGGTGAACAACCCGAAGAACGAGTGGCTCTTCAACGAGTCCTGGGGCGTGGACGTGGCCGTCTCCACCCCGCGCCTGATGTCCGCCCTGGTCGAGGAGGCGGTCAGCGTCGGCGACCTGGTCCGGCTGATGCGCTTCAGCCAGGGCAACGCCAACCTCGTCGAGCTGACCCTCGCCGAGGACACCGAGCTGGTCGGCACCCGGGTCGGCGACGTGCCGTGGCCGCCGGACACCGCGCTGGTGACCATCCTCCGCGAGGGCCGGGTCCTGGTGCCCGGCAAGGACGACACCCTGGAGGGCGGCGACGAGCTGCTCTTCGTGGCCGCCCAGGAGCGCGAGGAGGAGCTGGAGGACCTGCTGTCCAGCTCGGCCGGCGCCCAGTAGCGCGGGAACGAAAACGGCCGGGGCCCGCACTCACTCGGAGTGCGGGCCCCGGCCGTTCGCCGGTCCGCCGTCGCCGGGGGCTACCGGCCGGCGGGCGGCTCGCCGGCGGAGTGCTCCGGCGCCGGCTCGTCGTCCAGCTGCGCCTTGATCGGCGGCGGCGCCTTCAGCAGGATCTGCCAGGTCACGTACATCGCCAGCAGCAGCGGCGGGATGCCCAGCGCGACCTTCAGCCAGCCCAGCAGGTTGACGTTGTGGGTGAAGTACAGCGGGAAGAGGATCACCGGCTTGATGCCCATGATCAGCACCCACGCCCAGGTCGCCTTGGTGTAGGCGGCCAGCCGGCCCGGGTTCTGCTTGCGCCAGGTGAACATCTCGCCGGTCACCGGGCCGAGCATGATGCCGATCAGCGGCCAGCGGACCAGCGCCGAGACGGCGAGGCCCACGCAGTAGCCGACGTTCCAGAGCAGGCCCGGCAGGTAGAAGTTCTCCGCCTTGCCGGTCTTCATCGAGATCCAGGCGCCGATGGCGACCCCGAACACTCCGCTGAAGGCGTGCTGGACGGTCTCCCGCTTCAGCAGCCGCGCCACCACGAACAGCGCGCTCAGGCCCAGCGCCGCCCAGGCCGCGGCGGGCACCTGGTGGGTGATGTTGTAGGTGACGATGAAGACCAGGCCGGGCAAGGTCATGTCGACCATGCCGCGGACCCCGCCGAACGCCTTCATCACGGTGTCGGCGGCCTCGCGGGAGGCCTGCCGCTCCGCCTCCTCGTCCCGGACGGCGTTCACCAGGCCGAGCTGGGCGGCGGGCTCGCCGCCGGGCTGGTTGCTCACGCTCATTCGCTCCCGTGTCCGACCGGACGCAGCTCGTAGCGGGGGTTGAACAGCACCCGGCGGCCGCGCGCGTGGCTGATCCGGCCGCTGGCGACCAGACGCCGCCCCGGCTCGATGCCCGCGATGGAGCGGCGCCCGAGCCAGACCACGTCCAGCGCCTCGGTGCCGTCGAAGAGCTCCGCCTCCAGCGCGGGCACCCCGGCCCGCGGGCGGAGCGTCACGGTGCGCAGGGTGCCGGCGACGGTGACCAGTTGCCGGTCCCCGCAGCTGGCGATCGGCGTGCAGCCCGACTCCGCGGCGCTCTCCTGGCGCAGCTCCTCGGCCTCCAACTCCTCGGTGGAGGAGGTCAGCCGGCTGAGCATGCGGCGGAAGCGCCCCTGCGGCGGCCCGCTGCTGTTGTCACCACTCATGCCGGAAGGGTACCGGTTCCGGGGGCCCCGGCGGCAGGCCGCGCGGGTCGCCCGGGCTCCCCGGGGGCGCGGCGCGACGGCCGCGGGGCCACTGCGAGCGGCCGCCCGCTCACCCCTCGAAGCGGTAGCCCATGCCGGGCTCGGTGATGAAGTGCCGCGGGTGCGAGGGGTCCCGTTCGAGCTTGCGCCGCAGCTGGGCGAGGTAGACCCGCAGGTAGTTCGTCTCGGTCCGGTAGGCCGGGCCCCAGACTTCCTGGAGCAGCTGGGTCTGGCTGACCAGCCGGCCCGCGTTGCGGACCAGGACCTCCAGCAGATGCCACTCGGTCGGGGTAAGGCGGATGTCGGTGCCGTCGCGGTTCACCTTCTTCGCCGCCAGGTCGACGGTGAAGCTGTCGGTGACCACCACCGAGCCGTCCTCCCCGGCGACCGGTTCGGCGCGGCGCACGGCGGCGCGCATCCGGGCCAGCAGCTCGTCCATCCCGAAGGGCTTGGTGACGTAGTCGTCGGCGCCGGCGTCCAGCGCCTCGACCTTCTCGTCGGAAGCGTGCCGGGCGGAGAGCACGATGATCGGCACCCTGGTCCAGCCGCGCAGGCCCCTGATCACCTCGACCCCGTCCATGTCGGGCAGGCCGAGGTCGAGGACGACGACGTCGGGGTGGCGGGCGGCGGCGAGTTCCAGGGCGCTCGCGCCGTCGTGCGCCGCGTCGACCTCGTACTTGCGGGCCTTGAGGTTGATCACCAGCGCGCGGACGATCTGCGGTTCGTCGTCCACGACGAGGACCCGGGTCATGCGGGCTCCGCCTTTCGGGGCTGTCGGTCTGATCGGAAGTGGTCGTGCAGCGGTCGTCGGAGAGCGGGTGTGGTCATGCCGGGGGCGGGGCCGGTGCCGGCTCGTCGGCGTCCGGTCCACCGGTGTCCGGTTCTCCGGGATCCGGTTCTCCGGGGTCCTCCGGCCGCGGCCCGTCGGGGTCCGCGACGCGCTCGACGGCGGGTAGGGTGACGACCATGGTCAGCCCGCCGCCCGGGGTGTCCTCGGCGGACACCGTGCCGTCCATCGCCTCGACGAACCCGCGCGCCACCGCGAGCCCCAGCCCCACCCCGGCACCGCGCGGAGCGTCCCCGTACCGCTGGAACGGCGCGAAGATCCGCTCCTTGGCGTCCTCCGGCACCCCCGGTCCCCGGTCCACGATCCGCAGCTCCACCCGGCCCGGCCCGTCCGCCGGGTGCAGGGCGTCGGCCTTGACCAGCACCTTCACCCCGGCGGGGCTGTACTTCACGGCGTTCTCGACCAGATTGGCCAGCGAGCGCTCCAGCAGCCCGCCGTCGGCCCGGATCATCGGCAGGGTCTCCGGCACGTCCAGCCGGACCGCCCCCGGCGGCACCCCGCCCAGCGCGAACGGCACCACCTCGTCCAGGTCGGTCTCCTGGATCAGCGGCGTGACCGTTCCGGTCTGCAGCCGGCTCATGTCGAGCAGATTGTTGATCAGATGGTCGAGCCGGTCGGCGCCGTCCTCGATCCCCGCCAGCAGTTCCGCCTCGTCCTCCTCGTCCCACTCCACGTCCGCCGAACGGAGCGAGCTCACCGAGGCCTTGATCCCCGCGAGCGGCGTGCGCAGATCGTGCGAGACGGCCGCCAGCAACGCGGTCCGGATCCGGTTCCCCTCGGCCTCCCGCCGGGCGGCCGCCGCCTCCCCCGCCAGCCGGCGGCGCTCCAGCACCACCGCCGCCTGCGCGGCGAACGCCCCCAGCAGCCGGCGGTCCTCCCCCGGCAGCACCCGGCCGCGCAGCACCAGCGCCAGCGTCTCCCCGACCGGCACGTCCACGTCGGCCGTCTCCGGACGCTCCGGCGGACGCGGGCCCGCCGTCGCCACCGCCTGCCACGCCCCGACCCGGTCGGGCCGCTCCAGCAGGGCCACCGACTCCTGCTGGAAGGTCTCCCGGACCTGCTCCAGCAACGCGGTCAGCACCCCGTCCCCGTCCCCGCTCGGCGACCCGCGCAGCACCGTGCCGGCCAGCGCGCTCAGCGTCTGGGCCTCGGTCTGGCTGCGCGCCGCCTGGTGGGTGCGCCGGGCCGCCAGGTCGACCACCGAGGCGACGGCCATGCCGACCGTGGTGAATATCGCCACCGCCATGATGTTCTGCGGCTCGTCGATCGTGAACGTGTGGATC
Source organism: Kitasatospora sp. NPDC058115 (assembly GCF_042884635.1). NCBI lineage: Bacteria > Bacillati > Actinomycetota > Actinomycetes > Kitasatosporales > Streptomycetaceae > Kitasatospora > Kitasatospora sp. NPDC058115. The sequence goes on from NZ_JBHVTL010000057.1 coordinate 16,781, forward strand.
GGCGGCGCGAAGTAGTAGTTCAGCGCGGTGGACCCGACCAGCGCCGAGGCGATCGCCGGGAACAGCCCGCCCACCAGCGCCGCGCACACCGTCAGCGACAGGAACAGCAGCATGTCCGTGGTCAGGCCCAGGCCGTGCACGTTGATGAGCACCAGCGCGAGCAACGGCGGCCCCGCCACCCCGATCAGCCAGCCCGCCACCGTGCGCGTGCGGCCCAGATCGGTCACCTTGCGGATCGGGATCCGCCCGCGCCCCTTCGCCGCGTGCTCGTGCGTGACGATGTGCACGTCGATGTCACCCGACTCACGCGTCACCGTGCCGCTCACACCCGGCCCGTAGACGTACTGCCAGGCCGGACGCCGGCTGGTGCCCAGCACGATCTGCGTCGCGTTCACGCCCCGCGCGAACTCCAGCAGCCCGGCGGCCGGGTCGTCGCCCAGCACCGCGTGGTAGGAACCGCCCAGGCTCTCCACCAGCGCCCGCTGCTCGATCAGCGTCTGCGACGAGCCCGAGCCCGAACCGGCCAGCCCGTCCGAGCGGGAGATGTGCACCGCCAGCAGCTCGCCGCCCGATCCGCGGGCCGCGATCCGGGCCGCCCGGCGGATCAGCGTCGCGCCCTCCGGGCCGCCGGTCAGACCCACCACGATCCGCTCGCGTGCCTGCCAGGTCCCCTTGATGCCCTGCTCGGCCCGGTACTTCTGCAGGTACTCGTCGACCCGGTCGGCCGTCCACAGCAGCGCCAGCTCGCGCAGCGCCGTCAGGTTCCCCGGCCGGAAGTAGTGGGCGAGCGCCGCGTCGATCTTCTCCGGCGCGTACACATTGCCGTGCGCCAGCCGGCGCCGCAGCGCCTGGGGCGACATGTCGACGAGCTCGATCTGGTCGGCCCGGCGGACCACCTCGTCCGGCACCGTCTCCCGCTGCCGCACCCCCGTGATGCCCTCGACGACGTCGCCGAGCGACTCCAGGTGCTGGATGTTCACCGTCGAGACGACGTCGATCCCGGCCGCGAGCAGCTCCTCGACGTCCTGCCAGCGCTTCTCGTTGCGGCACCCCGGCACATTGGTGTGCGCCAGCTCGTCCACCAGCACCACCTGCGGCCGACGCGCCAGCACCGCGTCCAGGTCCATCTCCGTGAACACGGCCCCGCGGTGCGTCAGCTCCCGCCGGGGCACCACGTCGAGGCCGGAGACCCGCTCGGCCGTGTGCCGGCGCCCGTGGTCCTCGACGAACGCCACCGCGACGTCCGTTCCCCGCTCCGACCGCCGGTGCGCCTCCGCGAGCATGGCGTACGTCTTACCGACCCCGGGTGCCGCCCCGAGGTAGATCCGCAGCCTGCCGCGTCCCATGTGCACCATTCTTGATCCGGCCGAGCCTGGCGACCATCCCGGACACCAGTTCCCTTCGCCTTCGAGACTACGGCGCAGGCGCGGCTTTGCCAGCGATCTGGGCGCTGAGCTGGGAGTTTTAGCGCCATATTGATGGGGTCGGGCGGGGCGGCGGGGCCCACGGGCTTGGGGAGGCCACGGTCGCGGCCCTGGGCGCGGCTATGGCACACCGGACATGCGAAAAGCCCCTGCCGGTTTCCCCGGCAGGGGCTTCTCAGAAGAATTGTTCGGCGGCGTCCTACTCTCCCACAGGGTCCCCCCTGC
>NZ_JBHVTL010000058.1:0-16455 GCF_042884635.1 Kitasatospora sp. NPDC058115
CCCGGTGGCCGCGCCGACGCCGGCGCCCGCGCCGGCACCCGCCCCCGCCCCCGCGGCGGCGCCCGGCGGGCAGCCGTCGGCGGCGGCGCAGCAGGGTGCGGCGCAGGTGCGGCAGCTGTGGCCGCAGATCCTGGAGGCGGTGAAGAACCGTCGTCGCTTCACCTGGATCCTGCTCAGCCAGAACGGCCAGGTGGCCGGGTTCGACGGCAGCGTGCTCCAGGTCTCGTTCATCAACGCGGGTGCCCGCGACAGCTTCGTCAGCAGCAACAGCGACGACGTGCTGCGGTCCGCCCTGGCGGACGCGCTGGGCGTCGACTGGCGGATCGAGTGCATCGTCGACCCGTCGGGCGGGTCGGCAGGCGGGCTCGCCACCGGCCCCGGCGGCCCCACCGGCTCCGGCGGCCCCGGCGCGGGCGGGGGCGGATGGGGTGCCCCACCGGCGCGTCCGGTGGCGTCCGCGCCCCCGATGCAGCCCGCCGCGCCCGCACCCGCGCCCGCACCCGTGGCCGCGCCCGTGCCGCAGCCGCAGGCGGCGCCGGTCGCGCCGGTGCCCCCGCCCGTCCAGGCCCCGTCCCCGGCGGCCCCGGCGCGTCCCGTGCAGGCGGTGGCCCCGGAGGACGACATCCCGGAGGAGGACGACCCCGATCTCAACGAGGAGGCGTTCTCCGGCCAGGAGCTGATCATCCGCGAGCTGGGGGCCACGGTGCTGGAGGAGATCCGGCACGGTGGGAACTGACCGGCACGTACGCTCGTCGAGGACGTACGCACAGACCGAACGCAAGGAGTGAGCCGTGTTTCCCGGTGGTGGCCAGCCCAACATGCAGGCGCTGCTCAAGCAGGCGCAGAAGATGCAGCAGGACCTCGCCCAGGCCCAGCAGGAGCTGGCGGAGGCGAAGGTGACCGGTTCGGCGGGCGGCGGCCTCGTCGAGGCGACGGTGAGCGGCGCCGGGGAGCTGGTGGCGCTGACCATCGCCCCGGCCGCCGTGGACCCGGAGGACACCGAGACCCTGGCGGACCTGGTGCTGGCGGCCGTCCGCGACGCCAACCAGGCCGCGCAGAAGATGCAGGCCGAGCGGATGGGCCCGCTGACCCAGGGCCTGGGCGGCGGCGGCATCCCCGGTCTGCCGTTCTGAGGGCGGCGGGCGGTCCGGGCCGGCGGGCGGTCCGGGACGCCGGGCCGTGACGGTCCGGAGTTCAGGCGATGGACCTGTGTGATTTATGCGGGAGTCGGGCGTCGGGCGGTGTGCCCGGCGTCCGATTCGTTGGATGATGGCACCGGAGCACCCCGTGCGGGTGCCACCGGTCCAACCCGAGGGAAGGCGCGACGTTGTACGAGGGCGTGGTTCAGGACCTGATCGACGAACTGGGCAGGCTGCCCGGCGTCGGGCCCAAGAGCGCGCAGCGGATCGCCTTCCACGTCCTTCAGGCCGACCCGGTCGACGTCCGCCGGCTGGCGCACGCGCTGCTGGAGGTCAAGGACAAGGTCCGGTTCTGCGCCGTCTGCGGCAACGTCGCGGAGGCCGAGCAGTGCCGGGTCTGTCTCGACCCGCGCCGTGACCTCGCGGTCGTCTGCGTCGTCGAGGAGCCCAAGGACGTCGTCGCCATCGAGCGCACCCGGGAGTTCCGCGGCCGCTACCACGTGCTGGGCGGCGCGATCAGCCCGATCGAGGGCGTCGGCCCGGACGACCTGCGGATCCGGGAGCTGCTGGCGCGGCTCGCCGACGGCACGGTCACCGAGCTGATCCTGGCCACCGACCCCAATCTGGAGGGGGAGGCGACCGCCACCTACCTGGCCCGGCTCTGCAAGCCGATGGGCCTGAAGGTGACCCGTCTGGCGAGCGGCCTGCCCGTCGGCGGGGATCTGGAGTACGCGGACGAGGTCACGCTCGGCCGCGCCTTCGAAGGGAGACGACTGCTCGATGTCTGACCGGACGATCAACCAGCAGCCCCACACGCCCCACCAGGCCGGACCGGAGCAGGACCGGCGCACCACCCAGGACGCCCCGCACCCCCCGCACACGCACGGTCACGGCTCGGAGCCGGACGACTTCGCGGTGCAGATCGCGGACTCGGTGGAGAGCTTCGTGCTCTCGGTCACCGAGGTCGCCAAGGGCGACGAACCCGGCAGCGCCGTCTCGCTCCTCCTCCTGGAGGTCTCGCAGCTGCTGCTGGCCGGCGGCCGGCTGGGCGCCATCGAGGACGTCGTCCCCGAGGACCGTTTCGAGCCCGACGCCGGGCCGGAGCCGGACGGCGAGCAGCTGCGCGAGCGGCTGGCCGAACTGCTCGCGCCGATCGACGTCTACCACGAGGTCTTCGACCCGTACGGGCCGCCGGAGAAGCCGAATGCCTTCCGGATCTCGGACGACCTGGCCGGGGTGGTGGGCGAGCTGCAGCACGGGCTCACCCACTACCGCGAGGGCCGGGTCAGCGAGGCGCTCTGGTGGTGGCAGTTCTCGTACCTGTCCAACTGGGGCACCACCTGCACGGCCGTCCTGCGGGCGCTGCAGTCGCTGATCGCGCACGTCCGGCTGGACAGCCCGATCGGGGCGGCGCCGGACGGGGCGGACACCGACAACGACGGGCTCACCGACGAGCAGCTGGAGCAGCAGGCCGGTGACCTGATGGCGGCGGAACTGGGTCTGGGGCGGTAGCGGACCGGTTCGCGGAACCGACCGACCGACCGGCCCGCCGACCGACCGGCCCGCCGACCGGCCGACCCCCGGAGTGTGACGGACGACTCACCCGCCCCGGCGGAGCGGAAAACCCCGGGGCGTCCGTCCGTTCGTCCGCCGATTCTTCGGAGCGACGGCGGCCCGCCAGCAGACCTGCCGGTGGGGCCGCCCGCACCCCCGCTCACCTGCCGAAACGTGTGTCTCATCATATGGAAAGCGGAGGTCGGAGCACCCCCGCTCGGTAGACTGGCGCCGACCGCACTACCCCCGCCACCCGGGGGTGCGGGGGCCGATCGCCCCCGAAGACGACACAAGTCGAGGAGCGCACGTGGGCCTTGTCGTGCAGAAGTACGGCGGCTCATCCGTTGCGGATGCCGAGGGCATCAAGCGCGTGGCCCGTCGAATCGTTGACGCCAAGAAGGCCGGCCATGAGGTCGTCGTCGTGGTGTCCGCGATGGGCGACACGACGGACGAGCTCATCGAACTCGCGGAGCAGGTGTCACCTCTCCCCGCCGGCCGCGAGTTCGACATGCTGCTGACCGCTGGAGAGCGCATCTCCATGGCGCTGCTGGCCATGGCGATCAAATCCCTGGGCCACGAGGCGCAGTCCTTCACAGGCAGCCAGGCCGGCGTCATCACCGACTCCGTCCACAACAAGGCGCGCATCATCGACGTGACGCCGGGCCGCATCCGCACCGCCCTCGACGAGGGCAACATCGCGATCGTGGCCGGCTTCCAGGGCGTCTCGCAGTCGAGCAAGGACATCACCACGCTCGGCCGCGGCGGCTCGGACACCACGGCCGTCGCCCTCGCCGCCGCCCTCAAGGCGGAGGTCTGCGAGATCTACACCGACGTGGACGGCGTGTTCACCGCCGACCCGCGCGTGGTGAAGAAGGCCCGCAAGATCGACTGGATCGCCTACGAGGACATGCTGGAGCTGGCCTCGTCCGGCTCCAAGGTGCTGCTCGACCGCTGCGTGGAGTACGCACGCCGCTACAACATCCCGATTCACGTACGCTCGTCCTTCTCGGGCCTCCCCGGGACGATCGTCAGCAACGACAACCCGAACCAGCCCGAAGGGGGCGAGATGGAGCAGGCCATCATCTCCGGAGTCGCCCATGACACGTCCGAGGCGAAGGTCACGGTCGTCGGCGTCCCCGACAAGCCCGGTGAGGCGGCGCGCATCTTCCGTGCCATCGCCGATGCCGAGATCAACATCGACATGGTCGTGCAGAACGTCTCGGCGGCCTCGACCGGTCTGACCGACATCTCCTTCACCCTGCCGAAGACCGAGGGGCAGAAGGCCATCGACGCGCTCGACCGGGTCCGCGAGGGCATCGGCTACGAGTCGCTGCGCTACGACGACGCGATCGGCAAGATCTCGCTGGTCGGCGCGGGCATGCGCTCCAACCCGGGCGTCACCGCGACCTTCTTCGAGGCGCTCTCCGCGGCCGGCGTCAACATCGAGCTGATCTCCACCTCGGAGATCCGCATCTCGGTGGTCACCCGCGCCGAGGACGTCAACGCGGCCGTCCAGGCCGTCCACAGCGCCTTCGGGCTGGACAGCGAGACGGACGAGGCCGTCGTCTACGGAGGCACCGGGCGATGACCCGGCGGCCGAACCTCGCCGTCGTCGGCGCCACCGGCGCGGTCGGCGAGGTGCTCCTCGGCCTGCTCTCCCTCCGCCAGGACATCTGGGGCGAGATCCGTCTCGTCGCCTCCCCGCGCTCGGCCGGCCGCAAGGCGGTCGTGCGCGGGGAGGCGACCGAGGTGCTCCCGCTCGACGAGGCGGTCTTCGACGGGATCGACGTCGCGCTGTTCGACGTCCCCGAGGAGATCTCCGCCCGCTGGGCGCCGATCGCGGCCGCCAAGGGCGTCGTGGTGGTGGACGGCTCCGGCGCGTTCCGGCTGGACGACGCGGTGCCGCTGGTGGTGCCCGAGGTCAACGCGGCGGCCGCCCGGATGCGCTCGCGCGGCATCGTCGCGAGCCCCGACTCCACCACCCTGACCATGATCGCGGCGATCGGCGCGCTGCACGCCGAGTACGGGCTGGAGTCCCTGGTCGTCGCCTCCTACCAGGCCGCCTCCGGACTCGGCCGGGCCGGCACGGACACGCTGCGCACCCAGCTCGCCCGGGTGGCCGGCACCGAGGTCGGCGAGCAGACCGGCGACCTGCGCGCGGTGATCGACGACCACGGGCCCTTCGCCGCCCCGCTGGCGCTCAACGCGGTGCCCTGGGCCGGGGTGCTGACGGACGGCGGCTGGTCGTCCGAGGAGCGCACGGTGCGCGACGAGTCCCGCAAGATCCTCGGCCTGCCCCGGCTGAAGGTCTCCGCCACCTGCGTGCGGATCCCGGTGGTGCGCACCCACGCGCTCGCCGTGCACGCGGTGTTCGAGCGCGAGGTCACCCAGGAGCACGCCCGGGAGCTGCTGGCGGAAGCCCCCGGGGTGGTGCTCTACGACGACCCGGCCGCCGGCGAGTTCCCCACGCCGAACGACGTGGTGGGGACGGACCCGGTGTGGGTGGGGCGGCTGCGGCGGGCGCTGGACGACCCGAACGCCCTGGACCTCTTCCTCTGCGGGGACAACCTGCGCCGCGGGGCGGCCCTGAACGCGCTGCAGATCGCGGAGCTGGTGGCCGCCGAGGGCCTGGGCGCGGCGGCCGACGACGCGTCCTAGCCGCGGCACCCGGCGGTAGGCCCCGGCGGCGGCTCACGGCGCCGGTGGCGGCTCGCCGGCCCCCGCCCTGCGCGGGATGTTCGCCGACTGTGCGAGGAATCCCCGCCGAATCCCCTGGAGGGCCGTTCCGTCCATGCGGAAGAATGTCCGCCGGGCTGGGCAACCATGACAGGGGATCGAGTGTCCAACGGGCGTGGCGAACGTGATGGTGGGGGCAGGGACGGGAATCTCGGCGACAGCCGCGGTGACCTTCCCGTCGCGTGTCCAGTGGCCTGCGGACAGGCCGGAAGATAACCAGATGACGGCAGTCGCACCCGGCGCCGCGGACTCCGGCGCCGGTACCGCCGGTACCGCCGCCGGGACCAGCGAGGATCTGCTCACCGAGACCTACCAGGCGCACTACCGATCCCTGCTGAGGCTGGCCGCGCTGCTCCTCGACGACCTGTCGAGCTGCGAGGACGTCGTCCAGGAGGCCTTCATCCGGGTGCACGCGGCCCGGCGCCGGGTGCGCGAACCGGAGAAGACGCTGGCCTACCTCCGGCAGACCGTGGTCAACCTGTCCCGCTCGACCCTGCGGCGCAGGATCCTCGGGCTGCGGCTGCTGCAGAAGCCGATGCCTGACATGGCCAGTGCAGAGGAAGGTGCCTACGATGCGCTGGAGCGTGACCAGTTGAAGGTCGCGCTGCGGGGTCTGCAACGCCGTCAGCGGGAGGTACTGGTGCTGCGCTACTTCGTGGACATGACGGAGGCGCAGGTCGCGGAGACCCTGGGCATCTCGCTCGGTTCGGTGAAGGCGTACGGCTCACGAGGGCTCGCCGCACTGCGGGTCCAGATGGAGGCCGGGCATGGCTGAGAACGATCGCACGGGCGCGTCCGGCGGAAGTGCTCCGCCCGGCGGGGGTCTCCCGCTCGGCGGAGGTCTTCCGCTCGGCGGGGAGGACCTCGGTGAGCACGAGGAACGGCTGGTCCGGGAGCTGATGCAGCGGGCCGTGGCCGAGGTGCAGCCCGCGCCCGGCAGCCTGCAGCACATCCGGCGGGCGGTGCCGCGCCGCCGGGCCGTCCGGCGCGGGGCCTGGACCGGCGCCGCCGCGGTGGCCGCCGCCGTCTCCCTGCTGCTGCCCGCCCTGCACACCGCGGACCACCTCGGCCTGTCCGGCGGCCCCGGCTCGCCCGGCGCCGCGAGCGGCAGCGCCGCCGCGACCGTCACCGGCACCGTCCCCGGCGGTGCCACCGGCGCGCCCGTGCCGCCGCCCGCCGCCGAGACCGGATCGCCGGCCGCACCGGGCAGCCCGTCCGGCACGGCCGACGGCGCACCGAGCGCCGGACCGAGCACCACCCGCCCCGCGCCCGGCACCTTCGCGCCGTCCACCGCCACCACGGGCGGCGGGAGCGACGCCCCGGCCCCCGCCCTGTGCACGCGCTCCGACCTGGGGCAGGGCGCCACCCAGCTCGGCACCGCGGACGCCGACGGGCGGATCTACGGCGCCTTCACCGTGACCAACGTCTCCGGGCGCAGCTGCCGGCTGGGCGGCCCCGGCTCGGTGACCGTCACCGGTGCGGCGGCGGAGGGCGGCCGGGTCCGGATCGCCTTCCACACCGCCGGCGACCCGGCGACCGACCTGCCCGCGCCCGGGCCCTCGTCCGGTCCCGCGACGGGGAAGGACGCGGGGAGCGACGGCCTCGTCCTCGCGCCCAGGGCCGGGTACCGGGTGGACTTCGCCTGGTTCCCGGATCCGGCCGGCTGCCCCGTCCCCGGCGGGACGGCCTCGCCGAGCGCGTCGACGGGCACCGGGCAGCCGGGCACGTCCGGCGGCGGCGGTGCGACGGGCGGCGGTACGGCCGGTCCCGGCACCGGGACCGCGAGCGGCGGGCCGGGCTCGGTGCCGGGCACGGGCGGGTCCGGATCCGGCGGCGGGTCCGGGTCCGGCGGATCCGGGTCCGGAGGGTCCGGCGGTTCCGGTTCCGGTTCCGGGTCGGGCGGCGCCGGCAGTGGCTCCGGTGGCCAGACGGGAGGCTCGGGGACGGGCGGCACCGGGACGACCGGGGGTGCGGTCGGCCCGGGGGGCACGAGCGGCGGCGCGGCCGGTCCCGGCACCGAGAGCGCCGGCCCGGGGACGTCGGCGGGCGGCACCAGCGGGGTGCCCGCGGCGGTTCCGGCGGCGGTTCCGGCGGCCTTCCGCACCGGGGAGCCGACCGCGCAGCCGCGGCCGACCACGACCGGCGTGCCCTCCGGGGCGCCGAGCCCGTCGGCCACTCCGTCGCCCGGCGCGAGCAAGCCCTCGACGAGCGTCACCCTGGCGCACACCCCGGCCCCGGGCAACCCGGTCGCCGCGACCGCGGTCCTGCCCGGCGCCTGCGCGGGCACGGTCTACCGGACGATGCCGCAGCTCCTCGCGGCCGACGCCCCGGCCACCGACCCGAGCGCCTCCCCGTCGGCGGGGTGAGGCGGGGCCGGACGGAGCGGAACGGGCCGCCGGGAACGGGCCGCCGGGAACGGGCCGCCGGGCGGGAAGTCGACGGGGGCCGACCGGGAGGTCGGGAGTGGGAAGTCGGCCGGTCCGACTTCCTGCTCCGGTGAGGGCGCACGGGGGCCCTGGGGACGGGCCGGGTGTGAGGAGTGGTTACCGTGGGGGGTGTGTACCGGTTCCTCCTCACCCCGCGCTGGCTGAGCGGCACCGCGCTGGCCGTGGCGGCCGTCGCGGTGTGCGTCTGGCTCGGCTCCTGGCAGCTCGGCCGGTTCGAGGACCGGGTCTCCTCGCATCAGGAGATCAGCCGGGCGGCGGCCGACGGCGGCACGCCCAGGCCGCTCGACGAACTGCTCGCCGCCGACCGCCCGCAGGTCACCACCGACACCGTCGGCCGTGCCGTGACGGTCACCGGCACCTTTGACGAGGAGCACCAACTCCTCGTGCCCAACCGCGTGTTGGACGGCAAGCAGGGCTACTACGTGCTCACCCCGCTGCGTACCACCGACGGCCGGACCGCCGCCGTCGTCCGCGGCTGGGCCGCCGGGGCGCCCCCGACGGGACCGGCCGCGCCCGCCCCCGCGCCGGCCGGCGAGGTGACCGTGACCGGACGTCTCCAGGCCGGTGAGAACAGCGGCAGCGGTGGCGCCGTGGCCGGTGGCCTCCCGGACGGGCAGCTCGGCACGATCAACCGGGCCGCGCTCGTCAACAAGCTCGCACTCGACGGCTGGTACGACGGCTGGGTCTCCGCCGACACCGCGGCGGACGGCCTCACCCCCGTGCCGACCGTGCAGCCGCAGGGCGGCGACGGCCTTTCGCTGCGCGCGTTCCAGAACCTCGGCTACACGCTGGAGTGGTTCGTCTTCGGCGGCTTCGTGGTGTTCATGTGGTTCCGCCTGGTGCGCCGCGAGGCGGAGGCGGAGCAGGACCGGGCCCTCGGACTGGACCCGGTCCTGGACTGACGCCGTACCGCCGACCCGACCTGCTGATCAGCGGGTGGGCTTCACCGGCGGAACGGCCGGCTTGGTCGGAGCGGCCGGCGCCGGAGCGGACGGCACGGCGGCCGACGGTGCGCCGGGCGACGGCGAGACGGGCGACGCCGGGTAGTCGCACCGACGACCGCTGTTGTTGCCGTTGCCGTTGCCGCTGCCGCCGTCCGAGTCGTAGTGGTCGGTGTGGTGCCGGGTCGTGCGGCTGCCCTTGGACCCCTTCGACCCCTTCGAGCCGCTGGACCCTCCGGACCCCTTCGAGCCCGACTTGGCGAGCACCACCACGCCGCCGTCCTCCCCGGCCCCCGCCGCCACCGCGGTGCGCAACGCCGCCTTCACCACGGTGGAGGACGCCGTGGGCGAGGGCGCCCACGGCGTCGGCGAGGACGAGGCCGGCGAGGACGGCGGCGGACAGGCCGCGCTCCCCCCGCCGCCCCCGTCGTCCTGACCCGAGCAGCCGGTGAGCACCAGCACCCCGGCCACCCCCGCCCCCACGATCGTCAGCAGACGCCTCACCCGTACCCCCCGTTTTCCCGCGTCCCCTACTTCTCCGTGTCCGCCTGATTCTCGCCGACCGCCGCACCGCCGAGGTGCCGGCGGACGAAGTCGATCTCCAGCCGCAGCTGCTTGATCCGCTCGTCCACCACCAGCGACCCGTGCCCGGCGTCGTACCGGTACACCTCGTGCGTCTTGCCGAGCTGCTCCAGCCGCTCGACGTAGTTGTCGATCTGCTTGATCGGGCAGCGCGGGTCGTTCACCCCGGCGCTGATGTACACCGGCACCCGCACCCGCTCGACGTACGTCAGCGGCGAGGACGCCGTCCAGCGCTCGGGCACCTCCTCCGGCGTGCCGCCGAAGAGGGTGCGGTCGATCGACTTCAGCGCCTCCATCTCGTCGTCGTACGCCGTCAGGTAGTCCGCGACGGGCACGGCGGCGACGCCGAGGCTCCACAGCTCCGGCTGCGTCCCGAGCCCGAGCAGGGTGAGGTAGCCGCCCCAGGAGCCGCCGGACAGCACCAGCCGCTCCGGGTCGGCCAGCCCGCTCGTCACGGCCCACTCCCGGACGGCGGCGATGTCCTCCAGCTCGATCAGCCCGACCCGCTCGCGCAGCGCGTCCGTCCAGGCCTGGCCGTAGCCGGTGGAGCCGCGGTAGTTGACCCGGACGACCGCGAAGCCGTGGTCCAGCCAGGCGGCCGGTCCGGCGGCGAAGGAGTCGCTGTCGTGGTGGGTCGGGCCGCCGTGGACCTCGAACACGGTCGGGAACGGTCCGTCGCCCGCCCCGGCCGGCCGCTGGACCAGCGCGTGCACCCGCCCGCCGGGCCCGTCCACCCAGACGTCCTCGACCGGCACCGAGCCGGGCGGGACGGCGCCGGGCGCGCGCAGCACCACGGTGCCGGCGGTGGAGCGCACGGCGGAGGGCTCGGCGGCCGAGGACCAGAGGAACTCCACGGTGCCGTCCGGCCGCGGGGTGGCGCCGCCGACGGTGCCGCGCGGGGTGTCCAGGCGGGTGAGCACGCCCTCGTCCAGGGAGTACGAGAAGAGCTCGCTGCGCGCCTCGTACTCGTGCTCGATCAGCAGGGTGCGGGCGTCCGGCCGCCACTGGGCGGAGAGGTCGCCGGGCAGCTCGCGGCCCTGCTCGTCGCGGAGCGCCAGCGCCGTCTCGACGCCGGTCGCGACGTCCCAGATCACCGGCTCCCAGCGGCCGGTGCGCTGGTGGGCGACCAGCAGCCGGGTGTCGCCGTCGATCGGCGCGAAGCCCAGGCAGGCCACCCCGCGCGGCTCGTCGCGGCCGGTGACCTCGTCCAGCTCGGCCACGGTCGGGACGGCGGTGGCGCCGTCGCCGTCGCCGGGCAGCCGGACGACGCGAATGGCGCCGTGCATGGCGTCGCCGTGCTCGGTGTGGTCGATGGCCAGCAGGGTGCCGTCGTGGCTGAGGTCGCCGACGCCGCCGTACTCGGCGTGCCGGTAGATCTCGACGGCCTCGGCCGCTCCGGGGCGGCGCAGGTGCAGGGTGGTGCCGCCGTCGTCGGTGGAGCGGCCGACCACCACGGTGCCGTCCCGGCCCAGCGCGAGCCCCGCCTCGTAGGACGGGGCGAGGCCGGGGACGGCCTCCTCGTCCGGGCCCTCGGCGCCCTCGGGGCGGCCCGCGAAGGGCTGGCGGCGCCAGATGCCGAACTCGTCGCCGTCGTTGTCGTCGAACCACCAGATCCACTCGCCGTCGGGGGACAGCTCGGCGTCGGTGGTGCCGTTGGGGCGGTCGGTGACCCGTCGGTGGGTGTCGGTGGCGCGGTCCCAGGCGTAGACCTCGTAGGTGCCGCTGGCGTTGGACACGTACAGCGCCCGGTCGGGGGCGTCCTCCGCCCAGTCCGGCAGGGAGACCCGTGCCGCCCTGAACCGCTGCTCCCACGCCGGTACGGCGCTCTTCTCCTCGCTCATCCACCCATCCAACCCGATCGGGGGGAGGAAACGGAACGGAAGGGCGGAAGGGAAGCGGGCGGACCGTGGCGCGCGCTCCCCCTCGGACACCGCCGCGCGGGCTCACCCCGTCCGGCGGGGCAGCAGCCGGACCAGGCCCGCCAGCAGCACCTCCAGCGCCGCCAGCGCCGCCAGGCTGCGCCCGAACGCCTCCGCCGGGTCGTCGGCGGCGTAGTGGACGATGCCGATCAGCGCGACCCCGAGCGCGCCGGCCACCTGCTGGACGGTGGACACCACGCCCGCCGCCGAGCCGGCCAGCCGCGGTTCGACGCCCGCCAGCACCACCGACGTGACCGGGGCCACCACCAGGCCCATGCCGAGCCCGTCCACGAACAGGCCGGGCGCCAGCCACCAGACGCTGCCGCCCGGGTCGGTCGTGTGCACCGCGAGGCCGAGCAGGCCCAGCCCCGCCGCCATCAGCAGCCCGCCGAGCGCGATCGTCCGCGGGCCCAGCCGGGCGAGGACGTGGTGCGCGGTGGTGGAGGTCACCAGGTAGCCGAGGCCGATCGTGGTGAAGACCAGGCCCGCGCCGAGCGCGTCCAGGCCGCGGCCCGGCTGCAGGTAGAGGGCGAGCACCAGGAAGAACGACGCCTGGCCGAGCCAGAAGGCCAGCTGGGCGAGCATGCCCGTGGTGAAGGCGCGGTCGGCGAACAGCCGGGTGTCGACCAGCGGCGAGCCGCCCGCCCGGCTGCCGCGGTGCTGGTGGACGGCGAAGAGCGCCAGCAGCACCACCGAGGCACCCAGGCAGAGCCAGGTCCACAGCGGCCATCCGGCCTCCGAGCCCTGGATGAGCGGCAGCACCAGTCCGGTCAGCGCGACGGTGACCAGGGCGACGCCCACCGGGTCCAGGCCCGGGCGGTGCGGGGCGCGCGACTCGGGCAGGCAGCGCCGCACCAGCGCCAGGGCGGCCAGCCCGACCGGCAGGTTGATCAGGAAGCAGCTGCGCCAGTCCAGGCCGAACAGGTCGGCGCGGATCAGCACCCCGCCGATCAGCTGCCCGAAGACCGCGCCCAGCCCCATGGTCAGCCCGTACATCGAGAACGCCCGGGCCTGCGCCGCGCCGCTGTACGCCGTCCGCAGGATCGCCAGCACCTGCGGGCCCATCAGCGCCGCCGCCAGCCCCTGGGCGATCCGGGCGCCGACCAGCGCGCCCGCCGTCGGGGCCAGGCCGCAGGCGGCCGAGGCCAGGGTGAACAGGGCCAGGCCGAGCCCGAACGTCCGCCGTCGGCCGTAGCGGTCGCCGAGCCGGCCGGCGGTGATCAGGCCGACGGCGAGGGCGAGGGCGAAGCCGGCGACCACCCACTGGACGGCGGCCGGTCCGGCTCCCAGGTCGGTCTGCAGGGACGGTACGGCCACGTTGACGACGAAGACGTCGAGGGCGGTCATGAAGGTCGCGGTCAGGAGCACCGGCAGCAGGCCGCGCGTGGCGGTGGCGGTGGCGGTGGCGGTGGCGGCGGCTGGAGCGGGGGCGGAGGCAGGGGCGGTGGCGGGAGCGGTGGTGGTGCCGCTCGGGCGGCCGGTCGGGCTGCTGGACAACTCGTCATCTCCTGCTCGGCGCCGGGTCGGGTCGGGTCGGGGCGGGCGCCGGCGTCGCCCGCCCCGGTGGTCGGTCGGGGCGCGGTCGGGTCAGGCGCCCGGGACGCGGTCGAGGAAGCCGTACACCGAGGCGATCCGGCCCTCGGCGTCGGCGACCAGCACGTCGAAGCCGATGACCAGCGGCTCCTCGCCGGCCGGGCCGAGGTTCCACGTGAAACGGGCGATGTCGTGGTGGGCGTCCACCGGGCCGAGGGTGAACACCAGCCCGGGGAACTGCGCCTGCGCGGCGCCGATCAGGGCGTCGACGCCCTCGCGGCCGGTGACGGCGGCCAGCGGGTCGGTGTAGCCGCCGTCCTCGGCCCAGGCCTCGTCGACCAGCTTCCGGCGGGCGGCCGGGTCGGTCTCGTTCCAGGCGGCGAGGTAGCGGGCGGCGAGCTGCCGGAGGTCGGTGGGCTGGGTGGCGGTCATCGTCTTCTCCCTGGTCCGGTGGGGTTGTCGGCGGGCCGTTCCCGCTGGTCAAGAAGGTACGGACGGCGGGCGGCGGGCGAATCCGTCACGGATGGGTAGGGCGTACGTACGTCGCCGCCAGTAGGGTCGGGGCAACGGGAGGGGGCCGGGGTGCTGTACGGGCGGGAACGGGAGCGGGCCGCCGTCGACGCGCTGCTCGACGGGGCGCGGGACGGCCGCAGCGGGGTACTGGTGCTGCGCGGTGAGCCGGGGATCGGCAAGACGGCGCTGCTGGAGTACGCGGTGGCGGCGGCGGGGGACGGCGTCCGGGTGATCCGGGCCACCGGGGTCGAGTACGAGGCCGAACTCCCCTTCGCGGGCCTGAGTCTGCTGCTGGCGCCCGGACTCGACCGGCTGGACGCCCTGCCGGGGCCGCAGCGCCGCTCGCTGGAGGGGGCGTTCGGCCTCGGGGAGCCGGCCGGTGGCGCGAACCGGCTGCTCGCCGGACTGGCCACGCTCGGGCTGCTCGCCGAACTCGCCGACGAGCAGCCGCTGCTGTGCGTCGTGGACGACGCGCAGTGGTGGGACCGGCCCTCGCTGGACGCGCTGCTGATCGCCGCCCGTCGGCTCCAGGCGGAGGGCGTCGCGCTGCTGCTCGCCGCCCGGGACGACGGGGGCGAGGCGCTGCCGCTCGCCGGGCTGCCCGAGCTGCGGCTGACCGGGCTCGCCGACGCGGACGCCGCCCGGCTGCTCGCCGACCGCGAGGGTGGGGAGCCGGCCGGACCGGTCCGTCGGCGCCTGCTCGCCGAGGCGGCCGGGAACCCCTTGGCGCTGGTGGAACTCCCCCTGACCGGTGCGGACTTCGGCTCGGGCGGGCTGGCGCTCACCAGTCGCCTGCGGATCGCCTTCCACGGTCAGGTCACCGGCCTGCCGCCGGACACCCAGACCCTGCTGCTGGTCGCCGCCGCCGAGGAGAACGGCGAACTGGACGCCGTCCTCGCCGCGGCCGCCGCCCTCGGGGCGGGCACCGAGGCGCTGTCGCCCGCCGAACGGGCCGGGCTGGTCACCGTCGGCGCGGACCGCCGGCTCGTCTTCCGGCACCCGCTGCTGCGCGCCGCCGTCCTCCAACGGGCGCCGCTGCAACAGCGGTTGGCCGTCCACCGGGCGATCGGCGAGGCCCTGGAGGACGGCGACCGGCGCACCTGGCACCTCGCGCTCGCCGCCACCGCGCCCGACGCCGACCTCGCCGACGCGCTGGAGCGCACCGCCCAACGGGCCGAGGCCCGCGGCGCCCACGGCGGGGCGGCCACCGCGTACGAGCGTGCCGCCGGGCTCACCCCGGACCGCGACGGCGCCACCCGCCGCCTGGTGCTCGCCGCCGAAGCGGCCACCGAGGAGGGAAAGTTGGCGCAGGCCGAGGCGCTCGCCGACCGCGCCGGCGCGCGCACCGACAGCGTCTTCGCGCACGCCCTGCTCGACCAGGTCCGGGCGGTCGCCCACTTCTGGCGCGGTGCCTACCCGGCCGCGTACCGGCTGCTGCTGGACGCCGCCGCCACCGACATCGAGCCCGCGCACGCCGCCCGGATGCTGCTCCAGGCCTTTCACGCCGCCTGGTACGTCGGCGAGGAACCGGTGGCCACCGTGCTCGACCGGCTGGCGGCCCTCCCGCTCGGACCGGAGGAGCCGCTCGCCCCGCTGGCCCGGCACCTGCCGGCCGCCGTGCTGCCCGCGCTGGGGCGGTCGGCCGCTCCGGCGCCGGACGTGCGCGTCACGGCGGAGGCGGCGCGCAAGGCGGGGGCGGAGAGCCCGGTCGACCTGGTGCAGCTGTGCGGGGCGGCGCTCGTCCTCGGGCGTGACCACGAGACGCTGGAGCTGGCGGCGGAGCTGGCCGCGGAGGCGCGGGCCAAGGGGACGGTCGGGGTGCTGCCGACCCTCCAGTTCTTCCTCGCCGAGGCCGAGTTGTTCCACGGCCGGCACCGGGACGCCGAGGTCACGGCGACGGAGGGCCACGCGCTCGCCCGGGACACCGGGCAGCACCAGTGGACCAGCCAACTCGCCGCCATGCTGGCCTGCCTGGCCGCCCTCGCCGGGGACGACGAGCGGTGTGCCGAGCTGGCCTCCGACGCCCTCGTCTCCGGTTCGTCCGCTCCCGCCGCCGGTGAGCCGTGGGCGCACTGGGCACTCGCGCTGCTGGACCTCGGCCGGGGCCGCGCCGCGGCCGCCGCCGACCGGCTGCACACGCTCACCACCGGGCCCCACCGGCACCACATCGGGGTGACCCGGGCGGTGCCGGACCTCGTCGAGGCGGCCGTCCGGCTGGGCGAGCCGCAGCGCGCCGCCGAGGCGTACGAGCGCTTCGCGCGCTGGGCGGGCGCGGCGGGGACGCCGTGGGCGGAGGCACTGCGGCTGCGCTGCCAGGCGCTGCTGGGGCCGGACGAACTGGCGGAGTCCGCGTACCGCGCGGCGCTGGTTCTGCACGAGGGCACCCACCGCCCGTTCGAACAGGCGCGGACGGCACTGCTCTACGGGGAGTGGCTGAGGCGCGAGCGCCGGCGGACGGACGCCCGGCCTCACCTGGGCGCGGCGCTGGAGACCTTCGAGCGGCTGGGCGCGAGGCCGTGGGCGGACCGGGCGAGGGGGGAGCTGACGGCCACCGGCACCGCCGCGCCGACGGCCGAGGCGGGGGTGCTCACGGCGCTCACCCCGCAGGAGCTGCAGATCGCCCGGCTGGCGGCCCAGGGGCTCACCAACCGGGACATCGCGGCGCAGCTGTTCCTGAGCCCGAGGACGGTGGGGCACCACCTCTACAAGGCGTACCCGAAGCTGGGGATCGCCTCGCGGACGGAGCTGGTGGCGCTGTTCTGAGGGGGCGGGGGCGGACTGCGCTCGGCGAGGGGTCACGGACAGCATTCCAAGGACCCGTCCGTCCCGTGCCGGTCTTCCCGTCCCCGGAGTTCGCCGCGTTCGTCGCCGCTCTCCGGGCAGGGCCGGGGAGTTCGGAACCGTCCGACCGCTGCCCGGACGCGATGGTCCTGACCGACGCATCGGTCAGGACCATCGGCGATTCGGCGCGCACGTCGGGGGCCGCCGCGCGGACGGGGCTATTCGGCGGGGGTGCCGCGGAGGAGGAAGGGGAGGTGGATGCCGCGGGTGAGGGCGGTGAGGGCGTGGAGGGTGCGGCGGTGCTGGTCGG
>NZ_JBHVTL010000059.1:0-16085 GCF_042884635.1 Kitasatospora sp. NPDC058115
CCGCGGGGGCGACCGGGGCCGGCTGCACCGGCGCGGGCGCGGCCGGGGCGGCGGGGGCCTGGGCGGCCGGAGCGGCAGCGGGCGCGGGGGCGGCGGCGGGGGTCGGCGTAGCGCCGGCCTGGGTCGCGGCCTGGGTCACTGGGGTCACCTCGGTACCGGGCTTGTAGTCGGCGAAAAAGTCCCACCAGGCTCGGTCGACCGAGTTCGGGTCCTGGAGGTACTGCTGGTAGATCTCGTCGACGAGCCACTCATTGGGGCCGAAGCCAGTGGAGCTTGCCGAGCTGTTGGGGTGTTCAGGGGACTGTGGCGACACGGCGGCAACCGCCCTCTTCCGCTTCCTTTTGGGATGTTTGGACAGCGGGGATTAAGGCTACGCCTCCGACCAGTGATCGCGCAGTCCCCGGGGGGCAGGCGTCGCCCAGATCACAGTCCTGACCTGCGGTTTGGCTGAAAATGTGCGTTAGAAACACGCATCGGAGGGGAACCGACCGGTTCCGACCACCCGCCAAACGCGGTCAAAAGCGGACAAAGGGTGCTTTGGGCCCCGGGCGAAGCTCTGTGTCGGATCTGTGACATTCGTCCGCTTCACCCGGGGCCCGGTCCCGCGCCGGTGCCGCCCGGCCCCGCCCGGCCCCGCGCCGGTCCTCAGCGCGGGCCGGGCAGCCGGACCTCGATCCGGCAGCCGCGGGCGGCCTCGGCGACCTCGATCCGCCCGCCGTGCAGGTCCACCGCCCACCGGGCGATGGCCAGGCCGAGCCCGGTCCCGCCGTCGGCGCCCGGGCCGGACGCGGTCGCGGTGCCGCTGCGGCCGAACCGCTCGAAGACCCTGGTCCGGTCCGCGGCCGGGATGCCGGGACCCTCGTCCTCGACCTCCAGCAGCAGCGAGCCGGGCCCCTCGCCGGGCCGGGCGCGGACCGTCACGGTGCCGCCGGGCGGGGAGTGCTTGCAGGCGTTGTCGACCAGGTTGGCGACCACCTGGTGGAGCCGCTCCGGGTCGGCGACGCCGGTCAGGCCCGCCGGGCTCACCTCCAGCGCGAGCCGGACGTCGCCGCGCCGGGAGAACGCCCCGCCCGCCGTCGCGCCGTCCACGGTGACCCCGCGCAGCACGCCGTCCAGGAACTCGCGCACCTCGAAGGGGCGGGCGTCCAGGTCGACCACGCCGTCGTCGATCTTGGAGAGGTCGAGCAGGTGGGTGACCAGCCGGCCCAGCCGTTCGGTCTGTTCCAGCGCGGCACCCAGGGTCGCCGGGTTGGGCTGGACGACGCCGTCGACCACGTTCTCCAGCACGGCGTGCAGCGCGGCGATCGGCGTGCGCAGCTCGTGCGAGACGTTGGCGACCAGTTCGCGGCGGTGCCGGTCGGCCGCTTCCAGGTCGGCCGCCATCTGGTTGAAGGTGGCGGCCAGCTCGCCGATCTCGTCGCGCGAGTTCACCTCGACCCGGCGGCTGTAGTCGCCGGAGGCCATCGCGCGGGCGGCGGCGGTCATGTCGCGCAGCGGGGCGGTCAGCCCGTGCGCGAGGAACTGCATGAAGAGCAGTGAGGCGATCATCGAGAAGATCATGATGATCCGGATCTGGGTCTCGGAGCGGATCGCCACGACCACCATGCCGGTGGCCAGGAAGACCGAGACGATCACCAGGAGGGCGAGTTTGCCCTTGATCGAGCGGACCGGGTCGAGCGGCCGGATGTCGGCCCAGACCCGTC
Source organism: Kitasatospora sp. NPDC058115 (assembly GCF_042884635.1). Classification (NCBI taxonomy): domain Bacteria; kingdom Bacillati; phylum Actinomycetota; class Actinomycetes; order Kitasatosporales; family Streptomycetaceae; genus Kitasatospora; species Kitasatospora sp. NPDC058115. Next base: position 1,704 of record NZ_JBHVTL010000059.1, read on the forward strand.
GGGCGGCGCGGGCGGCCAGGGTGGGCGGCCGGCTGCCGTCGAGATCCCCGTTGCGTTGCTGTGGAAAGGTCATTGGTCCCCTGTGATCCCCCGCGTGGGTGCGCACGGCGGTCCGGGACACGGGCCCCCCGGCGGCCCGGTGTCCGAAGGTGTGCCGCTACGCGAGCGGGGCCTCCAGCGCGTATCCGACGCCGTGCACGGTGCGGATCCAGCTGGCGCCGATCTTGCGGCGCAGCGCCTTGACGTGGCTGTCGACGGTGCGGGTGCCGGACGCGTCCGTCCAGTCCCAGACCTCGGCCAGCAGCTGCTCGCGGGTGAGCACGGCGCGCGGCTGGGCGGCCAGGCAGGCGAGCAGGTCGAACTCGGTCGGCGTCAGGTGGACGTCGCCCGCGGCGAGCCGGACCCGGCGCTGCACGTGGTCGATCTCCAGCTCGCCGAAGCGCAGGCTGCCCAGCGCGGGCGTGCGGGCGGCCTGCTGGGCGCGCTCGACGCGGCGCAGCAGCACGTTGACCCGGGCGGCCAGTTCGCGCATGGAGAAGGGCTTGGTCATGTAGTCGTCGGCACCGACGCCGAGGCCGACCAGCAGGTCCGTCTCGTCGTCGCGCGCGGTGAGCATCAGGACCGGTACCGGGCGCTGGGCCTGGATCCGGCGGCACACCTCCAGGCCGTCGAAGCCGGGCAGCATGATGTCGAGGACGACGAGGTCGGGCTGCCAGGTGTGGAAGCCGTCGACGGCGCCCGGGCCGTCGTGGGCCACGGCGACCTTGAAGCCCTCCGCGCCCAGCCGGGCCGCGATGGACTCGGCGATCGTGGGTTCGTCCTCGACCACCAGCACTCTGCGCTGACTGCTCACCGTGCCGCCGGCGTTCTGGTTGTCCTGCTGAATTTCTGTCACGGTCACGCCACCGCCCCCAGGGCTGCGGGCCGGCCATCTGTGGGGATGGCGAAGGCTCCGCTCGTAGTCTTGTTCCGTCGTGGACTGTGCCGGGTCCGCCGTCCCGTCGCGTGTGCGGGGTCGGCGAGCGTGCGCCGCTCACTTCTCCCGCGCACCTCGCAGCGTACGGACAGCGGGTGATTCCCGGCAGGTGGACCGGACATTTCCGGCCCGGGGGCCGGCTTGCCGGGCCGGCCGTCGGGCCCACTGGGAAGTGGGCACGGGCCGATACCTTACCCGGCGTTTTTTCACTCCGTAACGGTACGTATGCACATCGGTCGGCACCAAGCCGCCGGTCAGCGGGGACGGGCGTGCGTATAAGGGGAGAAGGTCTGGACCAATTCGGCCGGCCCGCGGAGCCGCCGCGTCCAGCGTTCTCCCAGCCGGCTCCCAGCGGCCGGCCGTACCGTGGCCACGACAAATCGCGGGAGCGGGATTTCCGGTGGGCGCCGGTACGTTGGACACGCGCGGGGGCGACGGCTGCGGGTGTTGGAGCGGAGGCGGCATGACGGAGCGGCAGGTGTGCGCCGGGCGCGGCGGGCCGCCGTACGGGATGCTCCGGCGCGGGCTGCGGGCCGGAGCGGTCGAGTGGGCGCTGGCCCGGGTGCCGACCCCCCGGAGCACCCCCTTCGCGGTCGGCTACCTCGCCGTGGTCGGCGCCACCACCACTTTCGCCCAGCTGGCCGACCCCGACCTCGTGCGCCGGCTCCAGGAGGCGTCCAGCTCCGACGGTCACAACCTGTTGCAGCACCCGCTGCGGGCGCTGCTGCTCAGCGGCTTCTGGGTGGCCGGCCCGGACTGGGTGCCCTACCTGTGGGCCTTCGCCCTCACCGTCGCGCCGCTGGAGCGCCGGGTCGGCCCGGTCCGGGCGGCCGCCGTGTTCGCCGCCGGGCACATCGGCGCCACCCTGCTCTCCCAGGGCGTGGTGATCGTCGGGGTGGAGTCCGGGCGGCTGGAGCCGGCCGCGATGGACTACCTGGACATCGGTGTCAGCTACGGCGTGCTGGCCAGCCTCGGCGCGCTGGCCGGGCTGCTGCGGCCGGCCGGGCGGGTGGCCGTGCTGGCCCTGGCCGCGGGGCTGATCGCCGAGCAGATCGCCGGCGACCGGGACCTCGTGACCGGGGTGGGCCATCCGGCGGCGCTGCTGGCCGGGGTGGCGCTGTGGCGGTGGCTGCGCCGCTGGGACGGGAGCCGGCCGCACCGCAGCCGGCTCGGGGCGCCGTCCGCGCGCCCCCGGTCCGCCGCCGCGCCCGCGTCCGCGCCCGGCCGGTCCGTGGTGCTGGACCGCTTCTGAGCCGGTCCCGCCGGGGTTCTTGACGGGACGGCCGGCGGTCCTGCTCCGTTCGCTCACGGCGAACGGAGGTCGGGGAACATCCGCAGCCCGCGCAGCCTTAGTCAGGTCGACTCAAGTTCGCTGACTGGGGAGAGATCATGGCATCGACGTCCACTCCGCTCACCCTGCCCGTGCTGCCGCTCGACGACGAGGTCGTCCTGCCGGGCATGGTCGTTCCGCTGGACCTGAAGGACACCGAGGTCCGCGCCGCCGTGGAGGCCGCGCGCGCCGCCGCCGGCGGCAGCACCGGAAAGCCCCAGGTCCTGCTGGTCCCGCGGGTGGACGGTTCCTACGCGGCGGCCGGCACCCTCGCCACCGTCGAGCAGGTCGGCCGGCTGGCCGACGGCGACCCGGCCGCGCTGGTCCGCGCGGTGCGCCGGGTGCGGATCGGCGTCGGCACCACCGGTCCCGGCGCCGCGCTCTGGGTGGAGACCACACCGTTCCGCGAGTCCTCGGTCGGCACCCCGGTGGCCGGGCGCGCCGCCGAGCTGGTCCGGGAGTACAAGAGCCTGTCCACCCAGTGGCTGCGCAAGCGCGGCGCCTGGCAGATCGTCGACCGGGTGGCCGCGATCGAGGGCGTCGGCGAGCTCGCCGACAACATCGGCTACGCCTCCTTCGTCACCGCCGAGCAGAAGCTGAAGGTGCTGCTGGAGGCCGACCAGGTCGCGCGACTGGAGTACGCGCTCGGCCTGCTCCGCGACCACCTCGCCGAGGAGGAGGTCAACGACACCATCCGCAAGGACGTCGAGGAGGGCGTCGCCAAGCAGCAGAAGGAGTTCCTGCTCCGCCGCCAGCTGGAGGCCGTCCGCAAGGAACTGGCCGAGCTGAACGGCGACCCGGCCGACGAGGAGGGCGACTACCGCGCCCGGGTCGAGGCCGCCGACCTGCCCGAGAAGGTCCGCGAGGCCGCGCTCAAGGAGGTCGACAAGCTGGAGCGCTCCAGCGACCAGTCGCCCGAGGGCTCGTGGATCCGCACCTGGCTGGACACCGTCCTGGAACTGCCCTGGAACGAGCGCACCGAGGACTCCTACGACATCGCCGGAGCCCGCGCGGTGCTGGACGCCGACCACGCCGGGCTGGCCGACGTGAAGGAGCGCATCGTCGAGTACCTGGCCGTCCGCAAGCGCCGGGCCGACCAGGGGCTCGGGCTGGTCGGCGGCCGCCGGGGCGGCGCGGTGCTGGCGCTGGTCGGCCCGCCCGGCGTCGGCAAGACCTCGCTCGGCGAGTCGGTGGCCCGCGCCATGGGCCGCAGCTTCGTCCGGGTCGCGCTCGGCGGCGTCCGGGACGAGGCGGAGATCCGCGGCCACCGGCGCACCTACGTCGGCGCGCTGCCCGGCCGGCTGGTCCGGGCGATCAAGGAGGCCGGCTCGATGAACCCGGTCGTCCTGCTCGACGAGATCGACAAGGTCGGCTCCGACTACCGGGGCGACCCGGCGGCCGCCCTGCTGGAGGTGCTCGACCCGGCGCAGAACCACACCTTCCGCGACCACTACCTGGAGGTCGAGCTGGACCTCTCCGACGTGGTCTTCCTCGCCACCGCCAACGTGCTGGAGGCCATCCCCGAGCCGCTGCTCGACCGGATGGAGCTGGTCCGGCTGGACGGCTACACCGAGGACGAGAAGGTCGTCATCGCCCGGGACCACCTGCTCCCGCGCCAGCTGGAGAGGGCCGGGCTGGCGGAGGGGGAGGTCACGGTCGACGAGCCGGCGCTGCGCCGGCTGGCCGGGGAGTACACCCGCGAGGCCGGCGTCCGCAACCTCGAACGGGCCGTCTCCCGGGTGCTGCGCAAGGTCGCCGCGCAGACCGAGCTGGGCGAGCGCGAGCTGCCCGCCGCGATCGGCGCCGACGACCTGCGGGCCCTGATCGGCCGGCCGCACCACGTCCCGGAGGCGGCCCAGGAGCCCGCCGAGCGGCGCACCGCGGTGCCCGGCGTGGCCACCGGGCTGGCGGTCACCGGGGCCGGCGGCGACGTCCTCTACATCGAGGCCTCGCTCGCCGACGCCGAGACCGGCGGCACCGGGCTGACCCTGACCGGCCAGCTGGGCGACGTCATGAAGGAGTCCGCGCACATCGCGCTCTCCTACCTGCGCTCGCGCGGCGCCGAGCTGGAGCTGCCGGTCACCTCGCTGCGCGACCGCGGCGTGCATCTGCACATCCCGGCCGGGGCCATCCCCAAGGACGGGCCGAGCGCCGGCATCACCATGACCACGGCGCTGGCCTCGCTGCTCTCCGGGCGCAAGGTGCGCACCGACGTGGCGATGACCGGGGAGGTGTCGCTGACCGGGCGGGTGCTGCCGATCGGCGGGGTGAAGCAGAAGCTGCTCGCCGCCGACCGGGCCGGGATCACCACGGTGATCATCCCCAAGCGGAACGAGCCCGACCTCGACGACCTGCCCGCGGAGGTGCTGGAGCGGCTGACCGTCCACCCGGTCGCCGACGTCCGGGAGGTGCTGGAGCTGGCCCTGGAGCCGGCCGGCGTGCTGGTGGCGGCGGCCTGACGCCCCCGGCGCCGCGCCACCCCCGCGGCCCGTCCCGTCCGGCGCTCCGCCTGGACGGGACGGGCCGCGGGGTGCGTGCCAGACTGCGAGAGTGCCGTCCTTGACCCAGCGCACGCTGGCCCGGGTGCCGGAGCGGGTACGACCGCTCCTGGTCCGGCACCGGCAGCTGGTGAAGTTCCTGCTGGTCGGCAGCGGCTGCTTCGCGCTGACGCTGCTGATGAACTACGCGCTGCGGCTGACCGTGCTGGAGCACAAGCCGGTGGTGGCGCTCACCGTGGCGACGGTGGCCGGCACCGCCGTCTCCTACGTGCTCAACCGGCGGTGGAGCTTCCGCTCCTCCTGGCGGCGGCGCGAACCGCTGCTGTTCCTGCTGGTGAGCGCCCTCGCCATCGCCGTCAACGTGCTGCCGCTGATCGTCTCGCGCTACCTGCTCGACCTGCGCGAGCCGTCGGTCGGCCCGGTCACCCAGGAGCTCGCCGACTTCCTGAGCGGGATGGTGCTGGGCACCTTCGCGGCGATGCTGTTCCGCTTCTGGGCCATGCGGCGCTGGGTCTTCACCCGGGTGGAGCAGTCCCTGGTGGCCGCCGGCGCGGCGGGCCCCGACGGCTGGGGCGTCCTCGGCGCGCCCGTGACGTCGGCGGAGGCCGGGGCGGGTGAGGGCGATGCGTGAACCGGAGGCCCCGCGGGGCGGCGGCCCGGCCAGCCAGCAGGGCATGCGCCGGTCCAATCTGGCGCTGGTGCTGCGGGTCATCACCCGCACCCCGCGCTCGCGCGCCGAGGTGGCCGCCGAGACCGGGCTGACCAGGGCCGCCGTCTCCTCGCTGGCCGAGGAGCTGATCGCGGCCGGACTGGTGGCCGAGGAGGGCCCGGCCGCCCCCAGCGGCAAGGTCGGCCGGCCCGGCACCGCGCTCGGGCTCAACCGGGACGGCCCGGCCGGACTGGGCGCCGAGATCGGGGTGGAGCACCTGGGCGCCTGCGCGGTCGACCTGCGCGGCGAGGTCCGCGCCTGGCGCCGCCAGGAGATCCGCAACCGGGGCCGGCAGCCCGCCGCCGTGATGGCCGACCTCGCCGAACTGCTCCGCCGGGCCGCCGCCGACGCCGCACTGCGCCCGGCCGGGCTGGCGCTGGCCGTGCCCGGACTGGTCGGCGCCGACGGCGCGCTGCTCCAGCGGGCGGCCAACCTGGGCTGGCGGGACGTCGCGGCCGCCGCCGAACTGCGGCTCGCGCTGCGCGCCGCCAACGCCGGGGAACTGGCCGAGCTCCCGCTGCGGGCCGACAACGAGGCCAACCTCGGCGGCCTGGCCGAGCTCTGGCTGGGCGGCGGGCCGGAGCACTTCCTGCACGTCTCCGCGGAGGCCGGGATCGGCTCGGCGATCGTCGTCGACGGCCGGCTGCTGCGCGGCGCGCGCGGCTACGCGGGCGAGCTGGGCCACGTCCCGGTGCATCCGGAGGGGCCGCGCTGCGCCTGCGGGGCGCACGGCTGCCTGGAGCAGTACGCGGGGGAGTCGGCGGTGCTGCGCGCGGCCGGCCTGGAGGGCATCCGGGGCGACTGGGTGGCGCTGCTGGCCGAGCGGGCCGGGGCCGCGGACGAGGAGGTGCGCGCCGCGCTCGACGGCGCGGGCGCCGCGCTGGGCATCGCTGCGGCCGGGGCGGTCAACCTGCTGGACCCGGCCGAGGTGGTGCTGGGCGGGGGCTACGCCCAGCTGGCGCCCTGGCTGCTGCCCGCGATGCGGGCCGAGCTGGCCGCCCGGGTGACCGTCCGCCCCTGGTCGCCCGAGCGGCTGACGGTCTCCCGGCTGGGCCGCCGCGGCCCCCTGCTGGGGGCCGCGGTCGGCGTGGTCCGGGCCCTGCTCGCCGACCCGGGGCGGCTGGAGGGGGCGTAGGCCCCGTCCTCTAGTCCTTGACCAGCTGGCGGCTCAGGTGCGAGGGCTTGCCGAGGACGGCGGCGAAGGTGATGCCGATGCCGACCAGTGCCCAGGCCAGCAGCACCAGCAGCGGCTGGGTCAGGTTGGTGGCGTCGAAGTAGGCGATCGAGCGGGTCGCGTCGGTGCCGGCGCCGTTCGGGAACCAGGCACCGATCGCCCGCCAGAAGGCCGGCATCATCGGCGGCGGGAAGACGCCGCCCGCACTCGGGTTGCCCAGCACCACGAAGACCAGCACCGCGATGCCGATGCCGATGATGTCGAACAGGCACTGCAGCGCCATGGTGAACGCGCCGACCGCGAAGACCACCAGCGCGCCGACGGCGGACAGCGCCCAGAACGAACCGGGCAGCGCGTCCAGGGCGGTCTGCACGATGATCGCGCCGCCGATGCCGGCCGCGACCGAGTACAGCGCCAGGGTGCCGAGGCGGATCACCGCACGGTTGGCGTTGGCCGGCTTGGCACCGGCGCTGACGCCCAGGATCGAGGCGACCAGGTAGCCGCCGACACACCAGCCGATCACCAGGTAGAAGGAGGACAGGCCGTTGGCGTCGCCCTTGGCGAGCGGCACGACGTCCTGGACCACGACCGTACGGCCCTGGCTCTTCTCCAGGCCGGTGACGATGGTCTCGGCGGCCCGGGCGGCGGACGGCCCGCGCGCGTTGGCGACCATCAGCACGTCCTCGGTGGAGGCCGGGTTCACCACCAGCGCGGCGTAGATCTTCTGGTCCTTGAGCTGCTGGGTGGCGCTCTCGGCGTCGGGCGCGGTGGAGGCCTTCACGGCGTTGTCCGGGACCGACTCCAGGCCCTGGACCAGCTGCGGGGCGATCTGCGGCGGCGCGACCACCGCGATCGAGAGCTCGTGCGGCTTCGGCTGGTGCAGCGCGCCCACGTAGGAGGTGACGAAGCCCAGCTGGAGGAGCAGCACGCCGATCACCAGCAGCGCCGCGCGCGGGGTGACCGCGCCCTTCAGTTCGGCGACGAAGCCCTTCCTGGGCGTCGGCCCGGCCGTGCGCTCCGGTGCCTCGGTGGGCCCTGGTTCCTGCTGCCCTGGGGCGGTCATGCACATCTCCTTGCGTATCGGGGGAAACCGGGTACTTAATAGCATGAACTAGTTTCGCCGAGGTTTCTCCCGCGCCGAGGGGGTCGCGGGTGTGCTGCGGGATACTGGCGCGGTGAGTACGCCGAACGAGGAGTGCGCCGGGGACCGGCCGGACGAGGACCCCCTGCTGGCGGTCGAGCGCGAGGTGGGGGTGCTGTTCCGGCGCGGCCGGGCCCGGATGTCCGAGCTGTCCCGGCGGGTCCACCCGCAGCTGGAGGGCATGGCGTACAGCCTGCTGAGCTATGTCGAGCAGGCCGGACCGGTCCGGGTGACCGACGTCGGACTGCACTTCGCGGTCGGCAAGGCGACGATCAGCCGGCAGATCCGGGCGCTGGAGGAGCTGGGCCTGCTGGCCCGGGAGGCGGACCCGCAGGACCGCCGCTCCGCGCGGGTCTCGCTCACCGAGGACGGCCGGCGGCGGTTCCTGGCCGCCCGGGCGGCGCGGATGGGCCGGGTGCGGGAGCTGATGGGCAGCTGGCCGGAGGAGGACGTGGTGCGCTTCGCCGAGTTGCTGCACCGCTTCAACGACGTGGTGGGCGAGACGGCGGTGCCGGCCGGCTGAGCGGCGCGGGCGAGGGACGCGGGCGAGGTGCCCGGACCGGGACTGGTCCGGGCTTTACTTGTTCTTGACGAATGTTGCCCAGGTCAACCATCGGCCTTATGGTTGCCACAGGCAACTATTCCGAAGGACCTCGATGACCGTCACCGCCACGCCTGCCGCGACCGGAGCCGCCGACACGACCGACCAACCGATGACGCACCGGCAGGTGATGGAGGCACTCTCCGGCCTGCTGCTCGGCCTCTTCGTCGCCGTGCTCTCGTCGACCGTCGTCTCCAACGCGCTGCCGCGCATCCTCACCGACCTGCACGGCGGCCAGTCCGCCTACACCTGGGTGATCACCGCCACCCTGCTCACCCTCACCGCCTCCACCCCGATCTGGGGCAAGCTCTCCGACCTCGCCAGCAAGAAGCTGCTGCTGCAGATCGCGCTGGTGATCTACATCGCCTCCTCCGCGCTGGCCGGCCTCGCCCAGAACACCGGCGAGCTGATCGCCTGCCGCGCCCTCCAGGGCATCGGCGCCGGCGGTGTCACCGCCCTCGCCCAGATCTGCCTGGCCGCGATGGTCCCGCCGCGCGAGCGCGGCCGGTACAGCGGCTACTTCGGCGCCGTCTTCGCGCTGGCCACCATCGGCGGCCCGCTGATCGGCGGCGTCATCGTCGACACCTCCTGGCTCGGCTGGCGCTGGTGCTTCTACGTCGGCATCCCGTTCGCGGTGGTCGCGATCCTGGTGCTGCAGCGCACCCTGAAGCTGCCCGTGGTCAAGCGCCGGGTGAAGATCGACTACCTCGGCGCGCTGGTGATCACCGCCGCGGTCAGCCTGCTGATGATCTGGATCACCCTGGCCGGCAAGAACTACGCCTGGCTCTCCTGGCAGACCGCCGTCATGGTCGGCGGCGGACTGCTGCTCGGCGCGCTGGCCGTGGTCGTCGAGCGCCGCGCCGCCGAGCCGATCATCCCGCCGCACCTGTTCCAGCACCGGACGGTCACCCTCGCCGCGCTGGCCAGCGTCCTGGTCGGCATCGGGATGTACGGCGCGACCACCTTCCTCAGCCAGTACTTCCAGCTCGCCCGGGAGAAGTCCCCGACCGTGGCCGGTCTGATGACCCTGCCGATGATCCTCGGGCTGGCCGTCTCCTCCACCGTCGCCGGCAAGCTGATCACCAAGTACGGGAAGTGGAAGGCCTACCTGGTCAGCGGCACGCTGCTGCTGGCCGTCGGCTTCGGCCTGCTCGGCACCGCCCGGGCCGACACCGCCTACGGCCTGCTCTCCGTCTACATGGCGATCACCGGCGTGGGCCTCGGCCTCACCATGCAGAACCTCGTCCTCGCCGTCCAGAACACCGTGCCGCGCGCGGAGCTGGGCGCGGCCAGCTCGGTGGTCACCTTCTTCCGCACCATGGGCGGCGCGATGGGCGTCTCGGCGCTCGGCGCGCTGATGAACAACCGGGTCGGCCACTACCTCAGCGAGAACCTCGCCCACGCGGGCGTCCCGGCGGGCGGGGGCGGCTCGCTCGGCGGCGGCATCCCGGACCTCCACAAGCTGCCCGCGCAGCTGGTGCCGCTGGTCACCGACGCCTTCGGGCACGGGGTCGGCGTGATCTTCCTGGTCGCGGCGCCGTTCGCGCTGCTGGCCTTCGTCACGGTGCTGTTCATCCGGGAGACGGTGCTGCGCACCGGCCAGGACTGACACCGCCCGCGGCAGCGCCGGAGGGCCGGGAGCGGATCGCCCCTCCCGGCCCTCCGGCGTGCTGCCGCCGTTCCCCGGCCGGCCCCGCGCCCGCCCCGGCCCGCTCGCCGCCGCCGTGCCGGCGGGGCGGGGGACCGCGCCGGGCGCGGGCCGGGCGCGACGTCGCGCCCGGCCCGCTGCCGTGGTGCGCGTCGCCGTTCTTCCCCGGCGCGCTCCTTGCCGCCGTGCCGTCCCTGCACGGGACCGCGCCGGGCGCGGGCCGGGACCGGACGCGCCGCGTCCTGATGCCGTCTCCGGTGTGCTGCCGCGCGCCCGGGAGGGCCTGGTGTGCGCCGCCGCCCTCCCCGGCCGGCTCGCTGTCGCCGCCGTGCCGTCCACGTGCGGGACCGGACGCGCCGCGTCCTGGCGTCGTCTCCGGCGCTGTCTCCGGCATGCTGCCGCAGTGCCGTCCGCCCGTGGCCCCGCTGCCCGTTCGGGAGGGCTTCCGTTCCCCGGCCCGTGTCCCGCCGCCGTGCCGTCCGCGTGCGGGACGCGGGCCGGGCGCCGTCCGGGACCTGACGCGCCGCGGCGGGAACGCCCGAGGGCCGGGAGCGGTGGTTCCGCTCCCGGCCCTCGGGCGTTCGGCTGCTGCTACTTGTTGGCGATCAGCGTCAGTCCGTAGAGGACGGCCGCACCGCAGACGGCGAAGCAGGCGTACGCGCCGGCCAGGGCCAGCTTGCCGCCGGCCACCGCGGCGCCCGGGCCGGCCGCCTCGCGGCGCGCGCTGAGCGCGGCCTCGCGGCGGGACAGCGCCAGGATGCCGAGGGCGAAGACGGCGACCACGCCGACGGTGATGCCGAAGCTGACACCGGCGGTCTGGGCCAGGGCGTTCCACTTGATGTGCATGGGGGTTCCAGTTCCTCGGCCGGCGGCGGTCAGGCCGCGACCGTGGTCGAGGCGGGGGTGGTCGGGGCGGCGGGCACCGCGGCCGGGCTGACCTCGACCGGGGTGACGTCGGAGGTGTCGTCGACGGCGTTGACGTTGTCCGCGCCGACCGGCTGGCGGCGGGAGATGACCCACATCGCGGCCGAACCGGCCACCAGGGCGGCGCCGACCAGGGCGACGCCCCAGTTCCCGCGCTCGGCCAGGTAGGCGGCGAGTCCGCCGACGGTGGCGGCGGCCGGCAGGGTCAGGCCCCAGGTGTAGACCATGCGGCGGACCATGCCCCAGCGCAGCTCGGCCTTCGGGCCGCCGAGGCCGGCGCCCATGATGCCGCCGGAGCAGACCTGGGTGGTGGAGAGGCCGAAGCCCATGCTGGAGGAGGTCAGGATGACCGTCGCGGCGGCCGACTCGGAGGCGAAGCCCTGGCGCGGGGTGATGTCCGCCAGGCCGCTGCCCATCGAGCGGATGATCCGCCAGCCGCCCATGTAGGTGCCGAGCGCGATCGCGGCGCCGGCCGAGACGATGACCCAGGTGGGGGGCAGCGCGCCCTTCGGCAGGGCGCCGACCGAGACCAGGGTCAGGGTGATGATGCCCATCGTCTTCTGGGCGTCGTTGGTGCCGTGCGCCAGCGAGATCAGCGAGGAGGAGAAGATCTGGCCGGTGCGGAAGCCCTTGCCGACGGTCTTCTCGTCGCTCTTGCGGGTGATCGCGAAGGCGAGCTTGGTGGCGCCCCAGGAGGCGAGGCCCGCCACCAGCGGGGAGGCGATCGCCGGGATGAGGATCTTGCTGACCACGGTGTCGAAGTTGACGCCGTTGGCGCCGACCCCGACGACGGTGGCGCCGATCAGGCCGCCGTAGAGCGCGTGCGAGGAGCTCGACGGCAGGCCGCGCAGCCAGGTCAGCAGGTTCCAGAGGATGGCACCCGCCAGTGCGGCGAAGATGATCTCCGGATGGATACCGGTCTTCTCGTTGACGATGCCACCGGAGATGGTGGTGGCGACCTTCACGGAGAGGAACGCGCCCGCGAAGTTGAGGAGGGCCGCGATGGCGACCGCGATCTTCGGCCGGAGGGCTCCCGTGGCGATGGAGGTGGCCATCGCGTTGGCGGTGTCGTGGAACCCGTTGGTGAAGTCGAAGGCGAGCGCCGTGATGATCACAACGGCCACCAGGAACGAGATGTGTTCCATACCCAAACAATCGTCGTAGTTGTCGCACTGACGTTGGTGTCGTGCGCGACGGTAGGGACGCTTGGTGAACGGAAGGTGAACTGGCCTCGGAATCGAGGTTCCGACGGTGTCCGAGGGGTTGCCGGGGCCTTTCCTGAGGGTGGCGTCCGCCGTGCTGAGCAGGACATTAGTGGAGATCCGTCCGCTTCGCCCCATTTGCTGAGAGTTGCCTCACAGGTAGGGCGAAAAATTCATCGGGCCGTACGGGCGCGGTCTGTTTCCGGCGAGTAACCCGTGGCAGGATCAGCCGGAGGTCCGGGGACGCCGGAACGCGGGCGGGCGGGGAGGACGAGATCCATGGGCGGGGCGGCACGGCGTGCGGAGCTGACGGACGGACGACCGGCGGGCGCACCGGCCGGCAGACGGCCGGCCTGGGTCCGCGCCGCGCTGCGCTGCGGAGCCGTCCTCGCGGCCGCCGCCCTGTCGCTGCCCCTGGCCACCGCCCAGGCCTGGGCCGACCCGGCTCCGGCCGTTCCCACCGCTCCCGGAGCCCCCGTCGCCGACGCCGCCGGTGACCCGCTCGCCCAGGCCAAGGCCACCCTCGGCCCGCTGCTCGACCAGCTGCACACGCTCTACCAGGGCGCCGAGGCCGCGACCGAGCAGTACAACGCGGCTGTCGACAAGGTCGCCGTGCAGCAGGCCGCGGTCGTCGAGCTCAAGGGCAAGGTGGAGCGCCAGCAGAAGCAGGTCGACGCCGGCACCGACGTCGCCGCGCAGCTCGCCGCCGCCCAGTACCGCAACGGCTCCGCCTCCGCCTACGCCGAGCTGCTGCTCTCCAAGGACCCGTACGAGGCCGTCACCATCGCCGAGCTGCTCGCCGCCGCCAGCCGCTCGCAGTCCGAGTTCCTCAACAAGCTGACCGCCGACCGCGACGAGCTGAGCGTGCTGCAGAAGCAGAACGAGGAGGCCCTCAGCACCTCGCAGACGCTGGTCGCCCAGCAGGACGCCGCCAAGGCCAAGGTGGCCGCCGACCTCGCCGCCGTCGAGCAGCTGGTCTCCTCGCTCACCGGTGCCCAGCGCGCCGAGCTGGAGCAGGTCGAGAAGGCCAAGGCCGACGAGGCCCAGCTCGCCTTCCTCGCCACCGGCGTGCTCGGCCAGGGCGAGCGCACGCCGTCGCTGGCCGGCCGCGCCGCGGTCGCCTGGGCGCTCGCCCAGCTGGGCAAGCCGTACGTGTGGGGCGGCGCCGGGCCGGACGTCTTCGACTGCTCCGGGCTCACCTCCCAGGCGTGGCTGCACGCGGGCAAGCCGATCCCGCGCACCAGCCAGGAGCAGTGGGCGCAGCTCCAGCGCGTCCCGCTCAACCAGCTGCGGCCCGGCGACCTGATCATCTACTTCGAGGGCGCGACGCACGTCGCGATGTACATCGGCGGCGGACTCGTGGTGCACGCGCCGCGGCCGGGCTCGTACGTCAAGGTCGGGCCGATCGGGGCCAACCCGATCCTCGGCGCCGTCCGGCCCGACCCGGACGGGACGGCCGACGAGGCGGGCGGCGCGTGGAAGGTGCCGGACCTGCCGGCCGGCTGGGACTCGGTCACCCCGATCGCGTCCAGCCCGCTGAACCAGCCGCCGGTCGACCCCGGGACGCCCGTGCCGCCGGTGGTGCCGGTGGTGCCGGTCACCCCGACCACCCCGGCCCCGGGCACGCCGGACCCGTCCGCCACCGGCACGCCGAGCACCGAGCCGGGTACCCCGGACCCGTCGGCCACGGGGACGCCGACCGGCACGCCGTCGGCCACGCCCACGGGCACGCCGACCGGTACGCCCACGGGCACGCCGACGGGCACGCCCACCGAGACCCCGACGGGGACGCCGACCGGGACGCCGACCGGCACCCCCACGGGCACGCCCACCGAGACCCCGACCGGCACCGGCACCGGCACCGGCTCGCCCACCGCCACCGGCTCCTCCACCGCCACGGCCTCCGGCAGCGCCCCTGCTTCCGCCTCCGCTTCGGGAAGCCTCTCGCCCACCCAGAACTGACCCACAAAGAGGCCGGGCTTCGCGACCCCTCGCGAAGGCCCGGCCTCTCCCATGCCCCCGGGTTGCGCCTTGCCGCTGCCGGGGCTTCGCCCTGGCGGCTTCGGCTGCGCCTTGCCGCTGCCGGGGCTTCGCCCTGGCGGCTTCGGCTGCGCCTTGCCGCTGCCGGGGCTTCGCCCTGGCGGCTTCGGCTGCGCCTTGCCGCTGCCGGGGCTTCGCC
>NZ_JBHVTL010000060.1:0-13578 GCF_042884635.1 Kitasatospora sp. NPDC058115
TGGCACGCTGTTGAGTTCTCAAGGAACGGACGCTTCCATCGGGCGGCTTTCACACCGGCCCTCCGGGCGCTTCGTTCTTTCGTGTTTCCAGCTTACCAGATGTTTTCCGCTCCGTTTTCCGGAGTTTCATTCGTCCGATTCCCGCTGGGGGGATTTCCTTCGACTTCGCCCCGAAGCCTATCAAAGCTTCCGGTGTGCTCAGTCCCTGGATTTACCTTGTCGGAGAGGGCGTGCATTCGATGAAGCACACTCACCTCGACTCGGCGGTGTCGTAGACATTAACGCCCGAGTCTGACTGGTGTCCAGTCGGTCCCAACCGTTCAAACCTACTCGCCCACCCCTACCACGTCAATGGTTTGGCTGGAGCTCAAGAAGAGTAGCAGGTCAGGAGCCTGTGGATCACATCGACTCAGGCCGCGACCGGCTGCAGGTCCGCCCGGTCGGCGGCATCCAGGTCTCCGGTTTCCCCGTCTGCGGCGGCCTTGCGGCCCAACACCAGCGCATAGAGCAGGAAAGCGACCTCGGCGAGCGCGCCGATGGCGATCCGGGCCCAGGTCGGCAGGCCGGAGGGGGTCACGAACGCCTCCAGGACGCCGGACACCGCCAGTACCGTCGCCAGACCGATGCCCATGCCGATGATCGAGCGGCCCTGTTCGGCGAGCGCGGTGGCGCGGGTGCGCGGGCCGGGGTCGACGATCGTCCAGCCGAGGCGCAGTCCCAGGCCACCGGCGACGAAGACGGCGGTCAGTTCCAGCAGGCCGTGCGGGATGAGCAGACCGAGGAAGGTGTCCAGCCGGCCGGCGGACGCCATCAGCCCGACGCCGAGGCCGAGGTTGAGGACGTTGCTCGCCAGCACCCACAGCACCGGGAGTCCGAGCACCACGCCGTAGAGCAGGCACTGCACGGCGATCCAGGCGTTGTTCGTCCAGACCTGGGCCGCGAAGGAACTCGCCGGGCGGTCGGAGTAGTAGGTCTCGTAGGCGCCGCCGGGCCGGGTCATCTCACGGAGCTCGGCCGGCGCGGCCAGGCTGTTGCGGACCTCGGGGTGGCCGGCCACCCACCAGGCGACCAGCGCGGTGGCGAGCAGCGAGAGCACCGCGACCGGGATCCACCATCGCCGCGAGCGGTAGAGGGCGGCCGGGAAGCTCACCGTGTAGTAGCGCGCGACGTCGCGCCAGCCGCTGGTCCGGGTGCCGGTGACCGCGTCGCGGGACCGCGAGACCAGGCTGGTGAGCCGGCCTTCGAGGGTCGGGTCGGGCGCGGCGGCCTGGACCTTGGCCAGGTGCCCGGTGACGCGCTGGTAGAGGGCGACGAGTTCGTCGGCCTCCTCCCCGGTCGGGCGCCGCTTCCTGGCGAGCTCGTCCAGCCGGGCCCACTCCCCCTGGTGGGTGGCGACGAAGACGTCCAGGTCCATGCGGCGGCTCCATGATCGGCGCGGGGCGCGAGGTCGGGCGGTGCGGACAGGTGGGCCCAGCATGCCAGGGCCGGGGGGTGCGGCGACCGCCGGGACCTCACTTCCCGGCGGGCTCGGCGGCCCCGTATGTTGACGGCAGCAGATCTCGGGATCGTGGGGGCCGATCCGCCGGATTCCCCGCCCACGGACCGCGTACCACCGACGGGAACGGACGGGTGTCTTGAGCGACCTGGTGACGGGCGAGGCGGTCGTCCTCGGCCTGCGCGCGGCGAAGCTTCCGAGCCGGGGGCTGGCGATCGCACTGGACCTCACCGTGCAGCTCGCGGGACTGGTCGCCACGACCCTGCTGCTGAGCCTGGTCCTGGTCGACCTGGACGGCGCGGCGGTCGCCGCCGTGACGATCGGGCTGACCGTCTTCTTCCTGGTCGCGCTCCCGGTCATGATCGAGACGCTGACCCGCGGCCGTTCGCTGGGGAAGGCCGCGCTGGGGCTGCGCGTGGTGCGCAGCGACGGCGGGCCGGTGCGGTTCCGGCACACGCTGGTGCGCGGGCTGGTCGGCTTCCTGGAGATCATCGTGCTGTTCGGGGTGCCGGCGGTGGTCTGCTCGGTGGTGTCCTCGGACGGCAAGCGGCTGGGCGACGTCTTCGCGGGGACGCTGGTGGTCCGCGAGCGGGTGCCCGGCGGGAGCGGGGCGGCGATCGCGCTGCCGCCGGTGAACCCGCAGTTGCTGCAGGCGATCGGCGGCGAACTGGTGGCGCTGGACCTCTCCGCCGTGCCGGAGCCGCTCTGGCTGGCCGTCCGGCAGTTCCTCGGGCGGATCGGCGAGCTGGACCAGACCGTCGCCCACCGGATGTCCGCCCGGCTCGCGGACGACCTGGCGGCCCGCACCGGCCACCCGGTGCCGTACGGGGTGCACCCGGCGGCGTACCTGGGGGCGGTGCTGACCGAGCGCCAGCGGCGCGAGTGGAGCCGGGCGCAGGGGTACGCCTTCCAGCAAGCCCAACAGCAGGCTCAGCAGCACGCGCAGACGCACGCCCAGGCTCAGGCCCAGGCCCAGCAGCCGGCCCCGCAGGAGGCGTGGGCGCCGGCCCCGCCGGCCACCCCGTCCGCTCCCCCGGCCCCGCCCGCCGCGCCGACGCCTCCGGCCTCCGGCACCGGCTTCGCCCCGCCCGCCTGACGCCACCCGGGCCCGCCTAACCGAGCTCCTCGCCGGTCCCGTCCCCGAACGCGGCCGGCCAGGCGTTCGGCGGCGACTCCAGCTCCTCCAGCTCGATCCCCCCGGCCGCCAGCACCACGTCCCCCGCCAGGTGCACCACCTGCTGCTCGCCCGTCTCCAGGTCCGCCACCTGGTACCGCTCGACGACGAGCGGCCCCGAGTCCGTCCCGTGCGTCTCGACGCCCTCCAGCAGCCACCCCTGGTCGAGGGTGCGCGGCGCCAGCACCGGCTCGGTGAACGCGACCAGCCGCACCCGCGCGCTCGCCCCCTCCCGCAGCCGCAGCATCCGCGCGGTGGCGACCAGGAAGCCGGGCGAGCGTCCGGTGAAGCCGTGCGCCCGGTCGTGGCCCTCGGCCGCCTGCTCGCCGGACGGGTCGGAGGCGTCGGCCCGCACCCAGGCGACCCTGTCGACGGCGCCGCCGCGCACCTGCCAGCCGCCCGCGCGCAGTTCCATCCGCAGCGGCCGGGCGCGCGAGTCCAGGGTGAGGTCCACCGTTCCGAGGACGCGGCCGTCCGGCGCGTACGTCTTGGAGACGTACCGCCAGCCGGCCGGGCCGGGCGCGCAGCTGAACCGCTCCTCGCCGAGCAGGACGTGGTCATGGGTGTCGTGGAGCGAGTACCGGCCGTTGGGCATGCCCGAAAGCCTACGGCCGCGGTCTTCCGGCGGCGGCATGCAACCTCCTCCCGGCGGCCCGCATCAGGGAGGTGGGCGCTGCGAACCGAGGCATCGCCGGAAGGGAGATCCCATCGATGGCGAAGCAGACCCGCGACGCCGAGTTCACGGAGTACGCCGCGGCCCGGAGCCCCTGGCTCCGCAAGGTGGCCTACCTGCTGTGCGGTGACTGGCACCGCGCGGACGACCTCGCCCAGGAGACGGTGACCAAGCTCTACGTGCGCTGGGGCCGCGTCTCCAAGGCGGACAACATCGACGGCTACGTGCGGACGGTCCTCGTCAACACGTTCCTCGCCGAGCAGCGCTCGCCGTGGGGCCGGTGGTCGGCCCGGCGCCGCGAGGAGGCGCTCCCGGAACGGGCGGCGGCCGTCGCGGACCTGGACGCCTCGGTCGACCTCCGCGCCGCGCTGGCCGCCCTGCCGCCCCGTCAGCGGGCGACGGTGGTGCTGCGCTACTACTGCGACCTCACCGTCGAGCAGACCGCCGCCGCCATGGGGTGCTCCACCGGCAACGTCAAGAGCCAGTGCTCCCGGGGCCTGGACGCACTGCGCCGGCTCCTCGACCGCGAGACCGCCGCGACCGCGGCCGGTCCTTCCGAAAGGATCCCCTCGTGAACGACCTGTACGACGGTTCGTCCTCGCTCTCCGCGACGGAGCAGCGGCTGGCCGCCGAGCTCACCGCGCTGGCCGACTCCCCGGCGCCGACGGCCCTGCCCGACACCTCCTGGTCCATCCGGTCCGGCCGCTCCCGGCTGCGGCGCCGGCGCCTGGCCGTGCTCGGCGCGGTGACGGCGGTGGCGGTCGGCGCCGCCACCCTGAGCACCGCCTGGCCGGAGGCCGGCTCCGGCTCCGCCGTCCAGGCGGCGGGCTCCGGCTCCACGGCCACCGTCCCCGTCGGCCCACGGGTCGGCCCGGACACCGGTCACGACCCGCTCGTGGTGCAGGCCACCTTCGGTTGGCTGCCCGCCGGCTTCGACGCCTTCGTCTACAACAAGGGCTTCACCGGGCAGCCGGAGGCGGCGCAGGCCAAGGCCATCGGCCCGAAGCAGACGGACGCCGCCACCGACTTCAACCGCCAGCTGCTCTTCCTGACCGTGTACGGGGCCGGGGTGGAACCCCCGCTCGACCTCGGCGCCGGGGTCGGCCTGCGGTACCGGGTGGACACCGCGCCGGTGAACGGCCGGCCGGCGTACTGGGTCGGCATCGCGCCGGGCGACCCGAGCGCCGGGGGCCAGGACCGGACGCTGCGCTTCGAGCTCGCCGACGGCCGCTGGGCCGAGCTGCACGCCTCGTACGTGGGCGCTCCGGACAACGTCGCGAACATGATGGCGCAGGTCGCGGCCGGGGTCCACGCCGCGCCCCAGGCAGTGGCCCTGCCCTTCACGATCACGGATGTGCCGCCCGGCCTGGTCCAGTCGGGATCGAGCCTGGACCACGGCGTCGAAGCCACCCGGGCCTATCCGTGGACGGCGTCCGTCGGCTTCACGCTGAACGGCAAGCCGATCACGGTGAGCGCTCGTCCCGACGTCGCGCCGGCCACGACCGCTCCGACCGCCCCCGCCATCCCCGGGGCGCTGCAGCTGCCGACGACCTGCCGGAGCTCCAACGGCCTCAAGCTCTGCGTCTCGGCGATGGAGGGGGAGGCGCCGTTCGCCTCGATCGGCGGTTTCAACGGTCTACTCGACCGGGTCACCTCGCTCGGCACCGACGAGAACGCCTGGACCACGGAGGTCTTCAACTGAACCCGGTCCGCGCACGCCGGTGGCCGGCACTCCCCGCGGGGAGTGCCGGCCACCGGCGTGCGTCGGCGCGGGGCCGGTCGGCGGGACCGCTCAGTAGCGGTACTGCTCGGGCTTGTACGGGCCCTCGACCGGGACGCCGATGTAGTCGGCCTGCTCCTGGGTGAGGGTGGTCAGCTTCACGCCCAGCGCGTCGAGGTGCAGGCGGGCGACCTTCTCGTCCAGGTGCTTCGGCAGGACGTAGACGCCGATCGGGTACTGCTCGGTCTTCGTGAACAGCTCGATCTGGGCGATCGTCTGGTTGGCGAAGGAGTTGGACATCACGAAGGACGGGTGGCCGGTCGCGTTGCCCAGGTTCAGCAGGCGGCCCTCGGAGAGCACGATGATGGTGCGGCCGTCGGCCTTGCGCCACTCGTGGACCTGCGGCTTGACCTCGGTCTTCACGACGCCCGGGAGCTTCGCGAGGCCGGCGATGTCGATCTCGTTGTCGAAGTGGCCGATGTTGCCGACAATGGCCTGGTGCTTCATCCGCGCCATGTGGGAGGCGAGGATGATGTCCTTGTTGCCGGTGGTGGTGATGAAGATGTCGGCGGTCTCGACGACGTCCTCCAGGGTGGCGACCTGGTAGCCGTCCATCGCGGCCTGCAGCGCGCAGATCGGGTCGATCTCGGTGACGATGACCCGGGCGCCCTGGCCGCGCAGCGACTCGGCGCAGCCCTTGCCGACGTCGCCGTAGCCGCAGACGACCGCGACCTTGCCGCCGATCAGGACGTCGGTGGCGCGGTTGATGCCGTCGATCAGCGAGTGGCGGCAGCCGTACTTGTTGTCGAACTTCGACTTGGTGACCGAGTCGTTGACGTTGATCGCCGGGAACAGCAGCTTGCCGTCACGGTGCATCTCGTACAGGCGGTGGACACCGGTGGTGGTCTCCTCGGTGACGCCCTTGATGGTGGCGGCGACCTCGGTCCACTTGTTCGGGGTCTCGACGAGCGTGCGGTTGAGCAGCTCCAGGATGATGCGGAACTCGTCGTTGTCGGCGGTGGACGGGTCCGGCGCGGCACCGGCCTTCTCGAACTCGACGCCCTTGTGGATCAGCAGGGTCGCGTCGCCGCCGTCGTCCAGGATCATGTTCGGGGTCTTGCCGTCCGGCCAGGTCAGCGCCTGCTCGGTGCACCACCAGTACTCGTCCAGGGTCTCGCCCTTCCAGGCGAAGACCGGCACGCCCTGCGGGTTCTCCGGGGTGCCCTCCGGGCCCACGGCGATGGCCGCGGCCGCGTGGTCCTGGGTGGAGAAGATGTTGCAGGAGCACCAGCGGACCTCGGCACCGAGGGCGGTGAGGGTCTCGATCAGGACGGCGGTCTGCACGGTCATGTGCAGCGAGCCGGTGATCCGGGCGCCGGCCAGCGGCTGCGACTCGGCGTACTCGGCGCGGATCGCCATCAGGCCGGGCATCTCGTGCTCGGCGAGCTGGATCTCCTTGCGGCCGAACGGGGCCAGGGAAAGGTCGGCGACCTTGAAGTCACCGGTGATGTCGGTCGACATGCGTCTGCTCCTCGTGTGACGGGTGGGGTGTGGCCAAGGTCCTGGAGTGCGTCACAACACGGCGGGCCGCACGGGTGTGCGACGACGCCGGGGCACCCGGCCCGCGGCACGGTCCGACCGGCGCGGCACGGAGCCCCGTTGCTCGGCACAAACCGTCGGAGGACCTCTCTCCCTCGACCGGCGCGCACCCCCTCGGGGGCGGGCCGCCGATCGACCGCCATCAGCAGCGACGTTCTGGCTCTGGGGACGAATCTACACCGACGGCCCCGGACGGCGGCCCGCTACGGCCGTTTTCGGCCTCCCGCCCGGGGCCGTGCCGGTGGCTCAGTGCGCGCCGGGGACCGGCCCGCCGGGCGTGGCGTACGGGTCGTCGCCCGCCGCCTCCTTCTCGGCGCTGTAGATGTCCGGCTCCAGGTAGATCGCCCGGGCGATCGGCACCGCCCGCCGGACCCGCGACTCGGCGGCGTCGATGGCCTCGGCGACCTCGGCGGCCGTCGAGTCGGCCGGGACGGCGATCTTGGCGGCGACCAGCAGTTCCTCCGGGCCGAGGTGCAGGGTGCGCATGTGGATGACCCGCTCGACGGAGTCGTGGTCGACCAGCGCGTCGCGGATCCGGCCCACCGTCTCCGGGTGGGCCGACTCGCCGAGCAGCAGCGAGCGGGTCTCGACCGCCAGCACGAACGCGATGGCGATCAGCAGCAGACCGATGCAGAGCGTGCCGATGCCGTCCCAGATGCCGTCACCGGTGATCACCGTCAGCCCCACGCCGAACAGCGCCAGCACCAGGCCGATCAGCGCCCCGGTGTCCTCCAGCAGCACGACCGGCAGCTCGGGCGCCTTGGCCCGGCGGATGTACGCGGGCCAGCCGTGCGTCCCCTTGTCCTTGCGGGCCTCGCGGAACGCGGTCAGGAAGGACCAGCCCTCCAGCGCGATCGCGAACACCAGCACGCCCACCGGCCAGTACCAGTTGTCCAGCTCGTGCGGGTGGACGATCTTCTCGTAGCCCTCGTAGACCGCGAACATGCCGCCGACGCTGAACAGCACGATCGACACCAGGAACGCGTAGATGTACCGCTCGCGCCCGTAGCCGAACGGGTGCTCGGGGGTGGCGGCGCGCTGCGCCCGCTTGCCGCCGACCAGCAGCAGGACCTGGTTGCCGGAGTCGGCCAGCGAGTGCACGCTCTCGGCGAGCATCGAGGAGGAGCCGGAGAACGCGAAGGCCACGAACTTGCTCGCCGCGATGCCCAGGTTCGCGGTCAGCGCCGCGACCAGCGCCTTGGTACCGCCTTCGGTGCTCATGCTCGGAAGGTCCCTCCGTCGGGGGCCGTCCGCGCGGCCCGTGCCCGGACGCCCGGTGTCCCGGTCGCCGTCGACCGCATACGGTACCGGGCCGGCCCCCGCGGACTCAGGACTGCGCGGCGGCGAGGCCCAGGTAGACGGCGGCGAAGTCGGTGAGCGCCACCAGGTCGGCCAGTGCGTGCAGCGGGTCGGAGCGGCGGCTGGCGTACTCGGTGAGCCGCACGTCGTGGGCGGCGGCGAGCCGGTGCGCCCGGCCGGCGCCGAAGCTGCGCGGGCCCGCGTCGTCGGCCGGCACCTCGGCCGGACCGTCGTCCTCCTCCCCCGCCGGGCCGGGCCCGGACGGCCCGGCGTCGCCCTCGCCCGGGACCTGCCGCAGCAGCAGGACCTGGAGGTGCAGCGGGTCCGGCTCCTCGACCCGGTCGCGGAAGAAGTCGTCGGGGTCGGCGCCCGCGCCGAGCTGCCCGGTGAACATGCCGCGGTGCGCGGTGAGCACCTGCGGCAGCAGACCCGCCAGGGCGGGACGGCCGGCCCGGTCGGCGAGCTGGGCGGCGAAGCGGACGGCCGCCGCGCCGGCCACCGGGCCCTCGGCCCACAGCAGCGGGACGGTCCCGGCCAGCCGGGCGGCCAGCCCCTTGGCCGGGTTGGTGTACGCGGCGGCGTCCGGCCGGCAGCGGACGGCGGTGGCGTCCAGCAGGTCCGCGGTGCGCGGCAGCGCGTCGTAGGCCAGCTGGGTGACACCGAGCTTCTGGGCGAGCGCGAGCAGCGGCGCGAGGTGGGCCCAGAGTGCCGAGGGGTCCTCGGCGGGCAGGTCCGGCTCGGAGCCGGGGCCGCCGGGCGCGCCGGCCTCGGCCGGCTCGACGGCGGACGGCACGAAGGGCAGCGGCAGCGCGCGGACCTGCAGCGCGGCCTCGGCGAGCGCACTGCCCGCGGGCGCGGTGACGACGATCGCGCAGCCGCGTGCGTAGGCCTGCTCGGCGAGCGCGACCAGACCCCGTTCGCCGCCGTCGGCGGAGCTGATCACCAGCAGGTCGAGCGGGCCCGCCCAGCCGGGGAGCTGCCAGGCCAGGCCGGCGGTGAACGCGGCGGGGGCGGTGGCCCGGTCCGGGCGCGGGACGGGCGCGGCGTCGGTGGGCGGCAGCGGGGCGACCAGGCTGGCGGTGCCGGCCAGCGCGGCCAGCATCTCGCCGGCGGTCAGCGCGCTGCCGTGCCCGGCGACCAGGACGGCGCGCGGGCGGCCGTCGGGGCGCAGCCGGTCCAGGCCGGCGGCGTCGGCGAGCCGCAGGGCGGTGCGCACCCGGGCGCCGGAGCCGGCGAGGGCGAGCAGCGCGCGGTCGTGGTCGGCGCGCCGGAGGGCGGCCGGGTCGTCGAGCAGGGTGTCGTCGAGCATGCGGCGGGCCTCCGGCTGGTGGCTGGGCGCTGAGGACGGCGGGCGCGGGGCGGGCCGGGGCGGGGCCGCCCCGTCCAGGATCAGGCCGGGCGGCGGGCCTCGTCCACCAGCAGGACCGGGATGCCGTCGCGCACCGGGTAGACCAGGCCGCAGTCCGCGCCGGTGCAGACCAGCTCGGGCTGCTCCTCGGTGCCGCCCTCGGTGAGCGCGGCCCGGCACTGCGGGCAGACCAGGATCTCCAGCAGGAAGGATTCGAGCTTCATGGCGTTCGGTCTCCGGTCTCGGTGCGGGGGTGGCGGCGGACGGCACGGCGGTGCCCCGGCCGAGAGGAAACCCTACCGGCCGGGGCACCGGGGCCGTACGTCAGGCGCGGACCACGGCCAGCACGCCGTCGCGCAGCTCGGCCATCCTCGCCGGGTCCTTCGCCTCGACGTTCAGGCGCAGCAGCGGCTCGGTGTTGGAGGCGCGCAGGTTGAACCACCAGTCCGGCCCGGCCACGGTGAGGCCGTCCAGCTCGTCGACGGTGGTGCCCTCGACGGCGAAGGCCGCGCGGACGGCGGCGGTGCGGGCGGCCTGGTCGGCGACGGTGCTGTTGATCTCGCCGGAGGCGGCGTAGCGGTCGTACTCGGCGGTGAGCTCGGAGAGGGTGCCCGGCTGCCCGCCGAGGGCGGCCAGCACGTGCAGCGCGGCGAGCATGCCGGTGTCGGCGCGCCAGAAGTCGCGGAAGTAGTAGTGCGCGGAGTGCTCGCCGCCGAAGACGGCGTCGGTGACGGCCATCTCCTGCTTGATGAAGGAGTGGCCGACCCGGGTGCGCACGGGCGTGCCGCCCAGCTCGCGGACCACCTCGGGGACGGTCCAGGAGGTGATCAGGTTGTGGATGACGGTCGGCTCGGCCTCGCCGGCGGCCTTGGCGCGGGCGATCTCGCGGGCGGCGACCAGGGCGGTGATGGCCGACGGGGAGACCGGCTCGCCGCGCTCGTCGACGACGAAGCAGCGGTCGGCGTCGCCGTCGAAGGCGAGGCCGAGGTCGGCGCCGGCCTCGCGGACCGCGGCCTGGAGGTCGACCAGGTTCTTCGGGTCGAGCGGGTTGGCCTCGTGGTTGGGGAACGTGCCGTCCAGCTCGAAGTACATCGGGACGAGCTCGATCGGCAGGCCGTCGAAGACGGTGGGCACGGTGTGGCCGCCCATGCCGTTGCCGGCGTCGACGACGACCTTCAGCGGGCGGACGGCGGTGAGGTCGACCAGGCCGAGCAGGTGGTCGGCGTAGCCGCGCAGGGTCTCCCGCTCGGAGAGGGTGCCCGGGCGGACGTCGCGCGCCGGGACGGTGACGGTGTCGTCCTCGCCGGTCCAGGACTCGACCAGCTCGCGGATCTCGGCGAGGCCGGTGTCCTGGCCGACCGGGGCGGCGCCGGCCCGGCAGAGCTTGATGCCGTTGTACTCGGCCGGGTTGTGGCTGGCCGTGAACATCGCGCCGGGCAGGTCGAACGCGCCGCTGGCGTAGTACAGCTGGTCGGTCGAGCAGAGGCCGATCTGCACGACGTCGGCGCCGTAGCCGGCCGCGCCCTCGGCGAAGGCCCGGGTCAGCGACGGGGAGGAGGGGCGCATGTCGTGGCCGACCACGATCGCGGTCGCGCCGGTGACCTGCACGAACGCGGCGCCGAAGGCGCGGGAGAGGTTCTCGTCCCACTGGTCCGGGACGACGCCCCGTACGTCGTACGCCTTCACGAGCTGCTTGAGGTCGCGCACTGCGGCTCCACCCTGGTTCTGTGTCTGATCGGCGAACGCGCGCGGCCTGGCCGGCGGGCTGATCGCCCCGTGGTCACGGATACGTCCGGGCACGGCGGCGGCCGCCACCCGGTAGGGGGGAGCGTACCCGGGCGGGCGCGGCGGTTGGTGCGGGGGCGGGAGCGGGACGGTGCCGGGCGGCGGGTCAGTTGTCGGGCGAGCGGAGCACCCGGAGGTGGCCGCGGCGGCTTCCCTCGGTGGACTCGCCCTCGGGGGCGCGGCCCTGACGCGGGGTCTGCGGGCGGGCGGCCTCGCGGACGGCGTTGGCGAGCGCCTCCAGGTCGTCGCTGCTGCGGCGCAGCGGTCCGGCCTCGGCCACGAGCCGGACGACCTCCCAGCCGCGCGGGGCGGTGAGGCGCTCGGCGTGCTCGGCGCACAGGTCGTAGCAGTGCGGCTCGGCGTAGGTGGCGAGCGGTCCGAGGACGGCGGTGGAGTCCGCGTAGACGTACGTCAGCGTCGCGACGGCCGGACGGCCGCACGCGGTCCGCGAACAACGACGTACAGAGCTCACGAGGGTGGACGGTACAGCACTCCCTGCCGGGGAGCGAAGACCGCCTGTCCGGAGGGTGTGCCGTGTCGCCGCCCGCGCGCCGCCCGGGTGCTCCGCTCGCCCCTGGCGAACCGTTGCGGGGGTGGTCCACTTCCGGGCGTCCAAGGACTACGCTCGGCAGTGATATGGACAGCTCCGCACCGCAGTCATCGACGGGTCCCTCGCGCCGCCCGCGGCACCGCGACCGGCACGGCCGGGGTCTGCGCGGCCCGCTGGCGCCGCCGCAGGTCCCGATCTCGCTCACCCGCTCCGAGTTGTTCGACGACTACGTGCGCGAGTCGGTGGAACGGCTGGAGCGGCGCTGGCCCCAGCTGATCGAGGTGGAGTTCGCCGTCCAGGAGGTGCCGCTGCACGAGCCGGACGGCACCGATCCCGACGGCGGGGTGCCGCTGGGCCGGGTCTCGCCGGGCCGGCAGGGGCGCAAGAGCCAGATCGTGGTGTACCGGCGGCCGGTGGAGATCCGGGCGAAGTCGCGGGAGGACCGCGCCGCGCTGGTGCACGAGATCCTGATCGAGCAGGTGGCGGAGCTGCTGGGGCTCTCCCCCGACGCGATCGACCCGCGGTACGACGAGGACTGAGCACGGCGAACGCCTCAGGGGCCGCACCCGGTCGACGGGTGCGGCCCCTGCGGCGTCGCGGGGGTGTTCAGCGCAGGACCACGCCCGGGTCCTGGGCGGCCTGCGGGACCTTGACGCTGGAGCGGTCGTCGCGCAGCGCCTGGACGGTGAACATCGGCACGTCCTTGACGGGGATCGCGAGCATCCGGGCGGCGGCGACCGGGCCGCCGGAGACGGTCTCCACGGTGAGCGCGAAGCTGCCGTTCAGCCCGGCGGGCTCGGGCGCCGGGAGGGCGACGGTGCCGCCGGCGGGCAGCTGGACCTCCTGGGTGGCGGGGGTGCCGCCGCCGGTGCCGGCCGAGGCGGTGACCCGGACAGTGGCGGCCTCGCCGGTGGAGGTGAGGAAGAGCGTGGACGCCCCGCCGCCCCGGTTGTCGGCGACGGTGGCGCGGGCACCGACCGGCACGGTGCCGGCCAGCCAGGCGGCGTCGGACTTGCCGCCGGCCCCGGCGCGGTCGATCCGCAGGCCGGCCACCACGGGGGTGGGGTGCTTGTCGTCGCTGGGCGACACCCGCAGGCCGGCGACCTCGTCGCGGGTGACCTTGCCGAGGTCGACGGCGGCCACCATGCCGGCCTTGACGTGGATGGACTCGTTGCCGGCCGGGGTGAACCAGCCGTTCTTGCCGGAGAGCTCGATCTTCAGGTCGGCGTCGTCCTCCGGCGGGGCCCAGACGACCAGGCGGGCGGCCGAGGTGTCGGCGGGCAGGCCGGGCATGACCTGGACGGGCGCGGGGTCGGCGGAGGCGGGCACCCAGTCGGCGCCCTTGCCGGCGTCGGCGGCGTGCAGGGCGGCGCCGACCCGGCCGGTGCGGGCGACCACGTGCACGGCGAGGTCGGCGACCTGGCCCTTGCTCAGGGTCGACAGCAGCACCGACTGCGAGCTGCCGGGGGCGATGGTGATGCCGTTGGCGGCGTCGTTCTCGATCAGGCCCTTGTCGCCGTAGAGCTTGAGGTCGACCACGGCGGCACTGGATTCGGTGTTGACCAGGCTGATGTAGTCGGTGCGGCCCTCGGCGGTGGAGCCGCCGGCGAACCAGAAGCCGGTGCCGGACGGCGTGCAGGTGATCCCGGACAGGCCGAGGCCGCGCTGCTCGGTGACGGTGGTGGTCTGGGTGACGGTGAAGCCGGGGGCGAGCGCGCCGGTGGCGACCGCCCCGCTGCCGGGGGCCGTGTCGCCGTTGGCGGCGGGGGCGGTCACCGGGGTGCCGGGCTTGGCCAGGGTGAGCCGGGCGTCGGAGGGCGCGGCGTCCTTGTCGGCGGCCGGCGCGGCGGTGGGGGCCGCGGGTGCGCCGGTGGCGGCCGGGGTCGCGGGCGCGGTGCCCGGCGCGGGCGCGGCCGGTGCGGCGGCGGGCGCGGC
>NZ_JBHVTL010000061.1:0-11248 GCF_042884635.1 Kitasatospora sp. NPDC058115
CGTTGGAGCGGATGATGCGGGACGCGAAGATCACGCAGATCTACGAGGGCACCAACCAGATCCAGCGCATCGTCATGGCCCGCAACCTGCCGTAGTACGCGTGCCACCCGGGCACCCGGGCCGGCCCCCCGCGGCCCGGTCCGGGTGTTCGAAGCCGATGCTATGTTCCGGGAATGAGCGAGAAGGAAGAGCAGGACCAGCCCATGAACGACGGGCACCCCAAGCCCGCGATGCGCGAGGCGCTGGTCGCCGCCGCCTTCGAGCTCTTCCTGGAGCGCGGCTTCGAACAGACCACGATCGACGACATCGTCTCGCTCGCCGGCGTCGGCCGGCGCTCCTTCTTCCGCTACTTCCCGGCCAAGGAGGACGTGGTCTTCCCCGACCACGAGCGCGGGCTCGCGGACATGACCGAGTTCCTCGAATCCGGCACCGGCGAGGAGGACCCGGTCCGCCACGCCGGTGACGCCGCCCGGCTCGTCCTGCGGATGTACGCCGAGCAGCCGTCCTTCTCCGTCCAGCGCTACCGGCTCACCCGCAAGGTCCCCGGTCTGCGCGCCTACGAGCTGTCCGTCGTCTGGCGCTACGAGCACACCCTCGCGCACTATCTGCGCGGCCGCTTCGCCGGCCGCCCGGACGGGCCGCTGCGGGCCGACGTGGTCTCCGCCGCCGTGGTCGCCGCGCACAACCACGCGCTGCGCACCTGGCTGCGCTCGGGCGGCGAGAGCGACTGGGTGGCCGAGGTGGACCGGGCGATGGCCTTCGTCGCCGACACCTGGAGCGAGCGGCCCGGTGGTGGTGGCGGTGCGTCCGGCGGGGCCGGGGCGGGGGACGAGGACGACGTCGTGGTGCTGGTCGCCAGCCGGCGGGCGCCGCTGTGGCGGATGGTGCAGGGCATCGAGAGCGCGCTCGGGGACTCCCGGCAGATCCGTCAGGACTGACCCCGCCCGCTCACCCCGACGGCGCAATCGGGGCGCGGCCGCGCCCCGGTGACGTGCGGGCCCCCCGGACGCGGGCGAGACTCGGTCGCAGCACGCGGCCGGAGCCGGACCGGCGCGGGGAACGCGACGGAGGCGGACGATGCCCGAGCCGAGCGCCGGTCCGAGCGGCAGCGACGACCCGGCCCCGCCGCCCGGCCCCGGTCCTGGTCCTGGCCCCGGCCCCGTCGCGGGAGCGGCTCCGGAGCAGGCGCCCTCCCCGGCCCTGCGCGAGGTCCTGCTGACCAGGGGCTATCTGGGCCTGCTGCTGATCTCCGCGCTCGCCGGCGTCCCGGTCTCGCTGGCCGCCTTCTGGTTCGTCGGCCTGGAGCACCAGCTCCAGCACTGGATCTGGGAGAGCCTGCCGGACGCCCTCGGCCATGACCGCGCGCCCTGGTGGTGGCCGCTGCCCGCCCTGCTGCTGGCCGGTCTGCTGCTCGCCCCGGTGATCACCCGGCTGCCAGGCCACGGCGGGCACGTCCCGGTGGACGGCCTGGGCGGGCCGCCGACCCCGCCGAAGGCCGTGCCCGGCGTCCTCCTCGCCGCCCTCGCCTGTCTGCCGCTCGGCGCGGTCCTCGGCCCGGAGGCGCCGCTGATGGCGATGGGCGGCGGGCTGGCGCTGCTCGCCGTCCGGCCGGCCCGCCGCTCGGCCCGGCCGCAGCTGGTGCCGGTGCTGGGGGCGGCCGGTTCGACGGCGGCGATCTCCACCATCTTCGGCAGCCCGCTGGTGGCCGCCGTGATGATGATCGAGGCGGCCGGTCTCGGCGGGCCGAAGCTGCTGCTGCTGATCATGCCGTGTCTGCTGGCCAGCGGTGTCGGCGCGCTGGTCTTCACCGGCTTCGGCCACTGGACGGGGCTGTCCATCGGCGCGCTCTCGCTGCCCTCGGTGCCGCACAGCGGGGTCCCGGACCCGGGCGACTTCCTGTGGGGCCTGCCGCTCGCCGCCGTCGTCACCGCGGTCTGCGTGGCGGGACAGACGCTGGGCCGGCGGGTGAAGACGTTCACCACCGGAGCGCCGGAACGCGCCGGGGCGCCCCCGGCCGCCCGGCGGACGGCGGTGCGGACCGTGCTGTGCGCGGTCGCGGTGGGCGCCTGCCTCGCCGCCTACGCGCTGCTGACCGGCCGCTCGCCGGAGGAGGCGGCGCTCTCCGGCCAGGCGACCCTGGGCGCGCTCGCCGCCGACCCGGCGGACTGGCCGGTGTCCGCGCTGCTGGCGCTGACCCTCTGCAAGGCGGTGGCCTGGGGCGTCGCGCTGGGCAGCCTGCGCGGCGGTCCGATCTTCCCGGCGGTGCTGATCGGTGCCGCCCTCGGGGTGGCCTGCGGTCCGCTGCCCGGCCTCGGCACCGCGCCGGGCCTGGCCGTCGGCCTCGCCGCCTCGGCCACGGCGGTCACCCGGCTTCCGGTCACCAGCACGGTGCTGGCGACGGCCCTGCTGGGGGCCGAGGCACCCGATCTGCTCCCGCTGCTGCTGGTGACCGCCGTGACGGCGTTCGTCGTCGGCGAGCTGGTGCGCGGCCTCGGCCGCCGTCGCCCGCTGAACCCCGCGCCCCGCTGAACCCCGCCGCCCGCCGAACCCGTGTCCTGCTGATCCCGCGTCCCACTGAACCCCGAGCCCGGGAACAGACGTTCCATCAGGGTCGGGAGCAGGGCATTTGCCCCTCGTGACATGGTCTGGTCGAATGGGCGCCGCAGCGCCCCGGAAACGGTGTTCGACGTCGGTCGAACTGAGCGCACGTCAATTGGTAGCCCCTGGTGGCGGGCTGCGGAGGGGTCTTTCATCCGATGATATGATCACGGCGCTTGCCGGGGGGATCGGGCGGGTGTGAGACGGAACGATCACAGGGGCGGTCCGGGCGGTGACCCCGGCGCGGACGTCCGCCGGCCCACCCCGCTTTGACGGTAAATCAGCAGCTGGCCGCCACTCTCCTGAAGAGAGTCCTATGACGCATTCCCTGCAGAACCCCATTCTCTGGGCTCTTCTCGTCGTCCTCCTCGGCGCAATCGCCGTCATTGTCCTCCAGCGCCGGGCAGCCGCGTCGGCGCGGCAGGAGACCGGGGAACTGAGAGCCCACTACGCCGCGTTGGAGAGCGATTTCTCGCAATCCGTCGAGGCGGCGCACGTGCGTGCCGACGAAGAGACCAAGACGGTCCTCAAGTCCGCCATGCGTACCCTCCAGGGCCTCGCCGCCGAACAGCAGCTGGTCATTTCCCGGCTGCAGACGAAGTACGGCGACTCGGTCATCCTGGAGGACCTCCTGGAGATCGACCACACGAACTCGCAGTTCGGACGGCGTGCGCAGTCCATCGCCGTCCTGTGCGACGGCTGGCTGGGCCGCCAGCGCGAGGTGGCGTCGATCTATGACGTGGTCCGCAGCGCGCAGGGCCGTATCCGGCATTTCCGGCGGGTGGAGATTCTTTCCCAGGTCAATTACGGAATCACCAGCCGGGCGGTCGAGCCGGTGGCGCTGGTGCTCGCCGAACTGCTGGACAATGCTACCAGCTATTCCAGCCCCGACACGATGGTGGAAATCAATATCCGCACCGTGCCGAAGGGCATTTGCATCGTCGTCGACGACGCCGGCATCGGCATGAACGACGAGGAGCGCACCCGGGCGGAGAAGCTCCTGTCGACCGACCGTGTCTCCGGGGTCTCCTCGCTCGGAAATCCGCCGCAGTTCGGTTTCGCGGTGGCCGGTGTGCTCAGCGAGCGCTTCGGCTTCGAGGCGTCGGTGGACTCCTCCTCCCCGTACGGCGGGGTGCGCGCGGTCCTCCTCCTGCCGCACGAACTCCTCACCGCCATGCCCGAGCAGAAGCCGGCCGCGCCCGCCCCCGGTGGCGCCGAGACGGCCCGCCACCCGTTCGAGGCCGCCCCGGCCGCGGCCGCCACCGGCGCCGACGGCCTGCCGAAGCGCCGCCGCAAGCGGCCGATGGCCGTGGTGCCGGCCGAGCCGGTCCCCGCCGGCGCCCAGGGGTACGACCCCCAGGGCTTCGCCGCCCAGGGAGCCGGGGCCCAGGCCTTCGGCACCCCGGCCTTCGGTACCCCGGCCCCTGGCGCACCGGTCCGCTCCGGCGCGGAGACGGCGGCGATCATGGGCGCCTTCCAGCGAGGCACCCAGTCCGGCCGGGCGACGACTCCGGACGCCGCGGAAACGACGAGCAGCGCAACCGCTGCAAGTAGTGAAGGACATGAGTACCCGTGAACAACGATCTGTCATGGATGCTTGACAGTGCCCTGGAGATCCCCGGGGCCCTGCACGCGGTCCTGATATCCGCCGACGGTCTGCTGATGGCCCGGACGAAGGAGATCGGCAAGGACGACGCGGACCGCGTCGCCGCCGGCATGAGCGGAGTGCAGTCGCTGAGCCGATCGCTCGCCTTCTTCTGCAACGGCCACCAGCAGCAGTGGCGGCAGACCCTGGTGGAGTTCGACGGCGGCTGGGTCTTCCTCATCTCCGCCGGCCAGGGTGCCTACCTCGGCGTCTCGGCCTCCCCGGACGTCGACATGGCGGACATCACCTTCCGGATGCAGCAGCTCGTCGGCCAGCTCGGCAAGGCCCTCATGGCGCCCCCGCGCGAGAACCTCGGCGTGCGCCCATGACCACCCCAGGCGAGCAAGCACCCGACGCGGCCCCGCCCCTGGTGAGACCGTACGTCATCACCAAGGGACGGGGGCTGCCCGACGACGAGCAGCTCTCCCTGGTCACCCTGGTCACCGCCGCGGGGGACGAGCAGCAGCGCCCCGGCCGCCGGCTCTCGCCCGAGGAGCAGGGCCTGCTCGAATTATGTTCCGCGGGCTACCTGACGGTGGCCGAGATCGCCGGACACACCCGGCTGCCCCTGGGCGTGGTGAGGATCCTCCTCTCGGCGCTCAGCGAAGGCGGCCACCTTCTCGTGCGGCCGCCCGTCGCGCGTGCCTCCCTGGTGGACACGCGCATCCTCCAGGAGGTGCTGAATGGACTTGAGGCCAAGTTTGGATGAGCGGGCCTACGTCCGCGACGGAGCCAACCAGACCGCCGTGAAGATCCTCGTCGTCGGGCACTTCGCGGTGGGCAAGACCACCTTCATCGGCTCGATCTCCGAGATCACCCCGCTGTCCACCGAGGAGACCATGACGCGGGCCGGGGAGGCGGTCGACGACCTCAAGGGGGTCAGGAGCAAGACCACCACCACCGTCGCCATGGACTTCGGCCGCCTGACCCTCAGCGACCGCGTCGTGCTGTACCTGTTCGGAACCCCCGGGCAGTTGCGCTTCGTGCAGATGTGGGAGGACATGGCACGCGGCGCGCTCGGGGCGCTGGTGCTGGTCGACCCCGACCGGCTCGCGGACTCCTTCGCCGTGATCGACCTCATCGAGCAGTACGGGCTCGACTACGCGATCGCCGTCAACCGCTTCGACGGCACGCCGGTCTACGAGGAGGCCGCCCTGCGGGAGGCGCTGGACCTGCTGGAGGACACCCCGGTGGTCACCTGCGACGCCCGCGACGAGAAGTCCTCCGCCGAAGCATTGATCAGACTGGTCCGTCACTTGCTGGACCGTGTCCACTAGGAGCAGACACAATGGACGCTGAGTCCACCGCACTCATACCCCCGCCCGGGTGCCCCGCCCACGGCACCGGCGAACGGATACCCCTGTACGGGCCCCAGTTCGCGGCCGACCCGCAGGCCTACTACGCCTACATGCGCCACTTCGGCGCGACCACGCCGGTCGAACTCGCCCCGGGCGTCGAGGCCACCCTCGTCACCGACTACACCGCCGCGCTGCAACTGCTGCAGGACCCGGCCGCCTTCCGCAAGGACTCCCGCCGCTGGCGGGACCTCAACGAGGGCCGGATCCCCGCCGACAGCCCGGTCCTGCCGCTGCTGGCCTACCGGGCCAACTGCATGTTCAGCGACGGCGTCGAGCACCTGAGGCTGCGCCAGGCCGTCACCGACAGCCTCGCCCGGATCGACACCCGCCGGCTCACCCAGCGCATCGGGCAGATATCCGACTACCTCATCGCCCAGTTCAGCGCGCGCGGCTCGGCCGACCTGGTCGGCGAGTACGCCAAGCAGCTGCCGCTGTTCGTCTTCAACGAGCTCTTCGGCTGCCCCGCCGACATCGGCGACCGGGTGCTGTTCGGCATCTCCGGCATGTTCGACGGCGTCAACGCCGCCCGGGCCGCCGACGTCCTGATGCAGGCCGCGGCCGACCTGGTGGCCCTCAAGCGCACCAGGCCCGGCGAGGACGTCACCTCCTGGCTGATGCAGCACGAGGCGGCCCTGGACAACGAGGAGATGGTCCACCAGCTGGCCCTGCTCCTGGGCGCGGGCGCCGAGCCGCTGCGCAACCTCATCGGCAACACCCTGCACCTGCTGCTCACCCAGGACCAGTACGCCCACAAGGGCGGCCTGATCGCCGAGGCGCTCGACGACACCCTCTGGGGCAACCCGCCGCTGACGAACTACGCGCCGCACTACCCCGCGGCCAACATGGAGTTCGCCGGCACCAAGCTGGAGGCCGGCGAGCTGGTCCTGGTCAGCATCGCGGCGGCCAACACCGGAGGCGCCGGCAGCAACCGGGCCCACCTGGCGTGGAGCGCGGGCCCGCACGCCTGCCCGTCCAAGGAGCCGGCCCGGCACATCACGGTGACGGCCATCGAGAACCTGCTCAACCGGCTGCCCGACATCGAGCTGGCGGTGCCGGTGGACAGCCTGACCTGGCGTCCGGGCCCGTTCAGCCGGGCGCTGTCGGCGCTGCCGACCAGGTTCACCCCGGTCCAGGAGGCACCCCGGCCCGCCACCGCGTCCCGGCCCGCCGCCCCCGCCCGGGAGGAGCACACCACGGGAGCCCGCAAGGAACGCGGGCTGTGGAGCTCCTTCCTGTCCTGGCTGGCCAAGTGACCGGCAACCCGGAAAGACCGGGCGTCCCGACGCTCGGGGAGTACACCGCGGGCCAGCTGCGGCGCCTGTGCGAGGTCGCGAGCCTCGACGCCGACGACGCACGGACCTACGCGGACGTCCTCGTCGAGGCGTTGGGACCGGAGGCCGGACGGCGGCTCGACCTGCCGCCGTCCGGCCGGACCTTCCTGTCCGACGACCACACGCCGGTGGAGTACTCGCTCTCCTTCCGGCCGGACGGCCCGCCGGACCTCCGGGTGCTGCTGGAACCCGGCTGCGGCACGGACGGCCTGGAGGAGAACGGCCGCGCCGGACTGGACGCCGTGCGCGGCATGTCCCGGCGCTGGGGGTTCTCCACCACCTGGCTGGACAAGCTGGAGGACCTCTTCCTGCCGCAGGCCCCGCAGGGACCGCTGGCGCTGTGGTGCGCCCTGGAGCTGCGCCCCGGCGGGGTCCCCCGGGTCAAGGTCTACCTGAACCCCGCCGCCCGCGGGGCCGACCGGGCCGCCGCGACGGTGCGCGAGGCGCTGGACCGGCTCGGCCACCAGCGGGCGTACGCGGCCCTGCCGCCGGGCGACGGACACCCGTTCTTCGCCCTGGACCTCGGCGACTGGGAGCGGCCCCGGGTCAAGGTCTACGTCCGCCACCCCGGGCTGCCCGCCACCGCGGCCGGCGACCTCTCCCGGATGCCCGCCGGGCCGACGGCCGCCGCGCTGCGGGAGTTCGCCGCCACGGCGGCCGGCAGCCCGGACGCCAGGCTCTCCGGGCTGCCGGTGCTCTCCTGCCACGCCTTCACCGACCCGGCGGAGGCCCGGCCGAGCGGCTTCACCCTGCACATCCCGGTGCGCGACTACGCCCGGCACGACGGCGAGGCCCTCGACCGGGCGGTGGCCCTGCTCGGCCGGCACGGCATGGACCCAGCCCCGCTGCTGCGCGCCCTGCCCTCCCTCACCGGGCGGCGGCCGCAGGACGGAGTCGGGCTGATCGCCTACCTGGCGCTCGCCCACCAGCGGGGCTGGCCGCCCCGGCTCACGGTCTACCTCTCCGCGGAGGCCTACGCCGTCCGGCCGCCGTCCGGCTGACGGCACCCGGCGCACGGGCAGGGGTCAGGCGGCGCGCAACTCCTCGACGTAGGGCACCACGTCGATCTGGATCGACGCACCGAGCCCCTGCCCGTAGCGCGCGGCGATGCCGGCCAGGTAGTCGTCGACCTCCTTGCGCATGACGTCCCCGGACGGCAGCGCCTCCTCGCCCCCGATGAGCTGCGCCACCCACTGCGCCTGGGCCTCCAGGGCCCGGGTGATGGCCCCCACCGGGCGGATCAGGCCGACGAAGTACAGGCCGGGCCGGTCGGGGGCGACGACCCGCCGGTACAGCTCCACCCGCCCGCTCGGGCCGACCGGGCAGCCGGCCGGAAGGTACGGGTAGGACATCCGGTAGCCGGTGCACCAGACGACCGCGTCGGCCTCCTCCGCGGTCCCGTCGGTGAAGCGGACCAGGTTCCCGGCGAAGGACTCGATCCCGGGGCGGGGGGTCACCGAGCCGTGCCGGATCCGGCTGAAGATCTCGTCGGAGACCGTCACGGCCGAGGAGAAGATCGGGTGGTCGGGCTCGGGGAGGCCGTAGTCCGAGAGCCGGCCCCGGGCGACGAGCAGGGCCTGCTCGATGTACTCGCGCCGCTCGGCCAGCGACATGTCGGTGAACCACGGCGACTCGGCGATCACGTCGCACGATATGCCGTAGAGCTGCTTCGGCACGACGTGCAGGCCCCGGCGGACCGACAGCACGGTCCGGGCGGCGTGGCGGGAGAGGTCCGCGGCGATGTCCACGGCCGAGGCGCCGAGGCCGACCACGACCACCCGGTGACCGCGGAACCCGGCGCCGTCCAGGTAGTCGACGGCGTGCAGCATCCGGCCGGTGAACGACCCGGCGCCGGCCGGCACCGGGTCCGGCAGCAGCGGCTCCGCGTTGGCGCCCGAGGCGACCACCACCCGGGCGAACCGGCGGGTGGTGGTGGCCCCGTGCGCGTCCCGGCCGGTGACCAGCCAGGAGCCGTCCGCCTCCTGGCGGACCGCCAGCACCTCGGTGCCGAACTCGATGCGCGGCAGCAGGCCCGCCCACTCGGCGAAGGCCCGCAGGTAGGCGGCCATCTCGTCGTGCCGCGGATAGGCCGGGTAGGAGTCCGGCATCGGGAAGGCGGTGTAGCCGGTGAGCTGCTTGGCGGTGTTCAGGTGCAGGGACCGGTAACCGGGCCCGCGCTCCCCGGCCGCGGGCTTGCGCCAGATCCCGCCGACCTCCGGAGCCTTCTCCAGGCAGACGAAGTCGATGCCCCTCACCGCGAGCGCGTGGGCGACCGCCAGGCCCGAGAGGCCCGCACCGATGACGCACACCGGCGCCCCACCGGGAGCGTCAACGGCATACGACCCATCCAGGAAATTCCCCACGGAACACCCCACCTTCCCATCCACCGGCATGGTCTTCCCCCGTCGGCGCGACCCCGAGGCGGGGCGGCGCCGACAAAGTAAACCTCAGGTCACGGCGACCGAACAGGGACCAACGGCGTACAAAAGGTGCGCGGTCGGGAAACAGCACGGACGGAAAGGGCTCGGGCACGACGAAAAGCGGGCCAGGATTTCTCCTGGCCCGCTTCTGCGGTGTCCGAGGGGGGACTTGAACCCCCACGCCCGATAAAGGGCACTAGCACCTCAAGCTAGCGCGTCTGCCATTCCGCCACCCGGACGGGGTGTTGTCCTCGCGGCTTCCTTCTGTTCGTCGGCCGCGCTGACAGATGTAACTGTAGCAGTGATCCGCTGCGGGTCCCAAAACGGCTCCGGACGGGGGAGCGCAGGTTGCGGCGGCGTGTCGGCCCGCTTCCCGGGGGTGGATCCGGCCCGGGGGCTGGGAGAGGATGGTCGGACGTGCTCGTGCGACCCGGGTGCAGGTCCCGGGGGTGGCGCTGGGGCGCCGGTGCGGGCCAGAGACGAGGAGTGACCGTGAGCGAGCGGAGCGAGTCGGCGGAGCGGGCGGCGGCGCCGAAGGTGACGGGTGAATCCGAGGTCGCCGGCCTCTGCCGCGACCTGATCCGGATCGACACCAGCAACTACGGCGACGGCTCGGGCCCGGGGGAGCGGAAGGCGGCCGAGTACGTGGCCGAGCAGCTCGCCGAGTTCGGCCTCGAACCCCGGATCATCGAGTCGGCCAAGGGCCGGGCGTCCACCGTGGTCCGGATCGAGGGCGAGGACCGCTCGCGTCCGGGCCTGCTGATCCACGGCCACACCGACGTGGTGCCGGCCAACGCCGCGGACTGGACCTACGACCCCTTCGCGGGCGAGATCGCGGACGGCTGCGTCTGGGGCCGCGGCGCGGTCGACATGAAGGACATGGACGCGATGACCCTCGCGGTCGTCCGCGACCGGCTGCGCACCGGCCGCAAGCCCCCGCGCGACCTGGTGCTGGCCTTCCTGGCCGACGAGGAGGCGGGCGGCACCTACGGCGCCCGCTACCTGGTGGACAAGCACCCGGACCTCTTCGAGGGCGTGACCGAGGCGATCGGCGAGGTCGGCGGCTTCTCCTTCACGGTCGACGACCGCACCCGGCTCTACCTGGTGGAGACCGCCGAGAAGGGCATGCACTGGATGCGGCTCACGGTCGAGGGCCGGGCCGGGCACGGGTCGATGGAGAACGACGACAACGCCATCACCGAGCTGTGCGAGGCGGTCGCCCGCCTCGGGCGCCACCAGTTCCCGCTGCGGATCACCAAGACCGTGCGGGCCTTCCTGGACGAGCTGTCGGACGCGCTGGGCGTCGAGCTCGACCCGGAGAACATGGACGAGACGCTGCGGGTGCTCGGCGGCATCGCCAAGATGATCGGCACCACGCTGCGCAACACCGCCCAGCCGACCATGCTCGGCGCCGGCTACAAGGTCAACGTGATCCCCGGCCAGGCCACCGCGCACGTGGACGGCCGCTTCCTGCCCGGCTACGAGGAGGAGTTCCTGGCCGAGCTGGACAGCGTGCTCGGCCCGCGCGTGAAGCGCGAGAGCCTGCACTCGGACAAGGCCATCGAGACCGGCTTCGACGGCGCCCTGGTGGAGGCGATGCAGACCGCCCTGCGCGCCGAGGACCCGATCGCCCGCGCGGTGCCGTACTGCCTCTCCGGCGGGACGGACGCCAAGTCCTTCCAGGACCTCGGGATCCGCTGCTTCGGCTTCGCCCCGCTGCAGCTGCCGCCGGAGCTGGACTTCGCCGGGATGTTCCACGGAGTGGACGAGCGGGTGCCGGTGGACGGACTGAAGTTCGGCGTGCGGGTGCTGGACCGGTTCATCGACGCCTGCTGAGCGCGCTGAGCACGCTGAGCACCGGCCGGCGGCCCGCTCCCGGATCCTCCGGGAGCGGGC
>NZ_JBHVTL010000062.1:0-8043 GCF_042884635.1 Kitasatospora sp. NPDC058115
CTGCTCACCCGTCTCGGGGCGGGCACCGACGTGCCGATCGGCTCGGTGGTCGCCGGCCGCTCCGACGAGGCGCTGGACGACCTGGTCGGCTTCTTCGTCAACACCCTGGTCCTGCGCACCGACACCTCCGGCGACCCGGCCTTCGCCGACCTGCTGGCCCGGGTCCGGGAGAGCCAGCTCGACGCCCACGCCCACCAGGACGTGCCGTTCGAGCGGCTGGTCGAGGAGCTCAACCCGGTCCGCTCGCTGGCCCGCCACCCGCTGTTCCAGGTGATGCTGCTGCTCCAGGGCGGCACCCCCGGCGCCGCCGGGGCCGGTGACACCCCGCCGGACCTCGCCGGTCTCCCGGCCGGCGTCGAGCCGGTCGGCGGGTACGCCGCCAAGTTCGACCTCTCGATCGGCATGGGCGAGTCCTTCGACGCCGACGGCACGCCCGCCGGGCTGGAATGCGCGATCGACTACGCGACCGACCTGTTCGACCGGGAGACCGTCGAGGCCATCGCCACCCGCTTCGGCCGGCTGCTGGCCGCCGTCGCGGCGCGGCCGGAGCAGCCGATCGGCCGCGCCGACCTGCTGGACGCGGGCGAACGCGCCGCACTCCTCGCCCCCGCCGACCCCCTGCCCCCCGACGTGCCGCTGCTGCCGGCCGCCTTCGCCGCGCAGGCGGCCCGCACCCCGGACGCGACCGCCCTGGTCTTCGGGGACGTCCGGCTGGACTACGCCGAACTGGACGCCCGCGCCGACCGCCTGGCCGCCCGGCTGCGCGCGGCGGGAGCCGGACCGGACACGGTCGTCGCCCTGGCCCTGCCGCGCTCGGCCGGGACGGTGGTCGCCCTGCTCGCCGTCCTCCGCTCCGGCGCCGCCTCGCTCCCGCTGGATCCGGAGTACCCGGCCGAGCGGACGGCGGCGATGCTCGCCGACGCCGCGCCCGCCCTGGCCGTCACCGGCGACGGCTGGCCGCTGCCCGAACTCCTCACCGGGCTGACGACCCTCCCGGTGCACACCGACGAACCGGCCGCCCCCGCGCCGGCCCCCGCCGCCGACCCCGACCCGGCGCACGCCGCCTACGTCATCTACACCTCCGGCTCCACCGGCCGCCCCAAGGGCGTGGTGGTCACCCACGGCTCGATCGCCGCGCTGCTGGCCCACCACCGCGCCGAGACCTTCGCCGGGCACGGGGGCGCCCACGGCCGGCTGCGCGCCGCCCTGACCGCCTCGCTCTGCTTCGACGCCTCCTGGGACAGCCTGCTCTGGATGATCGCCGGCCATGAGCTGCACCTCATCGGCGACGACCTGCGCCGCGACGCCGCCGCCCTCGTCCGGCACGTCCGCACCGCCCGGATCGACACCCTCGGCATCACCCCCGGCTACGCCGAACAACTCGTCGCCGAAGGACTGCTGGACGGCCCGGACGCCCCGCGACTGCTGCTCCTCGGCGGCGAGGCGGTCGGCCAGGACCTCTGGGACCGGCTGCGCGCGGCGGCCCCGCGCACCACCGCCCGCAACCTCTACGGCCCGACCGAGTCCACCGTCGACGCCCTCACCCACCCCGTCACCGCCACCGGCCGGCCCTCGCTGGGCCGGACCGTGCTCGGCACCCGGGCCTACCTGCTGGACGAGCACCTGGCCCCCGTCCCGCCCGGGGTCCCCGGCGAGCTCTACCTGGCCGGCGCCGGGCTGGCCCGCGGCTACCTCGGCCGCGCGGAGCTGACCGCCGAGCGCTTCGTCGCCGACCCCTTCCGGCCGGGGGAGCGGATGTACCGCACCGGCGACCTGGTCCGCCGCACCCGCGACGGCGGCCTCGACTACCTCGGCCGCACCGACCACCAGGTCAAGATCCGCGGCTTCCGGATCGAACCCGGCGAGATCGAGCACGCGCTCACCCGCCACCCGCGCGTCCGGGCCGCCACCGTGACGGCCCGCGAGGACGGCGCCGGCGGCCCCCGCCTGGTCGCCTACGTCGTCCCCGAGGGCGCCACCGCGCCCGACCCGGCCGAACTGCGCGCCTTCGTCGCGGAGTCGCTGCCCGGCCACATGGTCCCGGCGGCGGTCGTCCCGCTCGACGCCTTCCCGCTGACCGGCAGCGGCAAGGTCGACCGCCGCGCGCTGCCCGCCCCCGACCTCTCCGCCTCGCCCACCGGCCGGGCCCCGCGCACCCCGCGCGAGCACCGGCTCTGCGCGCTCTTCGCGGACGTCCTCGGGGTCGACGGCGTCACGATCGACGACGGCTTCTTCGACCTCGGCGGCCACTCGCTGCTCGCCATGAAGCTGCTCGCCCGGATCCGCACCACCCTCGGCGCCGACCTCGGCATGCGGGCCCTGTTCGAGGCCCCCACCGTGGCCGGGCTGGCCCGCCGGCTGGAGAACGCCGGGGGCGAGCGCTCCGACGCCCTGGACGTGCTGCTCCCGCTGCGCGCCGAGGGCGGCCGGGCCCCGCTGTTCTGCGTCCACCCCGCCGCCGGCATCAGCTGGGTCTACTCCGGCCTGCTGCGCCACCTCGACCCGCGGCGCCCGGTGTTCGGCCTCCAGGCCCGCGGTCTGCGCGGCGGCTCACCGGCCGCCGTCGCCGAGATCGCCGCCGACTACGTCCGGGAGATCAGGGCCGTGCGGCCGCAGGGCCCGTACCACCTGCTCGGCTGGTCGTTCGGGGCTGTGGTCGCCCAGGAGATGGCCGTCCAGCTCCAGGCGGCGGGCCAGGAGGTCGCCCTGCTCGCCCTGCTCGACGGCCTCCCGGCCGGGGCGGTCGCCGAGGAGCACCCGGCCTCCGACGACCCGGTGGAGACCCTCGCCGAACTCCTCGTCTCGCTCGGCTACGACCCGGCCGACGGGCGCGGCCAGGCCGATCTGACCGCCCTGCTCGGCGAGGCCGCCGGCCTGCTGCCCGACGTCTTCGAGCACCACCGCAAGCTGATGGCCGAGCACGTGCCCGGCCACTACCGGGGCGCGGCCGTCTTCGTCGGCGCCACCGCCGACAAGCCCGCCGACTGGCCCTACGAGGCCGCCTGGGCCCCGTACCTCGGCGGTCCCGTCACCGCCCACCGGATCGACTGCGCGCACGGCGCCCTGACCCAACCCGAGCCCCTCGCACGGATCGCCGCCGTGCTGGCCGACACGCTGGAGAGTGACCCGCGATGACCA
This sequence comes from Kitasatospora sp. NPDC058115, assembly GCF_042884635.1. Taxonomy (NCBI): domain Bacteria; kingdom Bacillati; phylum Actinomycetota; class Actinomycetes; order Kitasatosporales; family Streptomycetaceae; genus Kitasatospora; species Kitasatospora sp. NPDC058115. The sequence goes on from NZ_JBHVTL010000062.1 coordinate 3,139, forward strand.
CCACTACCGTCCCGGTCGAGCCGCCCGCGGTGGACGACGGACCCCGCCGCAGCCGCTGGGGCCTGTGGGCCCAGGCGAACTTCCGCAAGCTCTGGGTCGGTGAGACGACCAGCGGGCTCGGCACCGCGGTCGGCAACGTCGCCCTCGCCCTGGTGGCGGTGGTGACCCTGGACGCCTCGCCGTTCATGGTCGGCGTGCTCACCGCCTCCGCCTGGGTCCCCTGGCTCTTCCTCGGCCTGCTGGCCGGCGCCTGGGTGGACCGCTGGCCCCGGCTGAAGGTCATGCTGGTCTGCGACCTGCTGCTGCTCGTGCTGTTCGGCAGCGTGCCGGTGGCCGGCTGGTTCGACGCCCTGACGATGGCCCAGCTGATCCTGGTCGCCCTGCTGGCCGGGGCGGTGAAGGTGTTCTTCTCCACCGCCTACGGGGCCGTGCTGCCGTCGATCGTCGCCAAGGACGACCTGCTGGAGGCCAACGTCAAGCTGCGCTCCGGGGACTCGGCGGCGGAGATCGCCGGGCCCGGCCTGGCCGGCGTGCTGTCCCAGGTGTTCGGCGCGGCCAGCGGCCTGCTCGCCGACGCGGTGACCTACCTGGTCTCGGCGCTCTGCCTGGGCACCATCAAGGTGCAGGAGACCCCGCCGCCGGTCTCCGAGCGGCGCGGCATCCTGCGCGAGATCGGCGAGGGCGTGCGCTTCCTGGCCCACGACCCCTACCTGCGGACCCTGGCGGTCTTCGGGGCGGTCGGCAACCTCGGCCTCAACGGCATCCAGGCCGTCCAGACGATCTTCCTGGTCCGCAGCGTCGGGGTCTCGCCCGGCGGCATCGGCGCCGTCTTCGCGGTGGTCTCGGTCGGCGGCCTGGCCGGGGCGGCGCTCGCCGGGCGGATCGCCCGCCGCTTCGGCACCGCCCGCGGGCTGCTGCTCTGCGAGCTGGTCGCCGCGCCGTTCATCCTGCTGCTGCCGATGGCCGGCGCCCGGCTGCCGCTCGCGGTGAGCGCGGTCGCCTGGTCGGTCGCGGTCTGCGGGGTGATCGCCGGGAACGTCCTGGCCGGCAGCTTCTACCAGTCCTACTGCCCGCCCGCGATGATCGGCCGGATCCGGGCCAGCGCCGCCACCGTCAACTTCAGCGCCATCCCGGTCGGCGCGCTGCTCGGCGGCTGGCTGGGCGAGGTGCTCGGGGCCCGCACCACCATCTGGATCATGGCGTCCGTGCTGCTCTCCGCCGGCGCCGTGCTGCTGGCGAGCCCGCTGCGCGCCAGGCGCGACTTCCCCGAGCGCCCCGCCGCCCACTGAACCGCCCCGCCCACTGAGCCCCGCCGCCCGCCGGACCCGCCGCCCGCCGGACCCCCTGCTCCTCCCACCCTCGCCCTCCCGGAGCCCGCCATGACCCGCACCGCCCGCCCCCGCCGCTACCTGATGTGCCGTCCGACCCACTTCGAGGTCAGCTACGCGATCAACCCGTGGATGGACCCGGCCAAGCCCGTCGACACCGACCTCGCGGTGGCCCAGTGGGAGCGCCTGTACGAGCTCTACGTCGACCTCGGCCACCGCGTCGACCTCATCGACCCGCTGCCCGGCCTGCCCGACATGGTGTACGCGGCGAACGGCGCCACCGTCGTCGACGGCCGGGTGCTCGGCGCCCGGTTCCGCAACGCCGAACGGGCCGCCGAGGGCCCGGCGTACCTGGAGTGGTTCCGGGCGCACGGCTTCACCACCCACGACCCGGTGCACGTCAACGAGGGCGAGGGCGACCTGCTGCTGACCGACCGCTTCCTGCTGGCCGGGCGGGGCTTTCGCAGCGTCTCCGCCGGGCACGCCGAGGCGCAGGAGTTCCTCGGCCGTCCGGTGATCGGCCTGGACCTCGTCGACCCGCGCTTCTACCACCTCGACACCGCGCTCAGCGTGCTCGACGGCGACCTGATCATGTACTACCCGGGCGCGTTCTCGGCGGGCAGCCGGGCGGTGCTGCGCCAGCTCTTCCCGGACGCCCTGCTGGTGGGGGAGGAGGACGCCGTGGCGTTCGGGCTCAACGTGGCCGGCGACGGCCTGCACGTGGTGCACCCGGAGCCGGCCACCGGGGTCGCGGCCGTCCTGCGCGCCCACGGCTTCCGCCCGATCGGGATGGACCTGTCGGAGCTGCTCAAGGGCGGCGGCAGCGTGAAGTGCTGCACCCTGGAGCTCCGTGAGGCCGCCTGACCTGCGACGACAGCGCTCAACACCCCGATCAACGCGGCCGGTCGACGCACGCTGCTCGTGCGTCGATCGGCCGTTGAACGCCCCTTGCCATGCTGATCACGTCAGCCGGGGGAGAGCCCGGCACCCGCCCTTCCCGGCAGGGAAGGCCACCCGAGGAGCAGTCATGGCGAAGCGTTCGACGATCGGCACCGCCCGGATCAGCCTGGCCGTCGCGGGCCTCGGCCTCGGCGCCCTGCTCGCCCTCGGCGCGGCCGGCACCGCGATGGCGGACGGCGCGACCGGCACGGGCACCGGCACCACCGCCCCCACCGCCACGCCCACCCCCACCCCCACCGACGGCAACGGCCACTCGGACTGGAACAGCACCGGCTCCTGAGCCCCGCCCGCCCGACGACCGCGCGCAGAACCGTTTCTGCCGCCCCCGTACCACCCGCGCCTCAGGGATCCACCAGCGCGAACGCCGGCTCCGCGAGCAGCCCCGCCACCTCGGCGGCCTCCGGAAGCCCCAGCCGCCGGAAGATCGCGTACGCCTCCCGCAGCCGCGCCCCCGCCTCGGCCCCGCGCCCGAGGTCCGCCAGCGCACAGCCCAGCACCACCAGCGCCTGCGCCTGGTCCCGCTCCGCGCCCAGCTCCACACAGAGCGCCAGCGCCTGCCCGGCGTGGTCCAGCGCCTCGTCCGCCCGGCCCAGCTCGCGCAGACTGTCCGCCAGCCGGTAGCGCGCGTGCGCCGCCCGGTCCCGCAGCCCGGCCGCCACCGACACCGCCAGGCACTCGCCGAACCAGGTCACCGCCTCCTCGTGCCGCCCCAGCGCGTGCAGCGCCAGCCCCAGCACGTACAGCGTGTACGCCCGGCCCGGATCGTCCTGCCGGGTCCGCAGCTCGGCCAGCGCCTCGTGGCAGATCGCCACCGCCTCGTCCGCCCGGCCGCTGCGCACCCGCGCCAGCGCCGCGTTCACCGTCGTCACCAGCGCACCGGAGCGGTGCCCGAGCCGGTTCGCCAGCAGCAGCGCCTCGTCGTAGTGGTCCACCGCCTCGTCGTAGCGGCTCAGGAACTGGCAGATCAGCCCGAGGTCGTTGAGCGCCTGCCGCAGGACCACCGAGTCCTCGGCCGCGCGCGCCGCGTCCACCGCCCGCCGGGACGCCGCCTCGGCCGCGTCCAGCCGGGTCGCGGCCAGCGCGACGTTGCCGCGCAGGAAGTGCGCCCGCCCCTCCGCCCGGACGTCGCCGTCCCGGGCGGCCGCCTCGGCCAGCGCGTCCGCCGTCGCGGCGAGCTGACGGCTCGGCGGGGTGAGCACGAACGGCGTGAGCGCGATCAGCAGGTCGATCGCCGCCCGCAGCGCCGGTCCCCGCCCGGTGGCGGGCCCGGCGGCGGGGTCGGCGGCCACCTGCGCCGCCAGCGCCACCGCGCCCGCCCCCTCGACGGCCGCCCACTCCCGGGCGGCCTCCCGCCCGGGCAGCGGGACGCCGGGGGAGTGCGCCGGCCCGAGCGCGCCCGCCGCCGGATCACCCGGCACGGCGTGCTGGAAGGCGGTGCAGGCGGTGGCCAGCAGGTGGTCCAGCAGCCGGTCCCGGGCCGTCACCGCCTCCGCCTCGCCGCCGTCCTCCGCCCCCTGCGCCGGTCGGCGGCGCGCGAAGGCCCGCAGCAGGTCGTGGTACCGGTAGCGCCCCGGGAACGGCGACTCCACCATCGCCACGTCCACCAGCGCCTCCAGCAGGTCCTCGGCGTCGTACGCGTCGAGGTCCAGCAGCGCGGCCGCCGCCGGCAGCCCGATGTCCGGCCCGTCCACCGAGGCCACCAGCCGGAACGCCCTCGCCTGATCGCCGGTCAGCTGGCGGTAGCTCAGTTCGAAGGCCGCCGCCACCGCGAGGTCGCCGATCCGCAGCTCGTCGATCCGCCGCCGCTCCACCTGCAGCCGGCGGCTGAGCGTCTCCACCGTCCAGCCCGGGCGCGCCGCCAGCCGGGCGGCCACGATCCGCACCGCCAGCGGCAGGTTCCCGCAGGCCACCACCAGCTCGCGGGCGGCGTCCGGCTCGGCGGCCAGGCGCTGTGCGCCGATCGTGCGGCCCAGCAGGTCGAGCGCCTCCTCCGGCTGGAACACGTCCAGGTCGACCTGCACGCTCGCCGGCAGTCCGGCCGGCCTGGTGCGGCCGGTGGTGAGCACCGCGCAGCCGACCGCCCCCGGCAGCAGCGGCCGGATCTGCGCCGCGTCCTTGGCGTTGTCGAGCACCAGCAGCAGGCGCCGGCCGTCCACCACCGAGCGGAACAGCGCCGAGCGCGCGTCCAGGCCGTCCGGCACCGCGTCCGCCGGGACCCCGAGCGCCACCAGGAAGCCGCTCAGTACCGCCTCCGGATCGGCCGGCACCGGGTCCGAGCCGCGCAGGTCCACGTACAGCTGGCCGTCCGGGTAGGCGTCCCGGACGCGGTGCGCCACGTGCAGCGCCAACGCCGTCTTGCCGACCCCGCCCATCCCGACCACGGTCGCCACCACCAGCGCCTGCTGCGGCCGGCCCGGCGCCCCGCCGTCCTCCGGGGGAGCGGCCAGCGCCTCGCACAGCACCCGCACCGGCGCCGTGCGGCCGGTGAAGTCGGCGGCGTCCGGCGGCAGCTGGGCCGGGCGTGGCGGTGCGCCGGACGGCCGGGCGCCGCGGCCCGGCGCCCGGGCCCCCTCGGCGCCGCCGCCCGCCTCCGTCGCGCCGCCCTCGCCGTCCGCCC
>NZ_JBHVTL010000063.1:0-5335 GCF_042884635.1 Kitasatospora sp. NPDC058115
GACACCCCCGTCATCACCCTGGACGCCCGACGCCGCGACAGCGCCAAGAGCGCCCTCATCACCCTCGTCGAACACGCCCTCCTCGCCCGCCTGCGCTGAGCGGAATCCGAGGTCGGCGGCCCCGGCACCCCGTCAGGCCGGCGGGGCGCCGGGGCACGTTCGCTTGCGGAGGGGTGTCGTCCGGGCGCCCCGCGCAAGACCCCCTCATAAGCAGCGGATAACAGTTCGGTAGGCATTTCGTGATCAACAATGACTGTTTGTAGCGAATCAGCGTCACTCAGCGCCAGAAGACCACAGTTTTGCGCCAACATGTCGGCGAATGTCCTGAATTGCACCGCACGGATCGCCCACCAGCAGCTGTTTGTCCCCCATCCCTGCACGTGCTGAAATTCCAGCTACCCCTGGATCCCGTACGGCTGCCGCTCCCCGGAGCGGGCGGCCCCGGGGGTAGCGCTGGATTGATCCATGGCCGGCTGTCGGCCGAGAGGTAGTTGTCGAGTGAGGCGTAAGCAGCAGGTCGCCCCGCAGCGGCGCTCCGAGCCCCGCCAGAGCGAGCCGAACGGCACCGCACCGGAACCGGGCGGGTTCTCGGCGTTCACACCGGCCGAGGAACGGCCGCAGGCCGCCCCGGCACCGCAGCAGCCCAACCCCGGCACGGACCGCGCGTCCGGACCGGGCACCGGCACCGGCCCCACCCCCGGCAGCGGCAACGGCAACGGCAACGGCTCCGGGACCGACGACACCGGTCCCAGGAGCAGCCGGTACGACTTCGTGCGCCCGCGCAACTGGCGCGTGCCCGCCCGACTGATCGCGATCCTGCTGATTCCGGTCGTCATCGGCCTGGTCTTCGGCGGACTGCGCGTCAACACCTCGATCGACGGCTTCATCAAGGCCGACCGCGCCCAGCGCACCGCCACCCTCGCCAAGGCCGCCACCGAGCTCGCCGAGGCCCTGGAGGGCGAGCGCGACAAGACACTCATACCCCTGATCACCAAGCAGGACCCGAACAACGACGTCACCAAGGCGCGCTCGACCACCGACGCCGCCCTCAAGGCGTACAACGCGGCCTACGAGGCCAGCGACAAGTCCGGCGAGCTCCCCCGGCGCCACGAGGCCTTCCAGTCCGTGGTCGTCCACCTGCCGCAGCTGCGCGCCGCCGCCTACGCGGACAACCTCTTCGCCTCCGCGACCGTCAGCGCCTACTCGGTGATGTACGCCCCGCTGCTGTCCTACGACAACTCGGTCGGCCTCGGCTCGTCCAACCTGACCAGCAAGGGCCGCTCGATCTACGCCATGTCGCTGGCCAAGGCCTCCGCCTCGACCCAGCGCGCCCTCATGCTGCAGCTGCTGGTCGGCATCTCCGCGCAGAAGACCACCCGGTACGAGAACGTCGACCTCATCCAGCAGCTGCTGGTCGCCCAGCGCCTGGAGCAGACCGCGCTCTCCGAGTTCAACACCGGAAGCGCCCCCGAGGACGCCGCGAAGTACTCCGCCGCCCAGGTCGCCCAGGCCAACGCCGACCAGCGCGCCGCCTACCGCATGCCCAACGGCAGCGTCCCGACCATGCAGGGCCTGCTGAACATCGGCACCGCCTACACCCAGGCCGCCGCCAACGGGCAGTCCCAGGGCAAGGAGGTCGCCGACCGCGCGTACAAGGAGGCCAAGGACTCCGGCCTGACCCCGGAGAACTGGAACCAGGCCGCCAACACCCACATCTCCAGCCTCCGCGCCACCGAGGTCGTGCTGCTGGACGACGTGCTCCAGGACGCCGCCGAACTGCGGGACAACGCCCGCTTCGACGCCATCCTCAACTCGCTGATCGTGCTCACCGCGCTGATCCTGGCCGGTGTCCTCACCGGCTACGTGGCGCGCTCGATGATCCTCGGCATGCGCACCCTGCGCAACGCCGCCCTGGAGATCGCCGACCACCGCCTGCCCGAGCTGGTCGAGCGGCTCTCCAAGACCGACCCGGACCGGGTGGACACCAACGTCACCCCGATCCCGCTGCACGGCAAGGACGAGATCGGCGAGGTCGCCCGGGCCTTCGACCAGGTCCACCGGCAGGCGGTCGCGCTCGCCGCCGAGCAGGCGCTGCTCCGGGGCAACGTCAACGCGATCTTCACCAACCTCTCGCGCCGCAGCCAGAGCCTCATCCAGCGCCAGCTGGCGCTGATCACCGACCTGGAGAACAACGAGGCCGACCCGGACCAGCTGGAGAACCTCTTCAAGCTGGACCACCTCGCGACCCGTATGCGCCGCAACGGCGAGAACCTGCTCGTCCTCGCGGGCGAGGAGGCCGGCCGCCGCTGGAACACCCCGGTCCCGCTGGTCGACGTGCTGCGCGCCGCCGCGTCCGAGGTGGAGCAGTACGAGCGCGTCGAGCTCTCCGGCATCCCCGAGGCCGAGGTCGTCGGCGCCGCCGTGACCGACCTCGTCCACCTGCTCGCCGAGCTCCTGGAGAACGCCACCACCTTCTCCAGCCCGCAGACCCGGGTGCTGGTCAACGCGACCCGCCTGCCGGACGGCCGGGTGCTCGTCGAGATCCACGACAAGGGCATCGGCCTCACCGCCGAGGACTTCGCGGAGATCAACGAGAAGCTGGCCGAGCCGCCCACGGTCGACGCCACCATCTCCCGCCGCATGGGCCTGTTCGTGGTCGGCCGGCTGTCCCAGCGGCACGACATCCGCGTCCAGCTCCGCCCGTCCGGCGAGTCGGCCGGCACCACCTCGCTGGTCATGCTCCCGCCGTTCCTCACCCACATGGCGGCGGCGCCGGAGCCCGAGGAGCAGTTCACCGTCTCCCGGATCTTCGCCGAGCAGGAGCCGTCCGCCGAGTGGCCCGCCGACCACGACACGGTCCGCAGCGCCGCCGAACTCGGCTTCGACGACCACCTCACCGGCCTCGGCAACGCCGGCCCCACCGGCTTCAGCCCGGCCCTGGAGGCCGTCCAGCGCTCGCAGCGCCTGGACCAGGTCCGCCGCGCCGCGCTGGAGGCCGGACCGCAGGCGGAGCTGCCGCCGGTGGTGGACGCCGAGACCGAGGACGACTACCCGGCCTACGGCCGCCGCAACGACGAGGCCTACGGCCAGGACGAGCAGTACCCGCAGCAGGACTACCGCCGGTCCGGCTACGACGGCGACCAGTACGGCTACCAGGACGAGTACGGCCAGGGCGCCGGCTACGACGAGGGCTACCAGCAGGACGGTTACGGCCAGTACCCGCAGCAGGGCTACGACGAGTACGGCCGGGCCGACGAGTACGGGCAGCAGGACGGCTACGGCGGGGAGGGCGGCTACGCCGGCCCCGGCTACGACGACCAGTACGCCGGCCAGGCCGAGGAGGCCCCGGCGGGCCACCCGTACGCCCCCGAGCAGCCCGCCCTCCCGGCCGCCGACAGCGCCCCCGCCACCCTGCCGTCCGGGCTGCCGCAGCGCCGCCCCGGCCAGCAGCTCGCCGGCGGCGGCTTCCCCTCCGGCCAGCAGGACGGCAACGGGGAGAGCCCGAACTGGTTCACCGGCGCCAGGGACACCTCGGCCACCCCGGCCGAACCGCGCGGCCACGACGTGTCCGCCCTCGGCGGCTACGGGCCCACCGGCCCGACCGCCGCCGGCACCGCGGCCTGGCAGTCGCCCAACGACGGTGACTGGCAGCGCGCCGAGAAGCTCCGCGAGCCCTCCTCCGGCGGCACCACCCAGGCCGGCCTGCCCCGGCGCGTGCCCAAGCAGAACCTGGTGGCGGGCAACGCCAAGCCCACCCCGCAGGACGGCCCGCAGGTCTCCCGCACGCCCGAGGAGGTCCGCGGCCGCCTCACCAACCTGCGCCGCGGCGTCGAGCAGGGCCGCAACGCCGGTACCACCGGAAGCTTCCGGATCGACCCCGATCAGGTAGACCCGTCCGGCAACGGACAGCAGAATCGCAGCACCGATCTCTTCGGCGGCTCGAACCACCAGGAGCGTTGAGTTGAGTCAGATGAGCCAGGCCGCACAGAACCTGAACTGGCTGATCACCAATTTCGTGGACAACACCCCCGGGGTGTCGCACACGGTGGTGGTCTCCGCGGACGGCCTCCTGCTGTGCATGTCCGAAGGGTTCCCCCGCGACCGCGCCGACCAGCTCGCCGCCGTCGCCTCCGGCCTCACCTCCCTCACCACCGGCGCCAGCCGGATCTTCGAGGGCGGCGAGGTCAACCAGACCGTCGTCGAGATGGAGCGCGGCTTCCTCTTCCTGATGGCCATCAGCGACGGCTCCGCGCTCGCCGTCCTCGCCGCCCCCGACTCCGACATCGGCCTGGTCGGATACGAGATGGCACTGCTCGTCGACCGCGCCGGCGCCGTTCTCACCCCCGCACTGCGCGCAGAACTCCAGGGCAGTCTCCTGCACTGACGGTCCGTCGGATACCGTCCAGGTATTCGAAGCACCTCCGCGTTCGTCCCGGGCCCGCTTCGGCGGGCTCGGGATCGGACGTTGTACGGCCTTCGCACCACCGGCTCCGGACCCGTGCCCGAGCTCGCAACGCACCGCCGCACCCTGTGAGGAGAGGAACCGTGACACCGCCCGACGACCGCAGCGGCCAGTACGGCGTTCCGTACCCTGGCACAGGCCATGACGCCTTCGGAGCACCCGGCGTCGTCGGCCACGGTCAGCAGTACGGCCAGCCGCTCCACGGCCAGCACGGCCAGCCCGGCCAGCACTACGGCCGGCCGTCGTACGGCCAGCCGTACGCGCCGGGACAGTACGACCAGTACGCCCAGCCCCGGCCCTCGTACGACGCTCCCCCGCCCGGCTACCCGGACGGAACGGTCGGGCAGCAGCCCGGCCACTATTCCGGCCACCTCCCCGGCCGCGGCCCGGTCGCCGGGCAGCCGGCCGGACACCCCGCCCCGGCGCCCGGTCACCACGGACCGGGCCAGGACGCCGGAGCGGGCGACGACTTCGAGGACGAGCCGGACTCCGGACCGCTGATCCGCCCGTTCGCGATGACCGGCGGGCGGACCCGGCCCCGGTACGAGCTCGCCCTGGAGGCGCTCGTCTCCGCCGACGTGGATCCGCAACGCCTGGCCACCCTGCTCCCCGAGCATCAGCGGATCTGCACCCTGTGCACCGAGGTCAAGTCCGTGGCCGAGGTGTCGGCGCTGCTCTCCCTTCCCCTGGGAGTGGCCCGCATCCTCGTGGCCGACCTGGCCGAGGCCGGCCTCGTCGCCATCCACCAGCCCGCTTCCGGCGGCGAAACCGGAAACCAGCCCGACGTCACGCTGCTCGAAAGGGTCCTCAGTGGACTTCGCAAGCTCTAACGCGGCCGCCCCCACCCGCGCCACCACCTCCGCGAAGATCGTC
>NZ_JBHVTL010000064.1:0-5300 GCF_042884635.1 Kitasatospora sp. NPDC058115
GTGATCGCGATGGCGGCGCGGGCGTCGCCGAGGATGTAGCCGAGGCGCTCGACGGGGTTGGACGGGTCGAGGGGGAGGTAGCCGGCGCCGGACTTCAGCACGCCCAGGATGGTCGGGATGAGGTCGATGCCGCGCTCCAGGCAGACCGCGACGAGGGTCTCCGGCGCGGCGCCCTGCTCGATCAGGTGGTGGGCGATCTTGTTCGCTCGCTCGTTGAGCTCGCGGTAGGTGAGGTGGGTGCCTTCGTAGGTCAGCGCGAGGGCGTCGGGGGTTGTGGCGGCCTGGCGTTCGAAGGCGTGGTGGACGCACTCCTCGCCGGTGATGACGTGGGCGGGGTTCCACTCCTCCAGCAGCTGGACGGTCTCCGTCTCGGGCAGGTAGGTCGCGCGGGCGTCACCGGACGGGTCGGCGGCCATCGCCTCCAGCACCCGCCGGTACATCTGCGCCAGCCGCTCGGCGTTCTCCCTGCTGAGCACATTGGTGGCGCCGTTGATGTTGATGTTGCCGCCGGTCGCGATGATGTTGAGCGCGAACTCGTTGATGGAGACGCGGAACACCGCGCCGACGTCCACCCGCTGGCGGTCGACCTGGTGGAAGTCGAGGTAGTCGAACAGGATCGTGAGCAGGCGCTCGTCGGACCCCGTGTGGCGCTGGATCGCGGGCAGCGGGTACCGGCGGTGCTCCCACGTCGCGGTCTCCTGCTCGAAGACCTGCTGCACCAGCTCGCGCCAGGTGCGGGCACTGCGGTCCATCGGGAACGGCACCGTGTTGAGGTGCATGCCCAGCACCCGGTCCGAGTCGACCGCGTCCATCCGCCCGTGGGCCACCAGGCCCGTGTGGTAGGCGGGTTCGGGCGTCAGCATGCCGAGCGCCTTCAGGTGCGCGGCCAGCAGCACGCTCTTCAGTGAGGTCTTGGCCTCGCGGGCGAGCTGCCGCAGTTCCGTTTCGAGGTCGAGGAACGGCACCTGCACCCGGTACAGCTCCATCGGCTTGTCCCGGTCCGCCCAGTCGGCGGGCAGGGTCACCGGCATGTGGGTGTCCACGATGCCGTGCCAGAAGGCCTGGTCCGCCTCGCTGTCGAGGGAGTCCAGCTCCGCCCCGATGAAGTCCGCGTACCGCACGGGCAGCGGCTCGACCGGCAGTTCCTCACCGCCGGCGCGGTAGTGCTGGTAGACGTTCAGCAGGTCCATCAGCAGGGTGTTGTTGCTCCAGCCCTCCAGGATCGCGTGGCAGTAGGTGACGGTGAACCGCCAGACGTCGTCCTCCTCCAGGTGCACCGCGAAGCGCAGCAGCGGACCCGTCGCGAGGTCGAACAGCTCGGCGCGCTCCCTGGCCACGAACTCCAGGCCGGCCTTCTCCTTCTCCGCCGAACCGAGGTGGCGGAGGTCGTGGATGGCGATGGGGATGTTGACCTCGCCGTGCACCAGCTGGAGCGGCTGCGAGTAGCCGGTGAGGTGGACGGAGGTGCGCAGGACGTCCTGCTGGAGGCCGATGGTCCGGACCGCCTTGCGGAACGCCGTTGCGGAGAAGGGCTCCTGGCCGGGCAGTCGCTGCGTGTTGACGTTGTGGTAGACGTTCCGCCCGTTGCCGGCCAGCATCTCGACGATCATGCCGGTCTGGATCTGGGACAGCGGGTAGGCGTCGACCACGTCGGCGGGCAGCGCGGCCCGGTCCTCGTCGCCGATGAGGCTGAACGGGGCGACGGGTTCGGTGCTGACCGGTCCGCTGCAGGCGGCGTGCTGGGCCAGTGCGGCGATGGTGCGGTGTTGGAAGATCTGCTGGATGCTGAGGTCGTAGCCGGCCTGGCGCAGTGCGCCGGAGAGGCGGACGGCGCGGATGGAGTCGCCGCCGAGGTCGAAGAAGCTGTCTTCGACGCTGACCTGGTCGGTGGGCAGGTCGAGGACCTGGGCCCAGACGGCGGTGACGCGTTCCTCGACGGGGGTGCGGGGGGCGACGTGGGCGGAGGCGGCGAAGGCGGAGCGCTCGGGTGCGGGCAGGGCCCGGTGGTCGAGCTTGCCGTTGGGGGTGAGCGGGATCTCCTCGATGGCGACGAAGGCGGCGGGGACCATGTAGTCGGGGAGGGTCTGGGCGAGGTGCTTGCGCAGTTCGCCGGCGTCCGGTCCCTGGTGGGTGGTGGGGACGAGGTGGGCGACGAGGGACTTCTGACCGGTGGTGTCGGTGTAGGCGGTGACGACGGCGTCGTGGACGTCGGGGTGTTCGGTCAGCTTGGCCTGGATCTCGCCGAGTTCGACGCGGTAGCCGCGGATCTTGACCTGGGTGTCGATGCGGCCGAGGAACTCCAGGGTGCCGTCGGCCAGGCGTCGGGCGAGGTCGCCGGAGCGGTACATGCGGGCGCCGGGTTCGCCCCAGGGGTCGGGGATGAAGCGTTCGGCGGTGAGGTCGGGGCGGTTGAGGTAGCCGCGGGCGACGCCGGGGCCGGCGACGTGGATCTCGCCGGGGATGCCGACAGGTACCAGGTGGCCGCGCTCGTCGAGGAGGTGGATGGCGAGGTCGGCGAGGGGGCTGCCGACGGGGTTGCGGTGGGGGTTGGCGAGGTCGGCCGCGGTGACCTGGTGGTAGGTGGAGTGCACGGTGGTTTCGGTGATGCCGTACATGTTCACGAGGGCGGGCATCTCGGAGCCCAGGCGGTCCGTCCAGGGTGCGAGGTCGCCGATCTCCAGCTTCTCGCCGGCGAAGACGACGGCTCGCAGGGTGAGTTCGTCGATGCGGGGGTCGCCGTCGGCGGCGAGGGTGGTGAGGGAGCGGAAGGCGGTGGGGGTCTGGCAGAGGATGGTGGCGCGCTGCGTGATCATCAGGTCGAGGAAGTCGTGCGGCGAGCGCAGGACCTCGAACGGGGCGACGACCAGGCGCCCGCCGTGGAGGAGGGCGCCCCACATCTCCCAGACGGAGACGTCGAAGGCGTAGGAGTGGAACAGCGTCCACACATCGTCCGCTCCGAACGCGAACTGCTCGCGGACGGAGGCCAGCAGGCGCCAGACGTTGGCGTGGGTGAGCGTGACACCCTTCGGCGTACCGGTGGAACCGGACGTGTAGATGACGTAGATCAGGTTGTCCGGGCGGACGTCGACCGAAGGATTGTCCGTGGACCGGGCCTCGATCGTCGTCGCGTCCTCGACGGAGTCCAGGACGATCGTGCGGCCCTGGTGGATGGTGCTCACGAGGTCGGTGTGCTGCTGCTGGGTGACGACGATCTGTGCGCGGGCGTGGCCGAGGATGTAGCCGAGGCGCTCGACCGGGTTGGACGGGTCGAGGGGGAGGTAGCCGGCGCCGGACTTCAGCACGCCCAGGATGGTCGGGATGAGGTCGATGCCGCGCTCCAGGCACACCGCGACGAGGGTCTCCGGCGTGGCGCCCTGTTCGATGAGGTGGTGGGCGATCCGGTTGGCCCGCTCGTTGAGCTGGGCGTAGGTGAGGTGGGTGTCCTCGAAGGTGAGGGCGAGGGCGTCGGGGGTTGCGGCGGCCTGGTGCTCGAAGGCGTGGTGGACGCACTCCTCGCCGGCGATGACGTGGGCGGGGTTCCACTCCTCCAGGAGCTGGGTGGTCTCCGTCTCGGGCAGGTAGGTCGCGCGGGCGTCGCCGGTCGGGTCGGCGGCCATCGCCTCCAGGACCCGCCGGTACATCCCCACCAGCCGCTCGCCGTTCGCCCGGTCGATGACGTTGGTCGCCGTGGCGATGCCGAGTCGTCCGGGGTTCGCGAGGACGGTCATGGCGAAGTCGTTGAACGCGTCGTCCACGTTGGCCTGGATGTCCACCGAGCCGGTGTCGACCTGGTGGAAGTCCTGGTAGTCGAACATCACGTCGAGCAGTCGCTCCGAGCCGCCGGTGTTGCGCTGGATGGCGGGGAGCGGGTAGCGGCGGTGGCCCCAGATGGCGGTTTCCTGGTCGAAGACCTGCTCGACCAGCTCGCGCCAGGTGCGGGCGCTGCGGTCCGCCGGGAACGGGACCGTGTTGAGGTGCATGCCGAGTACCCGGTCGCCGCCGGTGGCCTCCAGGCGGCCGTGGGCCACCAGACCGGTGTGGAAGGCGGGTTCGGTGGTCAGCATGCCGAGGACCTTGACGTGCGCGGCGAGCAGCACGCTCTTCAGCGACGTCCGGGCCGCGGCCGCCAGACCGCGCAGACCCGACTCCAGATCGTCGTAGACCACTTCGAGCCGGTAGTTCTCCCCGGGCGTGGCGTCGCCCTGCCAGCCGGCCGGCATGGTGAGCGGAGCGTGCAGGCTGGTGATGTCCTGCCAGAAGGCCTGGCTCTTCTCACCGTCCAGGCACTCCAGCTCCGCCGCGATGAAGTCGGCGTACCGGACGGCCGGCGGCTGCGGGAGCGTGAGCGGCACCCCGTCGCGGAGGCAGCGGTAGGCCTCCAGCAGCTCCATCAGCAGCGAGTTGACGCTCCAGCCGTCCGTGATGGCGTGGCACTGGGTGAACGTCAGTCGCCAGGACCGGTCGGACTCCAGGTGCACGTTGAGCCGCATCAGCGGAGCGGTCGCGAGGTCGAAGAGCGCCGCCCGCTCCCGGTGGAGGAGCGCGAGCTCGTCGGCCCGCCGTTCGTCCGCGGTGAGCTCGCGCAGGTCGTGGACGCTGAGCGGGATCTCCACCTCGGCGTGCACCAGCTGCAACGGCTGCGAGTAGCCGGCCAGCTGCACGGACGTCCGCAGGACGTCGTGCCGCGCGGCGACGACGGCCAGTGCCTCCGTCAGTGCCGCCGACGAGAACGGCTGGTCGTCCGGCACGCTGTAGGAGTTGATGTTGTGGTAGCTGGCGTGGTCGTTCTCGGCCAGCATCTCGACGATCATGCCGGTCTGGACCTGCGACAGCGGGTAGGCGTCGACCACGTCGGCGGGCAGCGCGGCCCGGTCCTCGTCCGTGACGAGGGCGAAGGGCGCGACCGGTTCGGTGTCGGTCACCGGTCCGCTGTCGGCGGCGTGCTGGGCCAGCGCGGCGATCGTCCGGTGTTGGAAGATCTGCTGGATGCTCAGGTCGTAGCCGGCCTGACGGAGCGCGCCGGAGAGCTGGACGGCGCGGATGGAGTCGCCGCCGAGGTCGAAGAAGCTGTCCTCGACGCTGACCTGGCCGGCCGGAAGGTTCAGGACCTGGGACCAGATCGCGGCGATCCGCTCCTCGACCGGGTTGCGCGGTGCCACCTGATCGGCGGAGGCGAACACCGACCGCTCGGGCGCAGGCAGGGCTCGGTGGTCGAGCTTGCCGTTGGCGGTGAGCGGGATGGTGTCGATGGTGACGAAGGCGGCGGGGACCATGTAGCGGGGGAGTGTGGCGGTGAGGTG
>NZ_JBHVTL010000065.1:2500-5267 GCF_042884635.1 Kitasatospora sp. NPDC058115
AACCCGGTAGGGGCCCCTAGTCCAATCAGTGCTCTACCTCCGAGACTCTTACCTTGAGGCTAGCCCTAAAGCTATTTCGGAGAGAACCAGCTATCTCCAGGTTCGATTGGAATTTCACCGCTACCCACACCTCATCCCCGCACTTTTCAACGTGCGTGGGTTCGGGCCTCCATTCAGTGTTACCTGAACTTCACCCTGGACATGGGTAGATCACCTGGTTTCGGGTCTACGACCACGTACTAAACGCCCTATTCAGACTCGCTTTCGCTGCGGCTCCGCCTCTTCAGCTTAACCTTGCACGGGATCGTAACTCGCCGGTTCATTCTACAAAAGGCACGCCATCACCCGTTAACGGGCTCTGACTACTTGTAGGCACACGGTTTCAGGATCTCTTTCACTCCCCTTCCGGGGTGCTTTTCACCTTTCCCTCACGGTACTGGTTCACTATCGGTCACTAGGTAGTATTTAGCCTTGGGAGATGGTCCTCCCAGCTTCCGACGGAATTTCACGTGTTCCGCCGTACTCAGGATCCACTCAGGAGAGAACGAAGTTTTGACTACAGGGCTGTTACCTCCTATGGCGGGCCTTTCCAGACCTCTTCATCTACCTCGTTCCTTTGTAACTCCGTACAGAGTGTCCTACAACCCCAAGAGGCAAGCCTCTTGGTTTGGGCTGGTTCCGTTTCGCTCGCCGCTACTCAGGAAATCGCATTTGCTTTCTCTTCCTCCGGGTACTTAGATGTTTCAGTTCCCCGGGTCTGCCTTCAATACCCTATGTATTCAGGTAAGGATACTGTTCCATTACGAACAGTGGGTTTCCCCATTCGGAAATCTCCGGATCAAAGCTTACTTACAGCTCCCCGAAGCATATCGGTGTTAGTCCCGTCCTTCATCGGCTCCTAGTGCCAAGGCATCCACCGTGCGCCCTTTCTAACTTAACCATTAGCGAATAAATGGTACAACATACTGTTGTGTTATTTATTGGTTTGATTAAAGAAAAGTTTCACTTTTCCTCAGCAATTACTGTTATCTAGTTTTCAAAGAACAAAACAACTGACTTCAATCACATCATGATAAACATCACTGTGATATCTACGTGCAGTTTTGCGCCGAGTAATCGCAGGCGCAATTATTAATGAGAGATTGAACTCTCAAAACTGAACAAAGTGTCAAAACGTACGTCATGTAAAAATCCTTAGAAAGGAGGTGATCCAGCCGCACCTTCCGATACGGCTACCTTGTTACGACTTCACCCCAATCATCTGTCCCACCTTAGGCGGCTGGCTCCTTAAGGTTACCTCACCGACTTCGGGTGTTACAAACTCTCGTGGTGTGACGGGCGGTGTGTACAAGGCCCGGGAACGTATTCACCGCGGCATGCTGATCCGCGATTACTAGCGATTCCAGCTTCATGTAGGCGAGTTGCAGCCTACAATCCGAACTGAGAATGGCTTTATGGGATTCGCTTACCTTCGCAGGTTTGCAGCCCTTTGTACCATCCATTGTAGCACGTGTGTAGCCCAGGTCATAAGGGGCATGATGATTTGACGTCATCCCCACCTTCCTCCGGTTTGTCACCGGCAGTCACCTTAGAGTGCCCAACTGAATGCTGGCAACTAAGATCAAGGGTTGCGCTCGTTGCGGGACTTAACCCAACATCTCACGACACGAGCTGACGACAACCATGCACCACCTGTCACTCTGTCCCCCGAAGGGGACGCCCTATCTCTAGGGTTGTCAGAGGATGTCAAGACCTGGTAAGGTTCTTCGCGTTGCTTCGAATTAAACCACATGCTCCACCGCTTGTGCGGGCCCCCGTCAATTCCTTTGAGTTTCAGCCTTGCGGCCGTACTCCCCAGGCGGAGTGCTTAATGCGTTAGCTGCAGCACTAAAGGGCGGAAACCCTCTAACACTTAGCACTCATCGTTTACGGCGTGGACTACCAGGGTATCTAATCCTGTTTGCTCCCCACGCTTTCGCGCCTCAGCGTCAGTTACAGACCAGAAAGTCGCCTTCGCCACTGGTGTTCCTCCACATCTCTACGCATTTCACCGCTACACGTGGAATTCCACTTTCCTCTTCTGCACTCAAGTTCCCCAGTTTCCAATGACCCTCCCCGGTTGAGCCGGGGGCTTTCACATCAGACTTAAGAAACCGCCTGCGCGCGCTTTACGCCCAATAATTCCGGACAACGCTTGCCACCTACGTATTACCGCGGCTGCTGGCACGTAGTTAGCCGTGGCTTTCTGGTTAGGTACCGTCAAGGTACCGCCCTATTTAACGGCACTTGTTCTTCCCTAACAACAGAGCTTTACGACCCGAAAGCCTTCATCACTCACGCGGCGTTGCTCCGTCAGACTTTCGTCCATTGCGGAAGATTCCCTACTGCTGCCTCCCGTAGGAGTCTGGGCCGTGTCTCAGTCCCAGTGTGGCCGATCACCCTCTCAGGTCGGCTACGCATCGTTGCCTTGGTGAGCCGTTACCTCACCAACTAGCTAATGCGCCGCGGGTCCATCTGTAAGTGGTAGCCGAAGCCACCTTTTATGTCTGAACCATGCGGTTCAAACAAGCATCCGGTATTAGCCCCGGTTTCCCGGAGTTATCCCAGTCTTACAGGCAGGTTACCCACGTGTTACTCACCCGTCCGCCGCTAACATCAGGGAGCAAGCTCCCATCTGTCCGCTCGACTTGCATGTATTAGGCACGCCGCCAGCGTTGTTACTTATACAGTTTTAATATCTCAGATTTATTTTATTGACTTATTAGTG
>NZ_JBHVTL010000066.1:0-3588 GCF_042884635.1 Kitasatospora sp. NPDC058115
TGCCACAGAAAGACTGAATAGTGCATCAAAAGGCGCTCTAGTAAAAGCCTTGAAAAAAGCAGGAGTACCTTCAAAAACTGCTGATTCTCTAGCAGAAATTATCTTATGGATTGTATAAAAATAAAGCAGACAAAATTGTCTGCTTTATTTAATTAATTATGTAATTCTTAATTCCTACATGCCAATGCGCCATAACCTCGAACGTCTCATTAGCTACCTCGTCTTCATCTTCTTCAATTCTGACAAGATCCCCGTCCTCGGCGTCCGTCAAATTCAGTTCCTTATGAATCTCTTTCAAGATCCCGCCGTAGCCGATCAACCGCCTGGCATTTAACGCATCATCCAAATAATAGACCGTATCCAAATTTTCCTCGGTCACTTCATTCCCACGTATCACATCAGTGTCTTTCACTGGATACTTAGAAATCTCTAAAATAGCTTTCTGTTCTTCCATTTCTTTGCGTACTTCTTTTTCAATCGCTTCCGCATCGATTCCCTTTTTACCTTTGACCCTCTGCACATGCACAATAGGTGTGTAATCCAATTTCATTGCTCTTTTCCAAAGGCTTGTCCATTCTTTTTGATTAATATAGTTCTTACCAAAGTAATTAGTACGAACAGGTATTAACACATGAAAATGCGGATGATATGTATTTTCTTCATGATTTTTCGTAATCTCTAAAGCTCTGAAATACCCACGCACCGCAGAATCAACTTTTTTATATTTCATCAATCTATTAAAACCTTTCATCATATCCGAAATGGTCTGTTTCAGATCATCACCCTCAACGTTTTTTACTGTCAACGTGAGAAATATCCATGCTGGCTTATATTGCCGATTGGCTTCTTCAACGATCAATTTGTTGTGATAAGCAATTTTCAATGACCTTCGCCACGCACACATAGGGCATAACCTCACTTTACAAAAATAGGCTTGATATAATCGTAGTCTGCCCGTTTCTCGATCCCTCTTAAACGCAAGACATTCCGCACAATCACATACTTTCTCTGCCTTTTTTCCGTAGTAAGGCGCACCGGTACGCTTTTCAAGTCCTTCATAGTGAGCCGCCATAAGCGACGATCTCACCTTTTTCCCCTTCCAATCCCGCTTTTTACCTGTTGCGGTTTTATCCTCGAGGATGGTATAATTCGATTCAGATGAATAAAACAAAGAAAAAACCCCTTCTGCCGCTAGTTCTCTAGCTATCTATTATTTGGTGTGGTAACTTAATAATAGCAGACGGGGTTTTTCCCTGTCAAATTACCTTTAAACCCTTGACACCACTGGATTTATATCACTTTTTGAAAATCTCAATGTTTCTATATGTATCAAGATAAGAAAAGACACGATTCTGACTCCGTCAAAATCGCCAAAAAGCTGGCGAAACCGCCATCTTTTTAAAAGATTAAAACCCAAAAACCTAAAAGACCAAAGACTAAACCAAATTTCCCCGCAGGGGGAGATTTTTTTTTGATTTTTTGGTCCTGCTGCGCAACAAAAAAACAGACCTAAAAGGTCTGAAGAATTAAGTCATTGCCCTAGAATCATAAACTTGAAAACCAGTTGCACTATAGCTATCTATATTCGCTTGAACAAAAACACCGATAACCAATGCTGATGTACAAATTAAACCTAAAGCACAGTTCCTATAGAAATTCATACAAACAATCGCCCCTTTGAATTTGTTTTTGGGCGTATATCATCTTTTCATACATTTTTACAGATTCATCCACACGCCCTTTTTCAGTATAAAATCGGGCGGCTTCCAAAGCTAGGTCTTCCATGTAAGGTAAACCTCTCGGGCTTTCCAATTTATCCAAGCAAGCCAATACTTCACTAAGATTTGCAGACTTAAAAAATAAATTTTCCAGCACCTTCAACATATCCAGAAATAAATCATCTTTATGTAAAGCCAACTGTTCCTTAGCTTTCTCGTAAAATTCTCGTCCCTCAATTAATTCTTTTTGATTCAAATGAATCCGTATCAATTCATAATAGACTTGAAACAACTTTTCACCGATTGGCTCCCCTTCTAAAATGGATTGGTGAAAATACGACACAGCTTTCGTAATTTGATTTAACCCTTGATAACAGATACCGATATTGTACAGCTGCCTAAAAATTATATGCTTATTCCCCAATGCCTCCGCTTTTTCCAAAGCTAAAGAAAAACAAGTCAATGCTTTATCTCTAGTTTCTAAATCCATATAATTTCCCGCGACTACAGTTAAACAATTAATTTCACGAACCATATAAATTGAATGCGTCTTATAAGCCTTATAAGTATCATAAGCAAGAGTGACATAATACATAGACATATGTGTCTGTTTCATGTGATAAAACACTTCGGACATCTTGTAATAGAATTCCGCTTTCTCTAACTCATCAGCAACTTGCTCCAAACGTTTCTCAGCTCGCCTATAGAACATGATAGCTTTAACAAATTCGCCCATTCTGAATTCATACATTCCTTGAAAAAAGTTGAAATAGTATTCAAGAAAGCCCGACATCTTTTTCCCTTGTCCTTCTACAGCTTTCAAATATTCAGAAGGCTCCAATGGTTTCTTAGAAGGTTGCACATAATCAAGCATCAATTGATGACGGAACTCCATCAATTGAAAATAAAGAACCGCTTGCTCATCTTCTTCCATAGCATCGATCTCTTTCCTAACCTCTTCCCTTAGAATCTCAGCCTCTTTCACATTGAATCTCTTTATATGCTTGTACCATTCATTGATCTTAACCGCTACAACTGGAGACGGTATGGCCGCCATCTACAATCACCCCTTATAAAACCAGTTTTATACTAAATGCTAGCACAAGATTTCCTAATAAAACCCTGTTTCTCCCTCGATATGTAAAATTTTCGGCATCTCGCAAACACTTTTGAAAATTCCTCGGCATCTAGCCATCAAATTTAAAAAGCATGACAGCAGACAAAACGAAAAAACGCATTTAAAGCCCTTATAAGCGTTTTTAACGCATTACCCCATTTCAAGTACCTGAACAAAAATAAAAGCGCTCAGAATCGAATCTGAACGCTCTCAACGGCATTTTTAAAATGAACGACATGTTTTTTTATACGTTTTATTTTCATCTTGCGTACTACCCCCCTGTTAGCATAGGGGATTCCCGTTTGGCTCTCGGTGCTTCGCTTTTCGTTGCCACTCGACGACTGCCGTCGTCTTCCGCTACGCACCTTCCGCCTAGAACTCTATTGTATCACTTTATAAGCCAATTCAAGGGCTTTTTTCTCAAACTTCTCATCTGTGATCTGACCAGATCCGTGCTGCCATAATAATTCTTCCTCGTCAGCTGTAAGATAAATTCCTTCAATGGCGTGTGTCGCTTTCGCATATCTCATGCCTTTTTCAAAACTTTCTCTTGTCATTTTCATCATCGAACCGCCTTTCTTGGGCTCTGCCCAAACCCGCCAACGCTAGCACGTTGGATGGCAAATATTCAAACCCCCTACCCCCGATCTTCGGGGGATGCCCCTTCGGCAGGCGCAAACAAACGGGGTTTGTTTGATAAACAGGCTTTTGGGTGTCGTGAATGAGTCAACTCCTTAATGCTCACTTCGTTCC
>NZ_JBHVTL010000067.1:0-3428 GCF_042884635.1 Kitasatospora sp. NPDC058115
GGTACTGCAGGGGGGACCCTGTGGGAGAGTAGGACGCCGCCGAACAAATTTTGAGAAGAACCCCCGCCGGTATTCCGGCGGGGGTTCTTCGCGTTTCCGGGAAAGGCCTTCAGCCCTGTGGCTGGGCCGTGCCCCAGTTGGGGCGGCTCTCTCCGCGGCCGGGGGTGTCGGAGAGGCGCGCGACGGCGGTGCCGTCGGCCCGCATGGTGTAGAGCTCGGAGATTCCGCCGGCAGGGGCCTGGGCGAAGGCGATCGTGGTGCCGTCGGGGGAGTAGGAGGCGATGCCGTAGATGGTGTCGGACGGGCCGGGGGTGAGTGCCTCGACGGCGGTGCCGTCGGGGTGGACGGTGTAGATGCCGCCGCCGGGGGCGTTCTCGGCGTCGGAGGGGTAGGTGGTGAAGACGATCCGGGTGCCGTCGGGGGACCAGTTGGCGCGGTCGCCGGCGCGCAGTTCCCACGGGGTGAGCTGGCGCAGGCCGGTGCCGTCGGCGCTGACGAGGTAGAGCGCGCGGCTGTTGGCGGGCCGGCCGGTGGCGCTGGTCCGGTAGGAGAAGACGATCTGCTTGCCGTCGGGGGACCAGGACGGGTCGGTGACGACGCCGGAGTACGGGGTGTCGTTGGTGAGGAAGGTGAGGCGCTGGGCGGTGGTGCCGTCGGGGGCGATGACGTAGAGGTCGCTGTACTGGATCTGCTCGGTCGTTGGGTCCGAGGTGCCCCAGCTGCGGGTGAAGGCGAGCTGTTTGCCGTCGGGGGACCAGGCGGGCGTGGTCTCCGTCTCGTTGAGGCAGTCGGGGGCGCCCTCCTCGCAGAGCGAGCCCAGCTGGTGGGCGTTGCTGCCGTCGGCACCGGTGGTCCAGATCCGGCCGGGGGAGTCGCCGCCGGTGCGGTCGAAGGCGAGGGTGGTGCCGTCGGGGGACCAGGCGGGGTGGTCGTCCCGGGTCCGGTCGGCCGGTTGGGTGAGCTGCTGGCGGGTCCTGCCGTCGGCGGTGACCGTGAAGATGGCGCTGGTGAGGCGGTCCTGGTCGAGGAAGACCCGGCCGGCGATGAGGCCGTTGTGGGCCGTGGGGGCGGCCGCGGCGCCCGCGGCGCCCGCGGCGGCGCCGACCACGTCGGAGGTGGTGTCGGCGACGGCCGCCTCGACGGTCGGGGTGGGGCTGGGGGACTCGGCGCGGATCTCGCTGAGCGGGATCTCGCCGGGCTGGGCACCGCAGCCGGTGAGCAGGGTCCCGGCGAGCAGGAGGCCCGCACCGGCGCGGTGCCGGGTGCGGGCCGTGGTGGGGGCGGTGCGGTGGATGGTGGGGGTGGTCCGTGAGAGCCGTGTCCGTGTGCGGGTCATCCGCGTCTCATCTCCGTCTCCGATCCGTCCGGCGCGGCCGGACGTCAGCCCCCCGAAGGAGCTGTCACTGTGTCAGATCGGAGTGGGGCGAGCGGGGCGACACGCGACGGTGCGCGTCCGCTCGGGGACGGGGAGTCATCCGTTCGCGGGGGCGCGGGGCGCGGGGCGGACGGGGCCGGGCCGGAGCGGGTCAGTCCCGGGCGGCGCGGCGTTCGGCCTCCGCCTCGTCCTCGGCCTCGGCGGTCTCCAGGGTGGGCGCGGTGCCGCCGAGGTGGGCAGGCAGCCACCAGGTGTCGTCGGCGCCGGCGGGCTTGCTGGGGTACTCGCGCTGGGCCCGGTCGAGCATCTCGGTCATCGCGGCGCGCAGCCGGCGGGTGACCATGACGGGCTTGTCCTCGGGCTTCAGCACGATCGGCTCGCCGATCATGATGGTGACCGGGACGTGCCGCTTGGTGAGGGTCTTCGGGCGGCCCTTGGTCCACAGCTGCTGGGTGCCCCACAGGACGACCGGGAGCAGCGGGGCGCCGGAGTCGGCGGCCATCCGGGCGGCGCCGGTCTTGAACTTCTTCAGCATGAAGGAGCGGCTGATGGTCGCCTCGGGGAAGACGCCGACCACCTCGCCGGCGCGCAGGGCGCGGACGGCGGCCTCGTAGGCGGGCTGGCCGTCGGTGCGGTCGACCGGGATGTGCTTCATGCCGCGCATCAGCGGCCCGGAGACGGCGTGCTTGAAGACGTCGTCCTTGGCCATGAAGCGGGTCTTGCGCTTGCCGCCGCGGTAGGCGCCGAGGCCGGCGAAGAGGAAGTCGAGGTAGCTGATGTGGTTGCTCACGAGCACCGCTCCGCCCTTGGCGGGGATGTGTTCGGCGCCGACGATCCTGATGCGCACGTCGAGCGCGCGGAAGACGGTCAGCGCGGCGCCGATCACCGGCGGGTACACGAGCTCTGCCACGGTCAGTCCTGACTTCGACGGGCCTGGGGCCCGGTACGGCGGGGTCCCGCGTGCCGTAGGTGGGGGCCGACCGGGGGCGCGGCACACCGCGGCGGCCACGGGCGATACACGGAGATGATCCCCCGAACGGGTACCCGCTGTCACCTGAGGCGGGCCGTGGGAGCGGATCCGGCGGTGTGATGTGCGTGATGAGGCAGGGTGGGAACTTTTCCCGGCCGGGCGTCCGGTCGGTTTCCGTGCCCGCCGGGGCGGGGGGCGGGCTGCCGGGGATGACCGGGGCGGCGGCGGGTGTTGTGGTGGCCGTGGCCGCGGGCTCGCCGGGGCCGGCGCGGACGGTGCGCGGGTGACGGAGAGGGCGTGGGTGCGGGTGGTGGACGCGGTGGTGCGGCTGTCGGCGGCGGAGCTGGGGGAGCCGCTCGGGCAGCGGGCGACGCTGGTGCAGTTCTCCACCGCGTTCTGCCAGCCGTGCCGGGCGACCCGGCGGGTGCTGTCCGAGGTGGCGGGGATGGTGGAGGGGGTGGCGCACGTCGAGCTGGACGCGGAGGAGCAGCTGGAGCTGGTGCGGCGCCTGGGCGTGCTGCGGACGCCGACCGTGCTGGTGCTGGACGCCGACGGCCGGGTGGTGCGGCGGGCGGCCGGTCAGCCGCGGCGCGCGGATGTGATCGTGGCGCTGGGCGCGGCGGTCTGACGCCCCCGGGAGGCGGCCCGGCCGGGAGGGCGAGGTGACTCCGGTGGCGCAAGGGCAGCCCCGTCGGGTGGAGCCGGGGGTGGGCTGGGGCAGGATGGCTCCGACGGCGGCGCGGCCGTCCCGCGGTCCGCACCGGACCGAGGTCCTCCCCGGGGCTGCCGAGGGGGCCGGCGGGGCGCCCGGCCGGGACCGCACGGCGTAAGCTACTGGCGAGTAGTGACCGTCGGGCTACTGGCGGGTATGCTGCCAGCAAGTTCCGGACCGGCACGGGAACACGCTGCCGGGAGCGGGTGCGAGCCGTGTGCGCGCCCGCTTGCACCACCGCAGCCGCCGGACGAGACCAGTACAGGAGACAGGCCGTGAGCTTGAGGATCGTTGTCTGTGTGAAGTACGTGCCGGACGCGACGGGTGACCGTCGTTTCTCGGACGATCACACCACCGACCGGGAGGGCGTG
>NZ_JBHVTL010000068.1:0-1765 GCF_042884635.1 Kitasatospora sp. NPDC058115
GCGGGCGCCCGCGGCCGCCCCGGCTACCCCCGCCCGGGGCGCCGGCGCCGGCCCCCGCGGGGCGGGGCCCGCCGCCGTTCTGACAGATCGATTTCCTGTTCGTCGTATCACCGGTGCGGGTGAAGCGGACGGCCGTTCCGTACCCCGTTCGCCGCAACGTCGTTCCTCCTGTGACGGCCCGGAACCGATATCCGGGTGTTCATACAGGAGGAATGATGAAGGTCAAGAAGATCGCCGCCGTGACCGCCGCCGCCGGCGGCCTGGTGCTCGCCGTCACGGGTGCCGCCTCCGCCCACGGCGGGGCCGGTGCCGAGGGCGTGGCCGCCGGCTCCCCGGGCGTGGTGTCCGGCAACCAGATCCAGATCCCGGTGCACATCCCGGTCAACGTGTGCGGCAACACCATCAGCGTGGTCGGCGTGCTGAACCCGGCGTTCGGCAACACCTGCTTCAACGTCTGAGCCCATCTCGGTCGTTGAGCCGGGCCCCCGGACGGCGTGCGCGCCGTGCCGGGGGCGCTTGTTCTTTCGGCGCGCCCCGTGAATGTGTCGCGGCATCCCTCGAAAGGGTGAATGGTGGTTGAACCGGCCAACCTCCCTGGGGGTTCCTTCGTTCTCTCCCATGCAGCGAGGACCTCTCCACCTATTCGGAAATTCCGACTTTCGGAGGGTCGTCACGTCGTCTCGAAATGTCAGGGGAAAATATGAGGAACGCAGCCAAGAAGGGGCTCCTCACGGCCGTGGCCACCGGCAGTGTGCTGGCCTCGACCGCCGGCTACGCCTACGCGGGCGCCGGCGCGGAGGGTGTCGCGGCAGGCTCGCCGGGCGTCGCCTCCGGCAACTCGGTGCAGGTGCCGATCGAAGTGCCGATCAATGCCTGCGGCAACACGATCGACGTGATCGGCTTGCTGAACCCGGCCTTCGGCAACAACTGCGCCAACTCCTCCGGGCGCCCCGCCGGCGGGGCGCACGCGGGCGGCACCCACACCGGTGGCGCCCAGACCGGCGGCGGGCACCCGGGCGGTGTCCAGACCGGCGGCGGCCACCAGGGCGGCGCCCCGTCCGGAGGTGCACCGTCCGGAGGCGCCCAGACCGGAGGCGCCCACACGGGTGGCGGTCAGGCGGGCGGCGGTCAGGCGGGTTCGGGCGCGGCGGGCGCGGGTTCGGCGGCCTCGGGGGCCACCGCCTCCGGTACGGCCACCGGCTCGCCCGGCGTGATCTCCGGCAACAGCGTCCAGGCCCCGGTGCACGTCCCGGTCAACGCCTGCGGCAACTCGGTGGACGTGGTCGGCGCCCTCAACCCGGCCTACGGCAACACCTGCGTCACCGCGGCCGCCCCGGCGCCCGTCAAGCCCGCGGCGCCGCAGGAGGACTGCCCGGAGGAGCACGCCCCGCACAACGCGCCGCCGCCCGCGCCGCCGGTCACCCAGAGCGCCGACGACCCCGCCCAGGGCACCCCCCGGGCGGCCGCCCCGGCCGAGGCCGCCCCGGTGCGTCCCGCCGTGGCGCACGCGCAGGCCCCGGCCGTCGAGGAGACCGGCCGGCAGCTGGCCGCCACCGGCGCCGGCAACACCGAGCTGCTCGGCGCGGCCGGCCTGGCCCTGCTGATCGGCGGCGGTGTCCTCTACCGCCGCGCCCGCGCCGGCGCCCGTTGATCACCGGGGGCTGACCGGACGCACCGGACGCGGGGGGGGGCGGGCCCCCCCGCCGGCCCCGGGCCCCCCCCCCGGCCGGGCCGCGGGGACGCCGGGCCCGCCCCACCACGGGCG
>NZ_JBHVTL010000068.1:1775-3294 GCF_042884635.1 Kitasatospora sp. NPDC058115
CGGGCTCCCACCCCCCCCCCCGCGCCCCGCCGGGCCCGCTTTCTTCGCGGGGGGGCCCCCCCCCCCCCGGGGGGGGGGGGGGGCCGCCCCCCCCCGCGTCCGCCGTCACCAGCTCCTGACCTGCCGGATGATCCGCCGGCGCAGCAGCACCGTGCGGCTGCCGTCCGGGAACAGGCGGAGCCTGTCCAGCTCCCAGTGCCCGTACTCGGCGTGATCGGTGAGTAGTTGGCGTGCCGCGTTGCGGGACGTTCCGCGCGGCATGCGCAGCGACTGGTACTCGTACTCCGGCTGCCGGACGGGCTTCGGTGGGGTCAAAACGCTCCTCCTGTGGGACGCCTGCGAGCAAGCCTACGGCCTGCCTCCGACAACGGGCCCGGGTATTTTCGGCCGCCCGGGAGCGCGTCGCACTGACAGCGCATCAGTTCCGTTGCCCCTGGGGTCGGCATACCCGCGGCGCGCCGGGCGAAGCGGCACCCGGACGGGCCCGCGCGGACGGACACGCGGGCGCCGGGCGCGCGCCGCGGGGCGGCACCCCGGGGGACAGAACCACGCGGAACGGACATCGCGGGGGAAGTTGCGGTGAAATCGCGGGTGTAGGTGACAACCGCTGTGCGTACCGGCACCGAGGGGAGATAGCGTCTGCTCCATGTCTGATGCCGCGCAGCCCACCATTGCCGAGGTACGCGCCGCCGCCGAGGCGGTCAAGGCCGCCATCGACCGTCATCTGGAAGCGGTGTCAAGCCACAGCGCAGCGGACGATTCCGCTGTGTCCACCGCCTACGAGCAGCTCGCGACGGCGGCCATCGCGTACGACCAGCTCCTGTACGAGGTCTACGACGAGGTCACCCCCTTCGAGGTCCCCGGCGACGAGGGCCCGGGCGGGTACCACGGCCCCGAACAGCCCGAGGCGATCAGCGTGCTGATCCGCCGCGACTACCACGTCGTCGACCCGAAGCGGCTGCGCGCCCAGGCGGAGCGGCTGGACGACTCGCTGACCCCCGGCGGGGGTGAGGACGGCGGCGGGGTGAACGCCGCGATCGGCGTGCTGTTCGGCGAGTTCGAGCCGGACGAGATCGCCGCCCGCAGCGAGGAGTTCGGGCTGGAGGAGGCCGACTCCACGCTCTGGGTGGCGGCCGCCGAGCCGAGCGAGCCGGGGGAGTGGCTGCCGGAGCCCTTCGAGCACGCCGATCCGCAGCTGCTGATCTGCCGCTTCGACGTGAGCGAGGTCTACGACGACGAGGACCCGGACGACTGACCCCGCGGCCCCCGTCCCCGCGCGCCCGGCGCGCGGGGACGGCGGGCACGGGCGCCGCGGAACGGCGCTCCGGGCGCATGGTCCGGGCGCATGATTTCGGACGTTCCTCGCACGGGACGACGGGCGCGGCGGTGTGCCCCCGTCGGGCCCGCGGACGGCCGGAGGGCCCCCACGCGTCCGTGGGGGGCCTCCGGCCGGTACGGGACCCCGCCCCGGGGGCGAAGGGGGGCGGCGCGGTCTCCGCGAGGCTCGCCCCCGGCCGGG
>NZ_JBHVTL010000069.1:1624-3062 GCF_042884635.1 Kitasatospora sp. NPDC058115
ACGGGGGCCGTGACTGCGTGCCTTTTGAAGAATGAGCCTGCGAGTTTGCGGTGTGTAGCGAGGTTAACCCGTGTGGGGTAGCCGTAGCGAAAGCGAGTCCGAATAGGGCGGTTGAGTTGCATGCCCAAGACCCGAAGCGGAGTGATCTAGCCATGGGCAGGTTGAAGCGGAGGTAAGACTTCGTGGAGGACCGAACCCACCAGGGTTGAAAACCTGGGGGATGACCTGTGGTTAGGGGTGAAAGGCCAATCAAACTCCGTGATAGCTGGTTCTCCCCGAAATGCATTTAGGTGCAGCGTCACGTGTTTCTTGCCGGAGGTAGAGCACTGGATAGGCGATGGGCCTCACCGGGTTACTGACCTTAGCCAAACTCCGAATGCCGGTAAGTGAGAGCGTGGCAGTGAGACTGTGGGGGATAAGCTCCATGGTCGAGAGGGAAACAGCCCAGAACACCGACTAAGGTCCCTAAGCGTGTGCTAAGTGGGAAAGGATGTGGAGTCGCAGAGACAACCAGGAGGTTGGCTTAGAAGCAGCCACCCTTGAAAGAGTGCGTAATAGCTCACTGGTCAAGTGATTCCGCGCCGACAATGTAGCGGGGCTCAAGCACATCACCGAAGTCGTGTCATTGCAGCGTGAAGACCTAACGGTTGCTGTGATGGGTAGGGGAGCGTCGTGTGCCGGGTGAAGCGGCGGTGGAAACCAGTCGTGGACGGTATACGAGTGAGAATGCAGGCATGAGTAGCGATACAAGAGTGGGAAACTCTTGCGCCGATTGACCAAGGGTTCCTGGGTCAAGCTGATCTGCCCAGGGTAAGTCGGGACCTAAGGCGAGGCCGACAGGCGTAGTCGATGGACAACGGGTTGATATTCCCGTACCCGCTTTGAAGCGCCAGCGCTGAACCTCTTGATGCTAAGCCCGTGAAGCCGGCCTGGAGTCTTCGGACGAAGGGACGTGGTGGAGCCGGTGACCCAACGGGGTAGTAGGTGAGCGATGGGGTGACGCAGGAAGGTAGTCCAGCCCGGGCGGTGGTTGTCCCGGGGTAAGGGTGTAGGCCGTGAGGTAGGCAAATCCGCCTCACATTAAGGCTGAGACCTGATGCCGAGCCGATTGTGGTGAAGTGGATGATCCTATGCTGTCGAGAAAAGCCTCTAGCGAGTTTCATGGCGGCCCGTACCCCAAACCGACTCAGGTGGTCAGGTAGAGAATACCGAGGCGTTCGGGTGAACTATGGTTAAGGAACTCGGCAAAATGCCCCCGTAACTTCGGGAGAAGGGGGGCCATTCCTGGTGACGGCACTTGCTGTCTGAGCTGGGGGTGGCCGCAGAGACCAGCGAGAAGCGACTGTTTACTAAAAACACAGGTCCGTGCGAAGCCGTAAGGCGATGTATACGGACTGACGCCTGCCCGGTGCTGGAACGTTAAGGGGACCGGTTAGCT
>NZ_JBHVTL010000070.1:0-2751 GCF_042884635.1 Kitasatospora sp. NPDC058115
TACCGCCCCGGCGGCACGGGCCCGGTCGACCCCGAGTGCCGCCCCGGCCGCCTCTGCCCGTGACGCGGTAGCGCCGCACCCCCCGGTCCCGGCCCCCCCCGCCCCCCGCCCGGCGGGGGGCCCCCGGGCCCCCCCGGGGGGGGCGCGCCCGGCCCGGGCCGGCCCGCAGCGGGCTTCCGGGGGTGCGGGGTCGGTCAGTTGAACTGGTCCGGGTGCGGGCCGGTGCGCAGGCCGCGGTCGGTGGCGGCGATGGCGGCCATGTCCTCGTCGGTCAGCCGGAAGTCGAAGACGTCCAGGTTCTGGCGGATGCGCGCCGGGGTGACGGACTTCGGGATGACGATGTTGCCGAGCTGGAGGTGCCAGCGCAGCACCACCTGGGCGGCGGACTTGCCGGTGCGGGCGGCGATCGCGGTGATCGCCGGGTCGTCCAGGACGGCGCCCTGGGCGAGCGGGCTCCAGGCCTCGGTGGCGATGCCGTGCGCGGCGTGGAAGGCGCGCAGCTCGGACTGCTGGAGGCCGGGGTGCAGCTCGACCTGGTTCACGGCCGGGACCAGCTCGCTGTCGTCCAGCAGGCGCTGGAGGTGGGCGGGCTGGAAGTTGGAGACGCCGGCGGCGCGGATGCGGCCCTCGGCGGCGAGGCGCTCGACGGCCCGCCAGGAGTCCGCGTAGAGGTCGCGGGCCGGGGTGGGCCAGTGGATCAGGTAGAGGTCGATCTGCTCCAGGCCGAGCTTGGCGAGGCTGGCGTCGAAGGCGCGCAGCGTGGCGTCGTAACCCTGGTCGGCGTTCCACAGCTTGGTGGTGACGAACAGCTCCTCGCGCGGCAGACCGGAGGCGGCCAGGGCGCGGCCGACGCCGCTCTCGTTGCCGTAGATCGCGGCGGTGTCGATGCTGCGGTAGCCGGCCTCCAGGGCGGCGGTGACGGCGGCGGTGGTCTGGTCGTCGGGGACCTGGAAGACGCCGAAGCCGAGCTGGGGGATCTCGACGCCGTTGTTGAGCTTCACGGTGGGGATGACGGGGTTGTTCATGGTGCGCACTTTCAGAGAGGGCGGTCGGTGAGGGTGTAGCGGACGGTCTGGGCGCCGATGAGTCCGTCGCGGAAGACGAAGGTGTCGGTGCCGTCGGTGATCTGGTGCGTGGCGGTGGCGGCGGTCCACTGGAGGAACAGCACCCCGTCCGCGAACTGCGGGTCCAGCTGCCAGTCGGCGTCCGGGAGGTCGGCCAGGAGGCGGCCGATGACCCGCCGGACCCCGTCGTGGCCGCGGAACGCGCCTTGGGGGGTGATGAGGACGGCGTCCTCGGTGTAGTTCCCGGCGATGTGGTCGAGGTCCCCCGTGCCCAGGCGCTGCCCGTGGTCGGCGAAGACCTCCTGCGGGGTCCGGGTCACCGGGCGAGGGCCGTCAGCGCGGCGGTGGCGAAGGAGTGGTCCTGCTCGGGGGCGCCGCCGCCGAGGCCGATGGCGCCGACGAGCTTGCCGTCGCGGTGGATCGGGACGCCGCCGGCGATGAAGAGGAGCGGCCGGTCAAGCGCGGTGGTCAGGGTGTGGAACGGGCCGTCCGGCTTGACGAGGTCGACCAGGTCGGCGGTGGGGGCGTCCAGCTGGAGGGCGGTGTACGCCTTGCGGGTGCTGGTCTCCCCGGAGATCAGCACGGCGCTGTCGTCGCGGAGGAAGGCGAGCAGGTGGCCACCCGCGTCCAGGACGGTGACGCTGACCGCGACCCCGGCCGCCTGGGCGGCGCGGCGGGCGGCGGCGACGAGGGTCTCGGCGTCGGCGGTGGTCAGCGGGGTGAGGGTGGTGCTCATGGTGGTGCTTCTCCTGAAAGGAACGGGACCGGAAGGAACGGGACCGAAGGGAACTGGACCGGAAGGAACGGGACCGGGTCAGTGGTGGACGGGGACGGGAGCGGCGGTGACGGCGCCCTCCCGGACGGGGGCACGGCGCTCCAGGACGGCGGACCAGACGGCCAGCAGGAGGGCGGCCCCGGCGAGCAGCGCGCCGACCCAGTTCGGGGCGGTGTAGCCGAGGCCGGCGGCGATGACCTGCCCGCCGAGCCACGCGGCGAGGGCGTTGCCGAGGTTGAAGGCGCCGATGTTGACGGCGGAGGCCAGGGTGGGCGCGCCGTGCGCCTGGTCGAGGACCCGCTTCTGCAGCGGCGGGACGGTGGCGAAGCCGAGTCCCCCGACGAGCAGCACGGAGACCGCGGCGAGGATCTTGTTGTGGGCGGTGAGGGTGAACAGGGCCAGGACGACGGCGAGCCCGCCGAGCGAGGCGTAGAGCATCGGCATCAGCTTGCGGTCGGCGAACTTGCCGCCGAGCAGGTTGCCGAGGAACATGCCGACGCCGAACAGGACCAGCAGCCAGGTGACGGCGCCGTCGGAGTAGCCGGCGACCTGGGTCATCATCGGGGCGATGTAGGTGATCGCCGCGAAGACACCGCCGAAGCCGAGGACGGTCATCGCCATGGCGAGCAGGACCTGGGGGTTGCGGAACGCCATGAGCTCGCGGCGCAGGTGGGCCCCCTCGGGGCGGGGCAGGGCGGGGACGAGCTTGGCGATGCCGAGCAGTCCGACCACGCCGAGCGCGGCGACGACGGCGAAGGTGAAGCGCCAGCCGACGGCCTGGCCGATGAAGGTGCCCAGCGGAACGCCGACGATGTTGGCGATGGTCAGGCCGGTGAACATCGTGGCGATGGCGCCGGCCTTCTTGTCGGGGGCCACGAGGTCCGCGGCGACCACCGAGCCGATGCCGAAGAA
>NZ_JBHVTL010000071.1:0-2740 GCF_042884635.1 Kitasatospora sp. NPDC058115
TGACGGGTGGGGTGTTCGTGGCGCCGGTGGGGCCGGTGCAGGAGACGATCGCGCGGGTCTGGGCGCAGGTGTTGGGGGTGGACCGGGTCGGGGCGCAGGACAACTTCTTCGAACTCGGCGGCCACTCCCTTCTGGCGACCAGGGTGATCTCCCGGCTGCGGAAGGAGTTCGGCTCCGGCCTCGGGGTGCACAGCCTGTTCACCGCCCCGACCGTGGCCGGACTGGCGGACGCGGTGCGGGCCGGCGGCGTCGTCGCGGCGGGCATGCCCGCCATCCGGCCGGTGCCGAGGCGGGGGGCGCTCCCGCCGTCCTTCGCGCAGGAACGGCTCTGGTTCCTGGACCAGCTCGCCCCGGACAGCACCGAGTACCTGCTCATGCGGGCCCTGCGGCTCACCGGGGAACTGGACCCGGATGCGCTGGAGCGGGCACTTTCGGAGCTCGTCGCCCGGCACGAGGTGCTGCGCACCGGGTTCGAGGCCGTGGCCGGTGCGCCGGTGCAGGTGATCGAGGAGCGGGTCGGGCCGGTGCTGGCGGTGACCGATCTGAGCGGGCTGCCGGCCGAGCGGGCGGAGGCGGAGCTGGCGGCGGCGGTGCGGGCCGAAGGGACCCGGCCGTTCGACCTGAGTGCGGCCCCGCTGCTGCGCGGCCGGCTGCTGCGGCTGCCCGGCGGCGACCACGTCCTGGTCCTGGTGGTGCACCACATCGCCGCCGACGGATGGTCGATGGGGGTGCTCACCCGCGAGCTCGCCGCGCTGTACGCGGCCCTGCGCGAGGGCCGGCCCTCGCCGCTCGCACCGCTGCCGGTCCAGTACGCCGACTTCGCGGTCGGGCAGCGGGAGTGGCTCCGGGGCGAGATCCTCGACCGCCAGCTGGACTACTGGCGCGAGCGGTTGAGCGGCCTGACGCCGTTGGAGCTGCCCGCCGACCACCCGCGGCCGGCGGTGCGCTCCGGCCGGGGCGCCGAGTACGAGTTCACCGTCCCCCCGCAGGTGGCCTCGGCGCTGGGCGCGCTGTCCCGGCGGGAGGGCGCGACCATGTTCATGACCCTGCTGGCCGCCTTCCAGGTGCTGCTCTCCCGCCAGTGCGGGCAGCAGGACATCGCGGTGGGCACCCCGATCGCCAACCGCAACCACGCCGACACCGAGGGGCTCGTCGGGTTCTTCGTGAACACCCTGGTGATGCGGGCGGACCTGACCGGGAACCCGTCGTTCACCCGGCTGCTGGCGCAGGTCCGGGAACGGGCGCTGGCCGCCTACGACCACCAGGACCTGCCGTTCGAGCGCCTGGTGGAGGAACTGCGCCCGGAGCGCGACCTGAGCCGCCACCCGCTGTTCCAGGTGATGTTCCTCTTCCAGAACACCCCGGTGGTGCCCTTCGAGCTCGCGGGCACGACGGCGGCCCCGATGGACTTCGCGGCCTCGGTGGCCAAGTTCGACCTGACCCTCTCGGTGCGGGAACGGGACGGACGGCTGGACTGCCTGTTCGAGTACAGCACGGACCTGTTCGAGCCCGGCACCGTCGCGCGGCTGGCGGGGAACCTCAATGAGCTGCTGGCCGGGATCGCGGCCGACCCGGACCGCCGGCTCTCCGGGCTGCCCGTCCTCACCGGTGCCGAGCGGCTGCTGCTGGAGCAGTGGAACGACACCGCCGCACCCGCGCCGAGCGACCGCTGCGTGCAC
The DNA here is from genome assembly GCF_042884635.1 of Kitasatospora sp. NPDC058115. Taxonomy (NCBI): domain Bacteria; kingdom Bacillati; phylum Actinomycetota; class Actinomycetes; order Kitasatosporales; family Streptomycetaceae; genus Kitasatospora; species Kitasatospora sp. NPDC058115. Next base: position 1,680 of record NZ_JBHVTL010000071.1, read on the forward strand.
GAGCTCTTCGAGGAGCAGGCCGCCCGCACACCCGACGCCGCCGCGGTGGTCGTCGGGGACGAGGTGCTGACCTACGGCGAGCTCAACCGGCGGGCCAACCGGCTCGCCCACCACCTCAGGACCCTCGGCGCAGCGCCCGAGACACCGGTCGGGCTCTGCGTCGAGCGGTCGGCGGAGCTGGTCGTCGGCCTGCTCGGCATCCTCAAGTCCGGCGCCGCCTACGTGCCGCTGGACCCCGCCCACCCGACCCGGCGCCTGCGGGACGTCCTCGCCGACACCGGGGCGCCGCTGCTCGTCACCCAGCGGCACCTGCGCGAGCGGCTCGCCGTCGACGTCCCCGCCCTCTGCCTGGACGACGACGGGGACCGGCGGGCCGTCGCCGCCCGCTCCGACGACGACCCGGCGCCGTGGGCCGGACCGGCCAACCTCGCCTACGTGGTGTACACCTCGGGATCCACCGGCCTCCCGAAGGGCGTCGCCGTCCAGCACGGAGGCGTCTCGGCGTACCTCCGGTTCATCACCTCCGAGTACCGCGTCACCCCCGGGACCAGGGTGCTGCAGCTGGCGTCGATCGCCTTCGACGCCTCGGTGCGGGATCTGCTCGGGCCGCTGACCTGCGGTGCCACGGCGGTGCTCCTCGACCGGACGGGGCCGTTCGACCCGGCCGCGATCGCCGCCTGCATCGCCCGGCACCGGGTGGAGGTGCTGCTCAGCGTGGTCCCCTCGCAGCTGCGGGAGATCATGGCCGTCCCCGATGCGGAGCACTACCTGGCGTCGGTGCGGCTGACGGTGGCCGCCGGAGAGAGCCTGCGCCTCGCCGCCCGGCGGGGCGCGCCCGCGCTGCCCGGCCGGCTGGTGAACCAGTACGGCCCCACCGAGTGCACGATGACCTCCACCTTCCGGTACGCCGGGGAGGACTGGGCGGAGCGGGCCGAGGACGTCGTGGGCCGGCCGGTCGCGAACAAGCGGGTGTTTGTGTTGGACGGGTTCTTGAATCCGGTGCCGGTGGGGGTGGTGGGTGAGGTGTATGTGGCGGGTGTGGGGTTGGCGCGGGGGTATTG
>NZ_JBHVTL010000072.1:0-1175 GCF_042884635.1 Kitasatospora sp. NPDC058115
CTGTTTAAACAACTTGTAAAAGTCCAACGAAAAACCAAAGAAACCGCGTGTTTAGAAGTAGTGGAGCGTTATGGCACACGTACAGGAACGCCCCCCATGCAACCAGCACAAATGGCCGTGCAAGCCCATGAATTCAAAGATAAAATTGATGATATGGCTCAAAGTCTTGAGGAGATAAAAAAGCAATTAAATGAACAAATGGATTTTAATAAAAAGCTTGTGGAACGTATGGATCAGCAAAGTATGAGCCATATACGTGAAATCCAAGAAACGAGAAAACAACTTGCTGCTGCTGAAGATAAAAAGAAGTGGTGGGAGTTTTGGAAATAATGTAATTTCGTGGGGAATAATGTCGGGAATTTGAGAATAAACATGTAGCATACATATAATCAAGACCGCCTTATACACTGATACATAATGGGCGGTCTTTGTTATGAGTATTCTCTAATTTCGAACGGGGGGATATTTTTTGTCTGATGATAAAAAAGAAAGGATAACAACAGGAATTGGAATATGTCTAGGGTTGGCTTTTGGGGCTATTTTTGGTTTACTTTTTGATAATCTCGCCCTAGGCCTTGGAATAGGTAGTGCAGTAGGATTAGCAATTGGTTTGGGCAAGTGAATAAAAGAGTTTTATAAGGAATAAGAGTACTATATTCCGCGCTTGTCAATGGTAAGCGGACCGTAGGGAGCATTAAGGAATTGACAAGCTTTCCACACCAGGACCCTCTTGGCACTCAAACAAACGCGTTTGTTTGACGCCAACCGGCGAGGGAGCCCCCTCAAAAAAGTGAGGGGGTTGGGGGAGTTTTTAGGATGGGGTTAAGGGGAAGAGTTCCCCTTACAGGTGGTGGACGGCGTCCACGGTCTTGATGAAAAAGGGCATCCGTTGAGGATGTCTTTTTTCATTTTGGCGAAGCCAAACACAGGGAGGAATCCGACCGCCTACCTCGTAGAGCGCGCTCCCAATTTTATCGAAGATGAAAAATTGGTGTAGTGCGTTACACCAAATCTAAAGTTGTGGTATCCTCGCCCTAAGAACAGTGGTCAAAATTGGGGATTGAGGGATGGCCAAATATGGGATTATCCGCATGCAAAAGTTCCACAAAGACGCAATATTGGGGATCCAGAAACACAACCAACGAGAAGAAAAAGTTAAAATAAGAGGTTAAGAG
>NZ_JBHVTL010000073.1:0-1031 GCF_042884635.1 Kitasatospora sp. NPDC058115
GGGCGAAGCTGAGAACTTAAGCGCCAGTAAACGGCGGTGGTAACTATAACCATCCTAAGGTAGCGAAATTCCTTGTCGGGTAAGTTCCGACCTGCACGAATGGCGTAACGACTTCTCGACTGTCTCAACCATAGGCCCGGTGAAATTGCATTACGAGTAAAGATGCTCGTTTCGCGCAGCAGGACGGAAAGACCCCGGGACCTTTACTATAGCTTGATATTGGTGTTCGGTTCGGCTTGTGTAGGATAGGTGGGAGACTTTGAAGCCGTGACGCCAGTCATGGTGGAGTCGTCGTTGAAATACCACTCTGGTCGTGCTGGATGTCTAACCTGGGTCCGTGATCCGGATCAGGGACAGTGTCTGGTGGGTAGTTTAACTGGGGCGGTTGCCTCCTAAAGGGTAACGGAGGCGCCCAAAGGTTCCCTCAGCCTGGTTGGCAATCAGGTGTTGAGTGTAAGTGCACAAGGGAGCTTGACTGTGAGACTGACGGGTCGAGCAGGTACGAAAGTAGGGACTAGTGATCCGGCGGTGGCTTGTGGAAGCGCCGTCGCTCAACGGATAAAAGGTACCCCGGGGATAACAGGCTGATCTTCCCCAAGAGTCCATATCGACGGGATGGTTTGGCACCTCGATGTCGGCTCGTCGCATCCTGGGGCTGGAGTAGGTCCCAAGGGTTGGGCTGTTCGCCCATTAAAGCGGTACGCGAGCTGGGTTTAGAACGTCGTGAGACAGTTCGGTCCCTATCCGCTGTGCGCGTAGGAGTGTTGAGAAGGGCTGTCCCTAGTACGAGAGGACCGGGACGGACGAACCTCTGGTGTGCCAGTTGTTCTGCCAAGGGCATGGCTGGTTGGCTACGTTCGGGAGGGATAACCGCTGAAAGCATCTAAGCGGGAAGCCTGCTTCGAGATGAGCACTCCCACCTCCTTGAGAGGGTAAGGCTCCCAGTAGACGACTGGGTTGATAGGCCGGATATGGAAGCCCTGTGAGGGGTGGAGTTGACCGGTACTAATAGGCCGAGGGCTTGTCCTCAG